>NZ_JBFBCF010000042.1:0-87436 GCF_040683035.1 Streptosporangium sp. NPDC051022 | reverse complement strand
CCCGCCCCGGCCACACCCCCACCACCACCGACCTGCGCACCCACCTGACCCCCCACCTGCCCGACTACATGATCCCCACCACCTACCTCCACCTCGACACCATGCCACTGACCCACAACGGCAAAACCGACCGCAACGCCCTGCCCCCACCCCACACCTGCACCCCCCTCCCCACCACCGACACCGGAGGAGAGGAACAGCAGGGGCCGGCCACCCCCCTGCACCACACCCTCGCCCACATATGGGAACGGGTGCTGGGAGTGCCTTCTGTGGGTGCCGACGACGACGTGTTCGAGCTGGGGGCGCACTCGTTCGCGATCGCCAAGGTGAAGGCGCGCATCGCCGTCGCCCTGCGGATCGACCTGCCGCCGCGGGTGTTCTTCACCGCCCGCACGGTCGCCGAGCAGGCCGAGGTGCTCCTGGAGAAGGCGCCGTCACCGCGGGCCGTCCTGCGCCGCGCCGCGGCGGTCGCCGCGCTGCCGCGGCTCGACGACCAGGCGTGGGTGGCGGCCGTGAGCGACGTGACGGTCGATGAGGAGGGCTGACGTGACAACCGTCGAGCAGGGCTGGCAGCCGCTCAGGCCCGGGAACCTGGAGACCGCGCCGCTGTCGTACGGCCAGCGCGCGCTGTGGTTCCTCGACCGGCTGACCCCGGGCACCGCCGTCCACAACATCCCCTGGCTGCTCCCCCTCGAAGGCCCGGTGGACGCCGGGCTGCTCAAGGAGTGCCTGAACGCGATCGTGGCGCGGCACGACGTCCTGCGCACGGTGTTCGCGATCTCGGTCGCGGAGCCGTACCAGGTGGTCCGGGGCACCGCCGAGATCGACATGGCGGTGATCGACTGCCCGCGGGAGGCGGTGGAGGACCTGACCCGCCTGGAGGCGCGGCGCCCGTTCGACCTGGAGCGCGATCTGCCGGCGCGGGCGCGGCTGCTGCGGTGGGCTCCCGACGGGTGCGCGCTGGTCGTCGTCTTCCACCACATCGCCTGTGACGGGCTGTCCCTGCCTGTGTTCGAACGCGAACTGGCCGAGCTGTACGCGGCGCGGACCGAGGGACGCGAGCCCCGGCTGGCCGCGCCCGCCGTGCAGTACGCGGACTTCGCGGCCTGGCAGCGGGAACAGGATCCGGCGGAGGACCTCGACTACTGGCAGCGGCGGCTCGCCGGGGCGCCGGAGCGGCTGACGCTGCACACCGACAGGCCCCGCCCGCCGGTGCGGTCGACGGCGGGGGCGGTCCACGCGTTCGACCTGCCGCCCGAGGTGGGCGAGCGGGTGCGGGCGCTGGCCATGACGGAGGGGGTAACGCCGTTCGTCGTGCTGTTCGCCGCGTTCGTGGTGCTGCTGCACCGCTACACCGGCCAGGACGACATCGTGGTCGGCTCCCCGGTCGCGGGCAGGGACCGGATCGAGCTGGAGGAGCTGATCGGGTACTTCGTCACCATGCTGCCGTTGCGCACGCGGGTCGGCGGGGACGAGAGCTTCCACGAGCTGCTGGCGGCGATCGGCCGCGACGTCATGGAGGACCTCGACCACCACCGGGCTCCGCTCGACATGGTCCCCGACCGGCCGCTGATGCACGTCGCCTTCGGCGCGCACAGCAGGCACGACGCGGGCCCGCTGCGGCTGGGCGAGGCGAGCGGGGTGCCGCGCGTCCTGACGACGGACACGGCGAAGTTCGACCTTCTCTGGTCGGTCTTCGACGACGGGCACCGCCTCCGGGGTGAGGTCGAGTACAACACCGGCCTGTTCGACGCGGCGACGATCGAGCGGATGGCCGCGCACTGGCTGACCCTGCTGGCCGCCGCGGCCGAGGCTCCGGGCACGGCCGTCGCCGAGCTGCCCATGCTGACCGGCGCCGACCTGGACGTCGTCCGCGGGCCCGCCCCGGTGAGCCGGGGTGCCGACGCCTGCCTGCACGAACGCTTCGAGAGCGTGGCCGCGCTGTACCCGGGCAGGATCGCCGTGGAGGTCACCTACGGGGAGCTGAACGCGCGGGCCAACCGGCTGGCCCGTCACCTGCGCGCCACCGGGGTGCGCCCGGGGGACCGGGTCGGGCTGCTGCTGGAGCGGACGCCCCGCCAGGTGGAGGCCGTGCTGGCGGTCCTGAAGGCGGGCGCGGCCTACGTGCCGATCGCCCCCGAGACCCCGCGCGACCGCGTCGCGTTCATCGTCGCCGACGCGAACGTCAAGGTGACGGTGGCCGACCGGACGGGCGAGGGGGTGACGGTCGGCCTGCTGGACGACGAGGCGGAGATCGCCGCGCACCCCTCGGACGACCTCCGGCTGCCCGTCGCCACCGGTTCGACCGCGTACGTCATCTACACCTCCGGGTCGACCGGCCGCCCGAAGGGGGTGGCGGTCGCGCACGCGAACGTGATGGAGCTGTTCGCCGCGACGGCCGACCGTTTCGGCATGGGCCCCGGCGACGTGTGGACGCTGTTCCACTCCTACACCTTCGACTTCTCGGTGTGGGAGATGTGGGGGGCGCTGCTGTACGGCGGCCGCCTCGTCGTGGTGCCCAAGGAGGTCGGCAGGTCCCCCGAGGCGTTCGCCCTCCTCCTGCAGCGGGAACGGGTCACCTTCCTCAACCAGACGCCCTCCGCGTTCGGCCAGCTCGTCGGCCTGCTGGAGGAGGAACCGCGCCCCCTCGACCACCTGCGGTGGATCGTCTTCGGAGGCGAGGCGCTGCAGCCGCACCACGTCAGGCGGTGGTTCGCCACGGGCTCGGCGCCGAAGGCCCGGCTGTGCAACATGTACGGCATCACGGAGACCACGGTCCACGTCACCGCCTACGACATCACCCCGGAGACGCCCTTCGGGCGCAGTGTGATCGGGCGGCCCCTGCCGCACCTGTCGGCCGAGGTGCTCGACCGGTACGGCCGTGTCGTCCCCGTCGGGGTGCCGGGCGAGCTGTTCGTCGGGGGGTACGGCGTGACCGGCGAATACGTCGGCCGCCCCGGACTCACCGCCCGGCGTTTCCCGCCCGATCCGGCCGTGCCGGGCGCCAGGCGGTACCGCAGCGGCGACCTGGTGCGCTGGCTGCCCGACGGCGACCTGGAGTATCTCGGCAGGATCGACGACCAGGTCAAGATCCGCGGCTTCCGCATCGAGCCCGGCGAGATCCAGCGGGTCCTCGCCGACCACCCGGCGGTGCGGTCGTGCGTGGTCGTGGCGGCCGACGGGCGGCTGGTCGCCTACGTCGTCCCCGGCCCGGAGCGTCCGGCGGCGGCCGAACTCCGCGCGCACCTCACCGACAGGCTGCCGGAGTACATGGTGCCGTCGGCGGTCGTCCTCCTGGACCGGATACCGCTGACCGCCAACGGGAAGGTGGACCTGCGGGCGCTGCCGGAGGCGGGACGCCCCGAGACGGCCTACGACCCCCCGGAGGGACCCGTCGAGCAGGCCCTCGCCGACGCCCTGGCCGAGGTGCTGAAGCTGGAGCGGGTGGGCAGGAACGACAACTTCTTCGAGCTCGGCGGCGACTCGGTGCGCAGCATCCAGGTCGCGGGACGGCTGCGGAAGGCGGGCTACGCGCTGCCCCTCGACGTGCTGTTCGCCCACCCCACGGTGGCCTCCGCCGCGACCCAGGTGACGCGTGCCGAGGACGGGCCGCCGCTGGAGCCGTTCGCGCTGCTCGGCGAGCGCGACAGGGAGCGGGCGCGGGCCCGCGGCGACGTCGTCGACGCCTACCCGATGACCGCCATGCAGCTGGCGATGGTCTACCACATGGAGCTGGAGCCGGAGCGGCGGCCGTACCACAACGTCAACAGCTACCGGGTCGCGGCGCCGCTGGACGAGCGGACGCTCACGCGGGTCGTGACCGAGGCCGTCGAGCGCCACCCGGTGCTGCGGACCTCCTTCGACATGGTCTCCTTCGGCGAGCCCATGCAGCTCGTCCACCGTTCCGTGCCGCCGCCGCTGACGATCGAGGACCTGACCGGGGCCGACCAGCGGGCGGCGGTCGCCGCGCTCGTCGAACGCGAGTGGTCGACGCCGTTCGCCCTCGGGCAGGCCCCGCTGTTCCGGGTGACGGCCCAGCGGCTGTCCCCCTCGGCCTTCCAGCTGACGCTCACCGAGCACCACGCGATCCTCGACGGCTGGAGCTTCACCTCCCTGGTGGCCGAGATCCTCAACCGGCACGCCCTGCTGCGGGAGCACCCGGACACGCCGAAGGCACCGCCGCCGCTGTCGCGCTTCGGCCAGTTCGTCGCGCTCGAACGCGCCGCCACCTCCTCCGCCGAGTCGCTCGCCTTCTGGAAGGAGCGGCTGTCCGGTCTGGACGGCGCCCTGTTCCCCGACTCCGGTGCGGCGGCGACCATGGCCCAGACCATCGACCGCGAGGTGACGACCGAGCTGTCGCAGGCGATGGCGCGGCTCGCCAGGACCGCGGGGGCCGGTATGAAGAGCGTGGCGCTGGCCGCCCACCTGGTGGCGCTCGGCCGGGTGACGGGCCGGGCCGACGTCATCACGGGCCTCGGCGTCAACGGCAGGATCGAGGAGGCGGCGGGCGCGGAGGCCCTGGGCCTGTTCCTCAACATCATCCCCTTCGCCACGCGTCTCGACGGCGGGACCTGGATCGACCTGGTACGGCACGTGCACCGGCAGGAAACGTCGATCATGCCCCACCGGCGGACGCCGTTCGCGAGGTTCGCCCGCCACATGCGCAACTGGAACCTGGACGCCAACTTCACCTTCAACCGGTTCCACGCGCTCGCCGGTGTCCGGATCGACGACGAGCGCATCGGGTGCGCCCCCACGATGCGCTACGAGCCCAACCACTTCACGCTCAGCGTCGGATTCGTGCAGGATCCGGCGTCGGACCGGGCCCTGCTGCTCGTCGACTACCCGGCCGCCAAACTGCCGCACACGGTCGCCGCGGACTACGCCGACTCCTATCTGGAAGCCGTGCACGCCATGACCGGCCAGCCGTACTCCAACTACCGCGAGGGGTTCTGATGACGTACATCGTCGTGGTGAACGACGAAGAGCAGTACTCGATCTGGCCGGCCGAACGGGAGCTCCCGCCCGGCTGGGCCGACGCGGGCACGCGCGGCTCCGAGGAGGAGTGCCTGGCCCACATCGAGCGGGTGTGGACCGACATGCGCCCGCGCAGCCTGCGTGAACGGGTCTGAGGCCGTGCAGCTCATCGAGGAGGCCCTCGCGCGCCAGGCGAGCCTGCGCCCCGACCGCCTGGCGATCACCCACCTCGGATACGAGAGCGGAGGCGAGCCGCGGCGGTCCGACGTGACCTTCGGCGAACTCCACCGTCGGGCGGCCGCCTTCGCGGCGCGGCTGAGCTCGGCCGTACTGCCGGGGCAGCGGGTCATGCTGCTGCACAACACGGGTGTGGACTTCGTCGTCGAGTTCTTCGGCTGCCTGCTGGCCGGCGCCGTGCCCATCCCCGCGCCGGAGCCCGAGATCCCCTACCACCGGGCCGCCGAACGCCTCACGCGGATCGTCGAGGACGCCGACGTCACCGCGGCGACCGCCGCCCCCCAGGTGTCCACGGCCGACGTGATCGGGCTGAGCCCGCGCCTGGCCGGTGTGACGTGGCTGGACCGTACGGACGGCAGTGCGGGCGACGGTGCGGGCGACGGTACGGCCCCCGGCCCGGAGGTCCCCCTCCGCGAACGCCCGGCGCGGCGGGACGACGTCGCCTACCTGCAGTACACCTCCGGCTCGACCGGGTCGCCGCGCGGCATCGAGATCACGCACGGCAACGTGCTGGACGAGGTCGACCACTTCGGCGCGGCCCTCGAACTCGGCCCCGACTCGGTGCTGGTGAACTGGGCGCCGCTCTTCCACGACCTCGGCCTGGTGCTGGGTGTCCTGGTCCCGCTGCTGCGCGGCGGCCACATCGTGACGATGTCGCCGCAGGCCTTCATCCGCGACCCGGAACGCTGGCTGCGGGCGATCTCCGACTTCGGCGGCACCCACTCCGCGGCCCCGAACTTCGCCTACGACCTGTGCCTGCGCCGGATCCCCGAGGCCCGGCGGGCCGGGCTGAAGCTGGACACCTGGAAGGTGGCGATCAACGGCGCCGAGCCCGTGCGCGCCGAGACCGTCGACCGGTTCGCCGAGGTCTTCGCCCCGTACGGCTTCCGCGCGCAGGCGATGCGCCCGTCGTACGGGCTGGCGGAGTGCACGCTGGCGGTGACCACTCCCCCGCTCCACGAGACGCCCGGCCGGTTCGTCGCGGACCGGGACGCGCTCAGCGAGGGGCTCGCCAAGCCCGCGGCGGCGGGACGGGTCCTGGTGTCCTGCGGCCGCCCGGTGACCGGGATGAACGTCACGATCGTGACGCCGGGCACCCGGGAGGAGCTGCCCGAGGACACCGTGGGCGAGATCATGGTGACCGGCTGGGGCGTCGCCAGGGGGTTCCACGGGCAGCCGGAGAGGATGACCGAGCTGCACACCGGTGACCTCGGCTTCTTCCACGAGGGCGAGCTCTACATCACCGGCAGGCGCAAGGACGTGATCATCGTCCGCGGCCAGAACTACCACCCCGTGGACCTCGAACAGGTCGCCGAACGCGCCGACCCCCAGATCCGTCCCGGCTGCCTGGCCGCCTTCCAGACCGGCGATTCCGTCGGCCTGGTGTGCGAGGTGCGCGGCCAGCGGAGCGAGGAGTCGCTGGCGGAGACCGCCACCGCGATCCAGCACGTGATCTCCGAGACGTTCCAGCTCAAGCTGGACGTGATCGCCCTGGTCCAGCCGGGAAGCGTGCCCAAGACCTCCAGCGGCAAGGTGCGCAGGAACGAGTGCGGCCGGAGGCTGGCCGCGGGCGAGCTGCGCGTGCGCCACCGCACCCAGCGGGAGAGCGCGGCGGTGCGGATCAGCGCGGCGGCGGCCAAGCCGATGCTCCGCTTCCTGCTCGCCAGGGTCCTCGGCACGCCGGTCGCCGAGCTCGACGACCACGTCCCCTTCGCCGACTACGGCCTCGACTCCAAGGGCGCCCACGAGCTCGCGGGCGAGCTGGAGCGTCTGCTCGACAGCCCGGTGCCGTCGTCGACGATCTTCGACTATCCGACGATCTCGGATCTGGCGAAGGCACTGGAATCACGATGACAGCGATCGCCGTCGTCGCCATGGCCTGCCGGTTCCCCGGCGGCGTCACCTCGCCCGAGGACCTGTGGAGACTCCTCGTCGAGGAGGTCGACGCCATCGGGGAGGTGCCGCCGGAGCGGTGGCCCGTGGACCGGCTGTACTCGGCGGACCCGGCTGAGCCGGGAAAGATCAGCAGCCGGTGGGCGGGCTGCGTCGACGGTATCGAGGAGTTCGACGCGGCCTTCTTCGGCCTGTCCCCCGCGGAGGCCGAGCAGATGGACCCCCAGCAGCGCATGCTGCTGGAGGTCGCCTACGAGGCCATGGAACGTGCCGGACTGCCGCCCTCGCACGACCTGGTCCGCGACTGCGGCGTCTTCGTCGGCATCAGCGGCAGCGACTACGGCCGTGCCCTGGGCGGTGACCTGTCGGCCATCGGCCCGTACTTCAGCACGGGCCAGGCCCTCTCGATCGCCGCCAACCGCATCTCCTACGCCTGGGACATGCGCGGCCCCAGCGTCGCGGTGGACACCGCCTGCTCCTCCGGGCTGGTGGCCGTCGACATGGCCGTGCAGAGCCTGCGGCGCGGCGCCTGCTCCGTCGCGCTGGCGGGGGCGGTCAACGTCGTGCTGGGGCCGGAGAACTGGGTGTCGCTGTCGAGGTTCGGGATGATGGCGACGGACGGCCGCTGCCGGTCGTTCGGGGCCGGCGGCGACGGCTTCGTCCGCTCGGACGGCTGCGCCCTGCTGCTGCTCAAGCCGCTGGAGGCGGCCGAGCGCGACGGCGACGAGATCCTGGCCGTCATCCGGGGCTCAGCGGTCAACCAGGACGGCCGGAGCAACGGGCTCACCGCGCCCAACGGGCCCGCGCAGGAGACCGTGATCCGCCGGGCGCTGGCGGACGCGGGCCTGCGCGCCGACGCCGTCTCCTACGTCGAGGCGCACGGCTCGGGCACGCAGCTCGGCGACCCGATCGAGATGGGCGCGCTGCTGCGCACGTACGGCAGGCGGGAGACGGGAATCTGCCACGTGGGCTCGGTGAAGTCCAACATCGGGCACACCGAGGCGGCGGCCGGGATCGCGGGCCTGGCCAAGCTGATCCTGTGCCTGCGGCACGGCCACCTGCCCGCCTCGCTGCACTCCACGCCGCCGAACCCCCGGCTCCGGCTGGACGGCACGAAAATGCGGGTTGTCACCGAGGCACTGCCGTGGGCCGCCGCGGAACCGCTGACGGGCGCGGTGAGCTCGTTCGGCTTCGGCGGCACCAACGCGCACGTCATCGTCTCGGCGGGGCCGCCGGGCCGTACCCGGTCCTCCGCACCGGTCCCCACCCCCGTCCCCGTCCCCACCTCCGTCCCCGCCTCCACTTCCGGTTCCGTCCCCACCCCCGTTCTCGTCTCCACTTCCGGTTCCGTCCCCGTCTCCGTTCCCGGTCCCGGCCCCGCTCCCGGTTCCGTCCCCGCTCCCGGCCCGGCGTCCGTTCCGCCGCCCGGCCCCGTCTCCGTTCACGGGGCGCTCGTCCTGCCGCTGTCGGCACGGAGCGAGACCGCGCTGCGCGTCCTGGCCGGACGCTACGCCGACTTCCTGCGCGCCCGCGAGGAGGTGTCCCTCACCGACCTGTGCCACAGCGCGGCCGTACGGCGGGCCCACCACAGGCACCGCGCCGCCGTGGTCGTGCGGGACCGGGAGCAGCTCCTGCGAGAGCTGGAGGACCTTCCCGTGACCGCCGACGACGGCGCGCCCTGGCGCGACCCCGTCCTGGTGTTCTCCGGTCAGGGCGCCTGGCGTCCGGGCACGGCCCGTCACCTGCTGGACGAGGTGCCCTTCGCCGAGGTCGTGGCCCGTTGCGAGCCCGTCTTCAGGCGCTCGCTGAACGTGTCGGTGCGGGCGCTGCTGGGCGGCGAGGAGCCGCTTCCCCCGCACACCGACGTGGCGCAGGCGGTGCTGTTCACCTTCCAGGCCGGGATGTACGACCTGTGGCGTTCCCTGGGGGTGGTCCCCGCGGCCGTCGTCGGGCACAGCGCGGGAGAGACGGCCGCCGCCTACGCGGCCGGGCTGCTCGATCTGGAGTCGGCGGCGAGGCTCACGGCCGCGCGTGGCGCCTCGATGCGGCGCGTCCACGGGTGTGGCCGCATGGTGGCCGTCACGGGGCCGGCGGCCGAGGCCGTGCCGTACCTGGAGGACGGCGTCGTCATCGCCGCCCACAACGGCCCCGGCTCCTTCGTCGTCTCGGGGCCCGACCCGGCCCTCACCGGCGTGACGGAGGCGCTCGGGCGGGCCGGGTTCGGCTGTGTGCCGCTCCCCGGCGAGTACGCCTTCCACAGCCCGCACATGCGGCCCGCCGCGGAGGCGATGCGGGCGGCACGGGTGGATCCGGCGGCTCCCGCCGGATCGGCGCTGTTCTGCTCGACCGTCCTGGGCGAGATCGTCGGCGGCACCCGGCTCGACTCCGGCTACTGGGCGGAGGGCATCACCGGCCCTGTCCGCTTCCAGCAGGCGATCGAGACGCTCCTGGAGACCGGCTTCAGCGCCTTCCTGGAGATAGGCCCGAAACCGATCCACGCCTCGGGAATCGCCGGAACCGCGCGGCGGCGCGGTGACGCGGTGCGCGTCGTGCAGGCGCACCGCGACGGCGGAACCGTGCCCACGCTGGTGCGGCTCTACCGCGCAGGAGCCGAGCTGAACTGGGACGCCGTCTGTCCAACCGGCGTCTTCGTTCCCGACCTTCCCACCTATCCCTGGCAACGGACCCGACACTGGGCGATCACAAAGGACAGCGGCATGAGGGACGACATCGTCACAACGATCAGGACGTTGCTCGCCGACCACCTCAAGCTGAGTCCCGCCGAGGTCTCCGACCACGCGAAGTTCCTCGACCTCGGGGCCGACAGCCTGGTGCTGCTGAAGCTGGTGTCCCAGCTCAACGAGCGCTACGGCTCCTCGTTCCAGCCGACGATGCTCTTCGACGACTACCCGACCGTGCGCGCGCTCGCCGTCGCCATCGAGGCGCAGGCCCCCGCGCCCGCACCCGCGCCGGCGGCGGTGGCCGTGGCGGTGGCCGCCCCCCAGGTGACGGTCGTGCCCGCGGCGGCCGTACCGGGGACGACGGCCGTGCCCGCGGTGGCCGTATCGGGAACGACGGCCGTGCCGCCGGGAGCGGGGGCCGGGCCGGTGACGGCCGACGAGTCGATAACCCGCATCCTCGCCGCGCAGCTGGCCGTCATGCAGGAGCAGTTGCGCGTCCTCGGCACCGGCGGGAACGGCTCCGGCGGGAACGGCAGCGGAACCGGCGGTGGGGGAAGCGGCTCCAACGGGAACGGCGGCGGCGCCTCGGCGGCGCGTTCGCAGCCCGCCGTCCCGTCCGCCCCAGCCGCCGCATCGCCTGCCGCACAACCTGCCACGCCGCCCGCCGCACCACCTGCTACACCACCCGCCGCACCGTCAGCCGGTCGTTCCCGCGCCGACCGGCTCAGCCCGCCCCAGCAGCGCTACGTGGACGAACTCGTGGCGCGGATGAGCGCGCGCGACGACTCCGCCAAGAAGCTGGCGGGCACCTACCGGCCGCGCCTCGCCGAGAGCCGCCCGTGGGCGAACTTCCGGCCCGAGCTGAAGGAACTGCTCGTCCCCGTCGTGGCCGAACGGGCGCGGGGCGCACGGATCTGGGACGCGGCGGGCAACGCCTACACGGACTACTGCATGGGCTTCGGCGTCCAGCTGTTCGGCCACAACCCCGACTTCGTGACCGAGGCCGTACGGCGCCAGCTCGACCAGACCTACTCGCTGGGATACCAGCTCAGGCAGAGCTACGAGCTGGCCGAACAGTTCTGCCGGGTCACCGGCCACGACCGGGTCACGTTCTGCAACACCGGCTCCGAGGCCGTGATGGGCGCGGTCCGGCTGGCGCGGCTGGCCACCGGGCGGCGCAGGATCGCCTACTTCGAGAAGTCCTACCACGGGCTGGTCGACGCGGTCCTGGCCCGCGGGGGCCTGGAACCCGGACAGTCCCTGCCGATCGCGCCGGGCCTGTCCCCCGGGGCGGTGGACGAGGCGATCGTGCTGCCCTACGGCGAGGACGCCTCGCTGGAGCACCTGAGGGCCGTGGCGGACGACCTCGCCGCGGTCATCATCGAGCCCGTGCAGAACCGCAACCCGTCCGTACAGCCCGCAGCCTTCCTGGCGGCGCTGCGGCGGCTCACCGCCGAACGCGGCATCGTGCTGATCGCCGACGAGATGATCACCGGCTTCCGCGCCGGCCCGCGCGGCGCGATGGGCCACTTCGGCGTCACACCGGATCTCGCCACCTACGGGAAGATCCTCGGCGGCGGCCTGCCGATCGCGGCCATCGCCGGCCGCTCCGACCTGATGGACGGCATGGACGGCGGCTCGTGGGGCTACGGCGACGACAGCGCGCCGACCGCGAGGACCACCCTGTTCGGGGGGACGTTCCAGAAACACCCGCTCTCGGTCAGCGCGGCGCGCGCGGTGCTGGACCACATCGAGGCGCGGGGACCCGCCCTCTACGAGGAGCTGAACGGCCGGGCCAAGCGGGTCACGGACGCCCTGGCGGAGATCATCCGCACCGAGGAACTGCCGTACACGATCGCCTCGTTCGGCTCGCTGTGGCGCGTCGAGTACCGCGGCGCGTCCAGTTTCTACCAGCCCCTGCAGCTGGAGATGCTCTACCAGAGCCTGCTGGCCGACGGGGTCTACGTGTGGGAGGGCCGGACGTTCTTCCTGTCCACCGCCCACGACGACCGCGACGTGGACCAGCTCCTAGAGGCCGTCGAGCGAGGCGTCGACCGGCTCAGGGAGGCCGAGTTCCTGCCGCCGAGGAAGGACCTCCAATGGCCGGCGACCCCGCAGCAGCGACGGCTGTGGCGGTTGCAGCGCGACCACGGCCCCGAGTGGACCGCCTACCACGAGAGCGTGCTGCTCCACCTGCGCGGCCCGCTCGACGAGGAGGCCGCCGTCTCCGCGGTGCGGTCGGTCTGGCGCCGTCACACCGCGCTGCGGGCCACGGTGGCCGAGGAGGGAACGCTGCTGCGGTGCGACCGGAACGTCACGCTGGACGTCCCCGTCGTCGAGGGCGACGACTTCCGCCGGTGGACGAACGCCCCGTTCCCGCTCGAAGGCGGGCCCCTGTTCCGCGCCGCCCTGCTCAGGCACGGGCCGGACCTGCACACGCTGGTCCTGTGCGCGCACCACCTCGTCATGGACGGCGTGTCCGCCGCGCTCATCCTGGCCGACCTCACCGACGCCTACGCCCAGGCCGTACACGGCGGTTCGCCGCCCACCGCCGTCGTCCCGGTGCCCGAGCGCCTGCGCGGCCTCGCGCACGAGGGACGCGGAGGTACGGCTCCGCCGCCGGAACCGGTCGCCGCCGTCGACTTCGAACCGGCCTCGCGCCACACCTCCCGCCTGCCCTCCGGCTTCTGGTCCGCCGTCACCGACCGCGCCAAGCGGGTGGGGTGCACCCCGTTCATGCTCGCGTTCAGCGCGTTCGGGCACGCGCTGCACCAGGTCACGGGACGGGCGGAGCTGTCCGTCGGCGTACACGTCGACCGCCGGGCCACCCCGGACGAGCACGCGTTCGTCGGCCACTTCCTCGAGGTGGCCACCGTCACCAGCTCGTCGAGCGAGTCGTTCGACGACTACCACGGCCGGATCCAGGGACGGCTCACCAGGCTGCTGGGCGCCACCGACCGGCTCGACTCGGCGGTCGAGGTGGTGTTCGACCTCAACCCCGCGCTGACGGAGCTCTCCTGGCCCGGCCTGGAGGTCGAGATCGCCGCGCCCGAGGCCGGGCACGCGAAGTACGGGCTGTTCTTCGACGTCATACCGATCGGCGAGGAGGGCCTGGTCGAGGTGACCTACCGGGCCCCGTTCGACCACGACCTGGTCGAACGACTCCACGACCGCTGGATGTCCCTGCTCTCCTAGAACTCTCCCGGCGGCTCTCCCAGGACTCTCCCGGCACGGCGACCGCTCCCCCTCACCACCTCCGTGGCCGCCCGAGCCGGCCACCGCGTCCGTGATCGTCCGGGCGCCGGTACGGCGGGCGGTGGAGCGGGGCGGATCGGCGCCACGGCCGGGAGACCAGGACCGACAGGAGCATGGCCGCCCCCACCAGCCCGAAGACGGCTCTGGGCGCGACGAAGGCGGACATGACGCCTCCGGCCAGCAGCGCGGCCGTGCTCGCGACGTTGAGCAACGCCACGTGCGCCGCGAAGACGCTGCCCCTGACCGCCGTGTCGACCGACCCCGCCAGCAGGGTCTGGCGGGCCACCCCGAAGGCCCCGTAGGCGAAGCCGTTCAGCACCAGGAGGGCGAACAGCGTCCGGACGTCGCCGACCGCGGCCACCGAGGTCATGACGACGGCCATCACGAACGTCGCCACCGACGCCACCGACGCCGGGTTCCACCTCGCCGGCAGGCGACCGGCCGTCCAGGCCCCGCTGACCTGGCCGGACGACCAGCCCACCATGAGGACTCCGAACATCCCGGCGCCGGCCCCGAGGTCGTCGCGGACGAAGAAGACCTCCACGACGTTCACCACCTGAAGGGCCACGGTGAGGACGACCCCGAACCCGACCACCCGCAGGAGGCCCGGCGCGGCCGCCATCGCGCGAAGCCCCGGCAGCAGACCGGATCCGGCCCGCGCACCACCGGAGACGGAGGAGCCACAGGAGGAGGAGTCACAGGAGGAGGAGCCATGGGAGCCGATGGGGCGCGTCCCCTCCGTGCCGTCCCTTCCCGCCCGCAGGAGCAGGGCCGCCAGCGGCAGCGCGGCGAAGCTCGCCGCGTCCACAAGCAGAACCGTCCGCAGCCCGGCCGCCTCCATCAGGACACCGCCCGCAGCGGGTCCGATCAGGAAGCCGAGGTTGGCCATCATGGCCATCCGCGCCTGGGAGCGGCTCAGCAGATCGGCCGGGGAGGCGTCGGCCACGGCCTTCATCATCACAGGGGTGGCGAACGCCATGATCCCGGCGAGCGCCGCCAGCAGGACGACGATGAGGACGGCCGACGTGAGGTACGCCATCGCCGTACAGATGGACATCAGCGCCACACCGGCCGGGATCAGGACTCGCCGGACGGGCAGCCTGTCCGCCACCCGACCGGCGAAACCGACGAGGATCACGCTCGGTACCGACAGGGCGAGGAATACGGCGGCCGTCGCCGTCCCGTCCGCGTATCGATCGTGGAAATCGAGCAACAGGGCGGTCACCGCCAAACTGTCCCCGAAATTGGACAGGCCGACGGCGGGCGCCAGCACCTGAACCGCCCAGGGCAGGGAACGGCGCCCGGAAACGGCTTCACCGTGCGAAACACCCACCTTGCCCCTTTCCATCAAACATTCACATATTCCCGACGTCAAACATAGATCGGAGCGGGGAAACACGGAACGGAACACGTCCGAGAACATCGGCGACGGGACCGCAATCACCACGAACGTACCTTCCTTGATGCGGCGGACCGTTTCCGGAGAGACCAAAATTCCAGGTCGCCGAGGAGGAAACAGATAAAGCAGCCGGACCCGCCCCACCGTTATTTCGCCCCATTCCCAATGGGCATCGTCAAAGGTGCATTTACCGGGGACGCGTGTTTACATCGCACCTGGGCCACTGTGTCGTCGGCGGCCGGATGACGGCCCGTCGTGCCGCACAGCCCCTCACCGCAAACAGCCCCCTCACCACAAGGAGAACAGGATGGATCTTCCTCAGGTCGTGTCCCGGGACGAGTGGCTGGCCGCTCGCAAGGAGCTTCTCGTGAAGGAGAAGGAGTCCACCCGGGTACGGGACATGGTCAACGAGGAACGCCGCAAGCTGCCCATGGTCAAGGTGGACAAGGAGTACGTCTTCGAGGCCCCGGACGGCAAGGTCGGCCTGCCCGACCTGTTCGACGGACGCCGCCAGCTCATCATCTACCACTTCATGTGGCTGTGGGAGTCCGACCAGGGCTGCCAGAGCTGCTCGCTCCTGATCGACAACGTCGGCCACCTGTCGCACCTGCACGCCTCCGACACGACGCTGGCCCTCGTCTCCCGCGCGCCGCTGGCCGCCATCGAGCGGTTCAAGACGCGCATGGGCTGGACCCTGCCGTGGTACTCGTCGTACGGCAGCGACTTCAACTACGACTTCAACGTCTCGATGGACGAGGCCGTCGCCCCCGTCGAGTACAACTACAAGAACAAGGCGACGCTCCTGCTGGAGGGCATGGCCTTCATGACGCAGGGCGACGGGCAGGGAGTGAGCGTCTTCCTGCACGAGGGCGACAGCGTCTTCCACACCTACTCGACGTACGGACGCGGCCCCGAGCCGCTGGTCGGCACGTACAACTACCTCGACCTGACGCCGCTGGGCCGGCAGAGATACATCAACGAGTTCCTGCACCACGACAAGTACGAGGCATAGCCGTACGACACGCCGGCGACGAGGCCGCGCCGGGCGGGCAGGACCCGCCCGGCGACCGGCCGACCGGCTGAATATCACCGAAAGGCCACTGACCTCTTGCCCGACGGTCAAGAGGCGATCCGCTCCCTATACTTTCCGTAGCACATACGTCACCCTCTGTATGGAGAGCTTGATCGCATCCCCGGGGGTGTCCCTGCGGTGATACAGGTGATACGCACGTACGTGCACCGGTTCGACCATCGGGTCGGCTTCCGCGGGTCGGTGCTGCTCTTCCTGGCACTGTGGAGCGGCAGCCAGGCGATCCGGCTGTACTGGGTCGATCCGGCCGCCGTCGGCACACCCACCTACGCCTATCTCGCCTCCGTCGCACCGCTCTGGACCCTGGCGATCCCCTGGTGCGTCTGCGCGGTCCTGTGCACCGTCCAGGCGTTCGCCGTGACCGACTGGACGGCGTTCGCCCTGACCTCGGGCGTGCTGGTGGGCTGGGCCGTGATCCACCTGGTCGGCGGCATCCAGGGGGCGATCCCGCAGGCGTACTGGTCCTGCATCGTGCAGGTCGCCGTGGCGGGGCTCATCCTGCGCCTGTCGCGCTGGCCTGAACCGTCGGAACGGAGGCGATGATGGACCCCGGGATCATCGTCGGCGCCATCGGCGCGGCCGCGGGGCTGCTGTCGACCCTCTACACCGCGCGGCAGGCCAGGCGGGCCGCGCAGGATCAGGAGGCCGCGGCCGAGCGGGCGGCGCTCCGCCAGGCCGAACAGGGTGCCTACCAGCGGGCGAGCGCGTTCGACGTCAACACCCAGCTCCGCATGCAGGCCGAGATCGCCCGGCAGGCGGAGCAGATCCGCGTCCTCCAGCGGCAGGTCGCACGGCTGACGCGGCAGCTCACCCAGGTCGGCCTGGTTCCGGAGATCGAAGAGGAGGGGGAGAGTGTCTGACTCCCCCGGCACGGCCACCCCGTTTCCGCCCCCTCGCGGGCACGAGCCGAGGAGACGCCCATGACCATGATCAGCCGTCACGACTGGGGGGCCCGCGCTCCCCGGGGTGCCTACACCCCGCTCACCCACACCCGGGGCGTCAAGATCCACTACACCGGCGACCACGTCGACCCCGGCATCGCCGGGGACCACTCCAAGTGCGTGGCCGTGATCAAGGGGATCCAGAACTACCACATGGACAACAACGGCTGGATCGACATCGGCTACTCGATGATGGTCTGCCCGCACCGCAAGGTCTTCCAGGGCCGCGGCCCGGGACACCTGCCCGCCGCGAACGGCGCCGGCCTCAACGCCGGCCACTACGCCGTACTGGGCCTGGTCGGCACCTCGGGACTGACCCACCCACCGGACGACATGCTGCTGGGCATCCTCGACGCGATCGACTACCTGCGCGAGAACGGCGGCGCGGGCAGGGAGATCAAGGGCCACCGCGACGGCTACAGCACCGACTGCCCCGGCGAACCGCTGTACGCCTGGGTGGAGGCCGGAGCACCACGCCCCGGCACCCCCGCGCCGTCGGCGGAGACGATCACGGTCCAGCTGCCCCTGCTCAGTCCGGGCGACACCGGCCATCACGCCGCCAACTGCTTCTATCTGCTGCGTGCCAGGGGCTATGCCCTGAAGCTGGACCCGGAGGTGGCCGAACCCGCCGTCTACGGGCCGTCGGTCGTCGCCGAGCTGAGGCGTTTCCAGAGCGACACGGGGCTCGACGACGACGGGCTGGTCGGCGAGGCCACGTGGCCGAAGCTGCTGGGGCTTTGATCCGGGCCGCGTTCCACCCCGGCGAAGGGGCCTGCCGCTCCGTCCGTCCCCGGCGGAGTGTTACGGCCGCCCTCCGGTGGAAAAGTGTCAGGAATGCGCTTCCACGCGGACCTGCACATCCATTCGCGATACTCCAGGGCCTGCAGCAGGGACAGCGACCTGAAGCACCTGACCTGGTGGGCGCGGCGCAAGGGTGTCACGCTGCTGGGCACCGGTGACTTCACGCACCCGGCGTGGTTCGCGCTGCTGCGCGAGAACCTCGTGCCCGCCGAGCCGGGGCTGTTCCGCCTGCGCGACGAGCTGGACCGGGAGATCGCCCGGACGCTGCCGTCCTCCGTGGCCTCCGACCGGGTGCGGTTCACGCTGTCGGTGGAGATCTCCACGGTCTACCGGCGCGGCGGACGCACCCGAAAGATCCACCACCTGGTCCACGTACCGGACTTCGAGGCGGCGGAGACGTTCAACCGCAGGCTCGGGCAGGTCGGCGACCTGGGCGCCGACGGCAGGCCGACCGTCGGCATCGACTCCCGCGACCTGCTGGAGATCACCCTGGACAGCGGTGACGGTGCCCACCTGGTGCCCGCCCACGTCTGGACACCGTGGTTCGGCGTGTTCGGCTCCAAGTCCGGGTTCGACACGATCGAGGAGTGCTACGGCGACCTCTCCGGCCACATCTTCGCCCTGGAGACCGGCCTGTCCAGCGATCCGGCGATGAACCGGCGGGTCTCCGGGCTGGACCGCTACCGAATGGTGAGTTACTCCGACGCGCACTCCCCGCCCCGGATCGGCCGCGAGACCACGATGTTCGACGTCGACCTGGACTACTTCGCGGTCCTGCGCGCGTTACGGACCGGCACCGGATACGAGGGGACGGTGGAGTTCTTCCCCGAGGAGGGGAGGTACCACCTGGACGGGCACCGCAGGTGCGGCGTCCGGCTGGAGCCGGACAAGACGCGCGAGCACGGCGGGATCTGCCCGGTGTGCGGGAAACCGCTCACGGTCGGCGTGCTGAGCCGGGTCGAGGACCTGGCCGACCGCCCCGCCGGCCACGCCCGGCCCGGCGAGGCCGACGCCTTCGACAGGCTCGTCCCGCTCCCGGAGATCGTGGGCGAGATCCTGGAGGTCGGGCCGGGCAGCAAGAAGGTCTCCGGCGAGATCGACAGGCTCATCGCCGCCTTCGGCCCCGAGCTGAGGATCCTCCAGGAGGTGCCGGTCGGCGCCCTTGAGGCCCGCCTGCCCTCGCTCGGGGAGGCGATCGGCCGCCTGCGCCGCGGGGAGGTCGTCCGGGAGCCGGGATACGACGGCGAGTACGGCGTGATCCGCCTGTTCGCCCCCGGCGAGCTGAAACGGGCGAGCGACGCCACCGCCCCGACGCTCTTCGACGACCCCGCCGCCGACGCGGGCCGGCGCCACGACGGAAGTCAAGGCGGACCGGCCTGAGAGGTCCAGCCGGTGACCTTCACCGCGCCGCGCGCCACGTCATCACTGAACGCAGAACTCGTTGCCCTCGGGGTCGGCCATGACCACATGTTCGGTGCCCGGTTCCTTGACCTCCTGGAGGAGCGTGGCGCCGAGTTCCCGGAGCCGGGCGACCTCGGCGTCCCGGTGGTCCGGACCGGCGTGCAGATCGAGGTGCAGGCGGTTCTTGACCGTCTTGGGCTCGGCCACCTGCTGGAACAGCAGTCGCCTGCCCATTCCGATCCCGGTGCCCTCCTGAACCGGGTCGTCCGGATGCCGTACGGCCTGGAGCGTCCGGAACGCGGGTCTGTCGTCCACGGTCACGACCGCGTCCTGCGGGACCGCGCCGGCGCTCAGCAACCGCCCGATGAGCACGCGGTTGTCCTCCACCTCATAGCCGAGCGCGGCGGCCCAGAAGGCGGCCTGGGCATGCGGATCCGCGCAGTCGATGACGATCTTCCAGTTGAGTGCCATGCTCCCAGCATCCCGCTCGTTCCTGTCATCCGCCGTCAGGTATGACGCGCATGCCCTCGACGTCACCGTGCCGCTCCCGCGCGGTGTGCGGGGTAGCGGTGAACCCGGGACGCGACCCGGAGGTGTCGTGGGCGGGCGACGCGGTGTCGGAGGGGAGCAGCGGCGGCCGTGGCATCGGATCCTCCCGTGATATGAAGACTCGCGGTTACCGACGTGTCCGAACCGTGTCACCGGGAGACTGTCATGGATTTTCGGATCATGGGGGCGCTTCGGGTCGGCGACGGGGCGCGTGACTGCACCCCGACGGCCGCCAAGCATCGCGATCTTCTGGCGCTCTTCGTGCTCAATCCGCGCCGTCCGATGCCGCTGGCCCGGCTGCATCACCTGCTGTGGCCGCACGGGGACGCCGAGAGGTCCGACTCGCTGGTGCGCGGCTATGTCGGCCGGCTCAGGCAGCTGATCGGCAAGGACGTCATCACGACGGTCGCCGGCACCTACACCCTGGCGGTCGACGACGACCTGATCGACGTCCACCGGTTCCGGCGGCTGGTCGAGGAGGGGCTGACCGCCGCGCGCGACGGACGGGACGAACACGCCCGCTCCCTGCTCGGCGAGGCGCTGGAGCTGTGGCGGGGGCCGGTGCTGGAGGACGTCGACCCCGACGGGCACCGATGGGCGGAGACGTCGGCCATGCGCGAAGAGCTGGAGGAGTTCCGGCTGCTCGCCGTCGAACGGCGCATCGACCTCGATCTGAAGGCCGGTCGCCATCGCGAGCTGGTGGCCGACCTCCGGCGGCTCGTCAGGCTGCATCCGCTGTGGCAGCGTTTCCACGGACAGCACATGCTCGCCCTCTACCGCAGCGGACGGCGCGTGGAGGCGCTGGAGGCCTACGACAGCCTGCGCCGGGCGATGGACGACGGGCACGCGATCGAACCCGACCCCGATCTGCAGCTGCTGTACCACCGCATGCTGCACGACGACGCCTCGCTGCACATCACGGCCGGGCCGCCCGTGCTCCTCCCCCACGACGTGGCCCACTTCACCGGCAGGCAGACCCTGCTGTCGCGGCTGGAGCCGCTGATGGCCGACGCGGGAGCCCCGGCCCACGTCGTCGTCCACGGGCAGGCGGGGGCGGGCAAGTCGGCGCTCGCCGTACACGCCGCGTGGCGCATGCGCGAACGCTTTCCCGACGGCGTCTTCTACGCCGACCTGCGCGGCGACCAGGGCCGGCCGGTGAGCGCCGCCGCGGTACTGGAGGATCTCCTACGCTGGCTCGGCTGCCCCGTCCAGGCGATGCCCGCCACCCTCCAGCAGCGGGAGAAGCTGTTCCGTGCCTACACGGCCGGCCGGAGGATGCTCCTGCTGCTGGACAACGCCTGGCAGGAGAGCCAGGTGCGGCCCCTGCTCATCTCGTGCCCGACGATCGTCACCAGCCGTTCCTCGCTCGGCGGGCTCACCGACGCGGTGCGGCTGCCGGTGGACGTCCTGGACGACGACGAGGCGGTGGCCCTTCTCGTGCAGCTGATAGGCCCGCACCGGGCGTCCGCGGAGCCCGAGGCGACCCGCCGGCTCGGGCGCGCGTGCGGCGGCCTGCCCATCGCGCTGCGCATCGCCGGAGCCCGGCTGGCGGCACGCCCGGCCTGGACGGTCGAGCACCTGGCGACCCTCCTCGACGACGAGCACCGGCGGCTCGACCTGCTGCACTCGGGAGACCAGACCGTGCGCAGCGTTTACTCGATCGGCTACGACGAACTGCCGGACAAGGCCAAGCGCATGCTGCGCGCGCTCGGGGCGCTCTCGGCGCCCGACTTCGCCCACTGGGTCTCCGCGCTGTTCGGCGACGAGGCGGAGACACTGGTGGACGCGGGCCTTCTGGAGACGCACAGCATCGACGCCGCCGGACAGGTCCGCTACCGCACGCACGACATGACCCGCCTGTACGCCCGGGAGCAGCTGGTCGCGCAGAGCGGCGCGGACGCCGTTCACCAGACCCTCACCGGGCTGGCGAGCGTCGTCATGACGAGGGTCCGCGCCTCCCGGTTCCCCCTTGTGTCCGGCCGGGCGTCCGGCGTGCGCGTCGACCGGCCGGCCTTCGCGACCACCGACATCCGCGAGTCGGTGAACTGGCTGCTGGCCGAGCGTGTGTTCCTGACCGCCCTGGTCGAGGACCTGCACAGGGCCGGGCTGTGGGACGCCGCCTGGCGGCTGGCCCACCTGCTCACGCCGTTCATGGAACGCCACCGCTTCCTCGACTCCTGGCGGCACGTCGGCGAGCTCGCCCTGGAGGCGGCACGCCGTACGGGGGACGGGCGTGCCGAGGCGCTCGTCCTGCGCGACCTGGGCGACCTGCACCGGGCGGAGCTGCGCTGGGACGACGCCCACGAACGGCTGCGGCTCGCGCTCGGCATGTTCATACGCGCGAGATCGGCCAGGGACGTCGCCCACACCAGGCGAAGGCTCGGCCAGGTGCTCCTGGAGCAGGGCAGGCCGGCGGACGCCGAACGCAACCTCACCGCGTGCCTCGCCGAGTTCGACGAGCGCGCCGACCCGTCCGGCGCCGCCGACGCGCGCCACGCCCTCGGCACGGTGCTGCACCGGGCGGGCCGGCCGGACGAGGCGGCGGACGAGCTGGAGAAGGCGATCTCGATCCTGTCCTCTCTCGGCGACCGGCACAGGCACGCCGACGCGCTCCTCGACCTCGCCGCGGTACGGCTGTCGCAGCACCTGGTCCCCGAGGCCCGGACCCTCGCCCAGAAGGCGAGAGGCATCTCCGTACGGCTCGGCGACCGGCTGCTCAACGCCCGGGCACTGGTCGCCCTCGCCGAAGCCGACCTCGCCGAGGGGGCGGCCGAACGCGCCTCCCGGCTCGCCCGGGAGGCACTGGCCGTCTTCGACGGCGCGGGCGACGGCCCGGGACGGGAGAAGGCCCTCGGCGTGCTCGCCAGGACCGGGCACCCCTGACCGGCTTCTCTCATCCGAGGGCGGGACCGGGTCCGGGCCCGGGAGCGAGGCCGAGCCGTATGCCGCCGCGGCGCTCGGCAGTTGTTCGGCTCTCCCTGCCGGGAGTGGAGTGACACGGAGACCGTAGGCGGGGAGGCGTTGAGGACATGTTGAGGATTTGTTGGGTCCGACCGCCCGCTCGCCCGACCGCTTGCCCGCTTGCCCGGGAGGTGGCGTTCCGCGGCGATGACGGTGATGATGTGGAAGATCCACTTCATCGCCGTCGGAAGGACCGTCCCGTGATAGACGCCGAGACCGGCTGGTACTTCATGCACGCATCGATCAAAGCCGTGGTACTGGTGGACGACGGTGTACTGCTCTGCCGGAATCCTCGGGACAAGTGGGAACTCCCCGGCGGGTGGCCGGACAGGGAGGACCACACCCTGGCCGAGGTCGTCAGGCGCGAGGTCCACGAGGAGAGCGGTCTTGACGTGGTCGTCGGTCCCGTCGTCGGCGCGGAGATCCTGAGCATCGCGAAGTCGGGGAAGGTGCTCATCGTGGCGTTGCGCGCCACGGTCGACGGCTGCGCCTCACTACGGGTCAGCGAGGAGCACAGCGCCCTTCGTTTCTTCCCCGTGGACAAGCTCCCCGAGGACCTGGAGGACGGCTACGCCGACCTGATCGGCAAAGCCGTCGCCTTCCCCTCCTGAGCAGTACAGGACGCCCCCGAGCAGTACAGGACGCCCGGCCGCCCCTGAGCCGTACCGGGCGCCCGGCCCCGCCTGAGCCGTACGGACATGTCCTGCGCCGCCGGTTCCACGGGCCCCCGGGTCCGCGGAACCGGCCCCCGTGTCGCGGAGGTGCCGCGGGGCCCGGCACCGTACCGCGCCGGCCACGCCCGAGGGTGTCCGGGAGCGGCGTCGGCCGCGCCCGGGGGCGGAGGGCGGCGGGCACGGAGCCGGGCCCGGCCGGTCACGGGGTGACCTTGATCTCTCCCAGCTTGACCAGGCCCGCGAGGGTGCCGGGGTTGCCCGCCCCCGTGGTGTAGCCGAGCTCGACGATGAGCTGGTAGGTCGCGGGCGTCAGCTGGTTCTGCAGGTCGATCAGGTCACCGTAGGTGCCCGTGGCCGGGGTGAGGGGAACGTCGGGGCGGGCGACGACGACGGGGCTGCCGGGCCCCAGCGGGTCGGCGACGACCCTGAGCTGCCAGGTCCCGCAGATCATCTCCACGAGGGCCCCGGTGAGCCGCCACTTGGCGTCGATCTTCCAGGCGTCGCCCCTGCGGACGATGTCGGTCGGGTTGCCTCCCGGGTCGACGACGGTCGCCTCGATGGCGCCGTCCAGCGTGAAACCGGCCGGGAAGGACTGGAAATCTCCAGCGGCCATGACTGCCTCCTTTGCGCGTGCGATGGAACCGGGCAACAAGCACGCTAGGCCGGAGCCGGTGCGCCGCACCTCGGTGACGGCCTCGGGGGAATCCCGGGCGGCTCCACGCCGTCGGCCGGGGTCACCCACGCCGACGGCCACCCGCCGGAACCGACCCAGGCCTACGACCACCCGCCGGGGTCAGCCGGCGCCGACGGCGGAGAAGGACCATCCGGTGGCCTGGTGGAGCGCGTCGCGCGGCACGCGGCCCCGCGCGTCGCGCAGCGCCTCGGCCAGGCTCAGGCCGCGGCGCAGCCCGTCGTGCAGGGAGAGCATCAGCGGGATCACGGCCTCGTCGTCGACCGGAAGGCCGCTGGCCACGATGCCCGCCGTCCCCAGCGGCAGCAGGGCCGTGGCCAGCCCGAGCAGTTCGTCGGCCCCGACGGGCTGGAGCCTGCCGGAGTCGCAACTGGACAGGACCATCCGGTACGGCGCCTTGTCGAGGCGTTCGAAGTCGTGCACGGTGAGCGGGCCGTCGTCCATCCGCAGCGAGGAGAACATGGGGCTGTCCGCGCGGAAGGTGCCGTGGGCGGCGATGTGGGTGAGCCCGCTGCCGTCGATGGCCGCCAGGACGTCCGCCGCCGTGGCGGTGCCGTCGCGCAGCACCGTCGCCGTGCCGTACCGCGCGGCGAGCTTCGGAACCTCGGCGCCGCCCGTCGCCAGGCCGGGGCCGCGGACGAGGACGACGTGCTCGGCCGGTGGCCGCAGCCGCCGGGCGCGCAACCAGGCGGTCGCCGACGGCGACACGCTGAGCACGCGCTCCCGCAGCGAGGGCAGCAGCGCCCAGGGCACGCCGTGCAGGCGCCCCGGCGGGACCACCACGACGGGTCCGTCGCCCAGATGCCGTACTGCGGGGCCGAGCAGGGCCTCCTCCATGCGCCGCCCGGTGACCTCCAGCAGGGGCAGCCAGTCGCCCGGCCTGCGGTAGGCCACGCGCCGCAGCCCGGCGCGGGCGTGGTCGGCCTCCAGCGCCGCGTCGGCGAAGCGGCCCGCGGTGAACCTGCGCACGCGGCCCCTGCCGCACAGCAGGACGTGCAGCGTGCCGTCGACGGCGACGATCTCGACCAGCCGCCCGTCGCCGGAACCGTCGAGGCAGTCGAGGAGGGCGCCGACGTCGAGGTGGTGCCCGGCCCTGCCTCCCTGGCTGCGGGCGCGCAGGGTGTGGGCGCGGATGTCCCGTTCCAGTCTGCGCAGCTCGCGCTCCAGCGAGGGCACGGGGATCCCCTCGCCCCTGGCCTCCTCGACCCGGGCGGCGATCTCGCGGAAGGCCGTCACGTGCCGCAGAAGCTCCGGGTCGTCCGGCGGCCGGGTGGGCGGGACCGTCAGGGCGGTGGCCCGCCAGCGCTCGCTCCACCGCAGCAGCCCGCGCGCGTCGCCCCGGCCGAGGGCCACCCTCTGGGCGAGCAGGGCCAGTTCCGCCCCCTGCGCGGCGGCCCTGGCCCGCAGCTCCGAGGCGCCCATCGTCATGCGGTGCTCGTCCAGCAGCTCCAGCCCGCGCCGGCAGGCTCCCAGCACGGCGTGGGTGCGCCCGGCGGCCTCCGCGCACAGCGCGTGGGCCACCCATCCGTCGGCGCGGGCGAACGCGGGGCCGCGGTTCCTGCCCTTGGCCGCGACCGCGAGGTGGCGTGCCGCGTCGTGCGCCCGGCCGAGGGCGAGGGCCGTACGGCCCGCCAGCAGCTCGGCCTGCACCGCCTCGGGGGACCCCAGCCGGGCCAGCCGGGCGGCCACGGCGGCGGCGTCGCCGACCAGCCGCCCGGAGACCTGTCCGGAGGCGAAGCGCGCCTGCAGCAGGACCAGCCGGGCGTGGGCGTGCCACCAGTCACGGTGCTGGCGGGAGAACTGCCGGGCGGCGAGCGTGGCCCTGGCCATCGCCGTACGCGGGTCGCCCGCCGCGACGGCCGCCCGCGCCGCGGTGAGCAGGAGTTCGGCGCCCCGGGTGCTCTGCCCGCCGCTGCGGGCGAGCAGGTTCGCGGCGGCGTCGGCCTCCTCCAGTGCCTCCGTGGCCAGCCCCGCGGCGAGCAGGGCGGCGCAGCGCCGGATGTTCAGGACGAACATCGGCGTGCCCAGCTTCGCGTACAGCCTGGCGGCCTCGTCGAAGTGCCGCAGCGCCGCGGGCAGATCGCCCGCGCGGAAGGCGGCCAGCCCCCGGTTCTCCACGGCGTCGGCCTTGTCGTGGTCCTGGTCGGTGCCGGCCCACAGCAGTTCGGCGGCGAGGAAGTCCGCCTCGGCCTGGTCGGCCGACCCCAGGGCCAGGTGCACGGTCGCGCGCAGCGTGAGCGCGCGGGCGGTCCAGATCGTGTCGTGCGAGCGGCGCAGGACGGGGATGGCCTGGCGCAGGTCGGCCAGCGCCTCGCGGTGGTCGCCCAGAACCCAGCGGACGTAGCCGCGCCGGTAGAGCACGCGGGCGGCGGTGAGGCCGTCGCCGCGGGCGACGGCCCGCTGGAAGGCGCCCATTCCCTGGCGGGTACGGCCCGCGTGGATGAGCGCGGCGCCCAGGGTCGCCAGCACGTCCGCCTCGCGGTTGTGCGAGCCCGAGCGCGCGGCCAGGGCGCGGGCGCGTCGCAGGTGGCCGACGGCGACGGTGAGGTCACCGAAGTCACGCTGCCAGATGCCGATCACCTGGTGGGCCACGGAGGCGTCGTACGGCGCGGGCCCGGCCGCCAGCAGGGCGTGCGCCCCGGCCAGGGCCTCCTTCGGCCGCGCGAAGACCAAGGGCAGCAGATCCAGAGGATCTCCGTCAAAGCCCCGGATCTGTGACCTTCCCGGCGTCACGGATCGATGTTAGACGTGAGGGTGCACCGCGTCCATGCCACCGACACCGCCATGGAAACCGCCGCCGACTCCGCCGTCAGCACAGGCACCAGCACAGGCACCGACGACCTCGCGGACGCCGTCACAACCGGCACCGCCGACGCCCCGGGGGTGTATCAGCCCGCTCCCGACCGACTCCTGCTAAGTGACCACATCACTCTGACAAGGACCGTGTCATGAGACCTTACAGATTTCAAGAGCAGTTCGACCAGATACAGGAGGAGATGGAGGAGATCCCCCTTGCCGCGGGCCCCGGCCGCGCCCCCCGCTACCTCTACGAGAAGGGCCACATCCTGGCCAGGGACGCCGACGCCGACATGGTCGTCGAGGTGGTGAGGAGGGCCTTCGAACCGGACTCCGAGAGAGCGGAACAGGTCAGGAGGGTGCCGTCCGAGGAGCACGTGACCGGGGTGAGCCGGATCCGCGTCGGGGATCCCCGGAGCGACGGCCGCCGCTCCGACCGGAACGTGACCGACGCGCTGCGGGCGGTCGGCGAGGTGGAGCGCCGGGAGAGACGGCGGATCGCGACGCGCAACCACGTCGTCTCCATCGCGGTGAACTGCTGTCCCGGGGACGAGCCCGTGCCGGTGCCCGCGCCGTCCCCGCCGAACCCGGCGCCGTCGAACCCCTCGGACGACGAGAGCCTCACCCTCGCGTGGAAGGCCCCGCGCTCGCGGGACGACACCTCGCGTGAGCGGCCGGTGCGCGTGCTGGTGATCGACACGGGGCTGGTCGAGGGCTACGAGTCGTACGGGTGGATGAAGGGCGTGCGCCCCGCGCCGAACCCCGACGGGGTGGAGAAGCGGCCGCTCGACCGCGAGGGGGTGCTCAGGCAGTACGTCGGGCACGGCACCTTCATCGCGGGCCTGATCGGCGCGGTCGCCCCGCACGCCGAGGTCACGGTGCTCAACGCGCTGTCCCGCGCCGGTGCGGTCACCGAGCACGAGTTCGGCATCCGGCTGATGCACGCGATGGGCGAGATGGAGGGCGGCTGGCCGGACATCATCAGCCTGTCGGCCGGAACCCCGACCACCAAGGCCCGGGCGCTGCTGTCCCTGGAACGCTTCATGGACAGGCTCGGGGCGGCGCGGACGCTGCTGGTCGCCGCCGCGGGCAACAACGGCGACACCGGGAAGTTCTGGCCCGCCGCCTACGCCGGGACCAAGGAGTACGGCGACGCCGTCGTCTCCGTGGGCGCGCTGCGGACCGACGGCGCGGCCGGCGCCTGCTTCACCAACCACGGACCGTGGGTCGACGTCTACGCCCCCGGAGAACGTCTGGTCAGTGCCTTCACCGCGCCGGACGGCTCCCCCGAGGTGTACGACTACCAGCACTCCACCTTCAGCCGCTGCCGCTACGGCTCGGCCTACGAGTGCACCTGCCGTTTCCCGAAGCACGTGGGAGAGCGCAGCGCGCACCGCCGGTTCACCTCCGCCTCCCCCGACCGCGTGCGGTTCGACGGGCTGGCCATGTGGAGCGGCACGTCGTTCGCCACGCCGCTGGTGGTCGCGATGATCGCCAACCGGATGAGGGAGCTCCGTGTCACGGAGCCGCGGGTGGCCGCGCGCGACCTGCTCGGGAAGGCCTCCTCCGCCGCGGTGCGCGGCCGGACCGTCCGGGCGCTCATCCCCGGGACGTGGACGCCCACCCCGGTCAGAACCGTCCCGTGACCTGATCCGCCACCACCGGTGGCCCGTACGTTCCTCATCGACACAGACCTTCTGCCGGCCTTCTACCGAAAAGGAACTCCCGCATGGAGCGCGCTTCGATCGGCGCCCTCTTCCGAGCCGCGGCCGACGGGGACGCCGCGGCCTGGAAGGGACTCGTGGAGGGGTTGAGCCCGCTGGTGTGGTCCGTGGTGCGGTCATACCGGCTGTCCGACGCCGACGGGGCGGAGGTGTACCAGACGGCCTGGTTCCGGCTCGCGCAGAGCCTCCGGCAGATCCGCGAGCCGGACAAGGTGGGGTCGTGGCTGGCCACCACCGCCCGGCACGAGTGCCTGAAGGTGCTCAGGACCGACCGCGCCCTGTCGATCAGCGACAATCCGCAGGTGTTCGACCTGCTCAGCGACGAACCGACCCCCGAGGAGTCGGTGATCGCGGCGGAGGAGGCGGCCGGGGACAACGCCCGCCTGCGCCAGCTGTGGCACGCCTTCCAGCAGCTCGGGGACAACTGCCAGCGACTGCTGCGGATCCTGCTCGCCTCGCCGCCGCCCAGTTACGCGGAGGTGTCCGCCGCCCTGGGCATGGCGGTGGGAAGCATCGGCCCGATCCGGCAGCGCTGCCTGGGACGGCTGCGTGTGCTCCTGGCCGATCGGGGCATCCGGTGACCGACGACGAGCTGGAGCACGAGCTGCGGCGGGCGGCCGCGGTCTTCGACGCGCCCGCGCCGGCCGCCGTACAGGCGGCGATCGACGCCTTCGCGCTGCGCGCGCTGGATGACGAGCTCGCGGCGCTGACCTTCGACTCCCTGAGCCACCCGGTCCGGGTGCGCGGGCCCGGGCGGCCACGACTGCTGACCTTCCAGGGCGGCGGGGTGGTCGTCGAGCTGGAGATCTCCGTCGGTGAGCCCGGCGAGCCCGGCGGGACGGCGGGACGGATCGTGGGCCAGTTGCTGCCTCCGCAACCGGCCAGGATCGAGATCCGCGGCGGCAGCCCCGCGACGCTCACCGCCGACCGGTTCGGCCGTTTCGGCGGCGACCACGCGATCGCGGGCGCCTTCAGCCTCCGCTGCCACCTGGCCACATCCATGATCGCGACCGAGTGGATAACCCTCTGAGCGCCGAGGTGTATCAAAGTCCCTCCTTCCCGCTCCAGCTACCGAGAGGTGGTCGCGGCACAGAGGGAGGGATCGATGACAGCGTTCGTCGGCCGCAGGCACGAGCTGGCCCTGCTGGGGGCCGCGCTGGAGCACGCGCGCCGGGACCGTCCCCGGATCGTCGTCGTCGACGGACCGCCGGGAATCGGCAAGACCTCGCTGACACGACGGTTCCTGGACCGTTCCGGGGGCGGCGAGGAGGTGCGCCTGCTGCGGGCCGGCGGCGAGGCCGCGGAGTCCGCCCTGGAGTACGGGGTGCTCGCCCAGCTCGTGCCGCAGATCCCGCGGACGGCGTACGACGCCGGGCCGCTGGTCGCGGGGTCGGCCCTGCTGGACCACCTCGGGGGCCTGCAGGAACGGCCGGGCACGGTGGTACTGGTCGTCGACGACGCCCACTGGGCCGATCCGCCGTCGCTGACCGCGCTCACCTTCGCCCTGCGGCGGCTGCGGGCCGACCGGGTGCTGGCCGTCGCCGTCGTCGAGCACCTCGGCGACGCGCGGCTTCCGGACGGCCTGCGCAGGCTGCTGGCCGACGACTCGACGCTGCGCCTGAGGCTGCGGGGGCTCACCACGAGCGAGGTCCGGGAGCTGGCCTCGCGCCGGAACGGCCCCCGCCTGTCGACGGCGGCCGCGGAACGACTCCGCGTCCACACCCAGGGCAGCCCGCTGCACATCGGCACGCTGCTGGAGGAGGCCGCGCCGCAGACCCTGGTGGACACGCGCGCGCCGCTTCCCGCGCCGCGTTCCCACACCGCACTCGTGCAGGCCCGGCTCGACAGGTGCGGGCAGGCGGCGCGTGACCTCGTGCAGGCCGCCTGTGTGCTCGGGCCGTCCGGCTCCCTGGCGACGGCGGTGGAGCTGGCCGGGGTGCGGGAACCGCTGCCCGCGCTGGAGGAGGCCGTCGGCGCCGGGCTGCTGGAGGAGGTGACCGGTTCCACACGGACGATCGCCTTCCCCCATCCGCTGCTCCGCGCCGCCGTCTACCAGCGGCTGGGGGCGGCGCGGCGGGCCCTGCTGCACGCGGGCGCCGCCGTACTCGAGACCGACCGTGCCCTCTCGCTGCGGCACCGGGCCGCGGCCGCGGCGGGCCCCGACGAGGAGGTGGCGCGGGAGCTGGAGTGCCTGGCGGAGGAGGAGGCCGAGGCCGGCCGCTGGAACGCGGCGGCCGACCACCTGTTCACGGCGGTACCGCTCACCGCCGACACCGCCCGCCGCGAACGGCGGACGTGCACCGCGGTCGAGTACCAGCTGCTGGGCGGCAACGTCACGCAGGCGAGGGGCCTGACCGAGACCCTGGAGTCGATGGCGTGCACCCCGCTGCGCCAGTACGTGCTGGGCCGTATCGCCCTGGCCACGGGCAGGCGGGAGCGCGCCGAGCCGCTGCTCGCCCAGGCGTGGCGGGAGGGCACGCCCGAGCTGGGGCGGCGCGCCGCCGAACAGCTGGCGTGGCTGTGCCTGGCGCAGATGCAGGGCGCCCGGACGGTCGAGTGGGCCGGGCGCGCCGTCACGCCCAGCCCGTCGTCCGGCGACTCCTCATCCGACAGCCCCTCGTCCGACAGCCCGTCGTCCGGCGGCTCCTCGTCCGGCGGCCCGTACGGCCTTCGCGACGTGCTGGCCCTCGGCCACGGAATCCGCGGGTGCTTCGCGCGGGGCCTGGACCTGGTGGCGCGGGCGCGCGGAGGAGTCCCCGACGGCCGTCCCGAGTTGCTGGACGGCCTGGTCTCGCGGGGCGTCCTGCGCCTGTGGACCGACGACCTCGACGGCGCGCGGCGTGACCTGGGCGCCGCCGCCTCCGCACGGTCGGGCCTGGTGCATCTGGGACCGCTGGCCGTGGCCTACCTGGCGGAGGCCGAGTATCGGAGCGGACGGTGGGAGGACGCCGTCGCCCGCTCGGAACAGGCGGTCTCGCTCGCCCAGGACTCCGGCCAGCGGTGGCTGCTGTGCCTGGCGCACACCGTCGCCGCCTACCCGCTCGCCGGTCGCGGCGCCTGGCAGGCCGCGGCCGCGCACGCCGACGCCGCCGTCCGCCGGGCGCGCGAGCTGGGCGACCCCGGCAACGTGGCCTACGCCGCGCTGGCCCAGGCGTCGATCCAGCACGCGCGCGGCAACCACCCGAACGTGGTGGCGCTGCTGGCCCCGCTCCGGAGCGCGGAACACCGCGACGGCGTCGACGAACCGGGCGTCATCGGCTGGCGGGAGCCGCTGGTCGAGGCGCTGATCAGGACCGGCGCCCTCGACGAGGCGCACGCCCTCCTCACCGAGCACGAGACGCTCGCCGAGCGCCGGGACCGCGCCTCCGCGCTCGCCTCGGCGGCGCGGCTGCGCGGGCTGCTGGCCGCCGAACAGGGCCGGCGCGCGGAGGCGGAGGCGGCCTTCGACACGGCCCTGATCCGGCTCAAGCGGATCGAACAGCCGCTGGAGGAGGGGCGGACCCGGCTGGAGTACGGCGCGTTCCTGCGCCGGGGCGGCGCCCGCAGACTGGCGGCCGGCCATCTCCAGGCCGCCCACGACATCTTCGACGGGCTGGGCGCGGCCCCCTACCTCGTGCGCTGCCGGCAGGAACTTGCCGCCTGCGGCTCGGGCACCACCGGCCAGACCCACACCGATCCGCTGGGACTGACCCCCCAGGAGTACGCGGTCGCCCGTCTGGCGGCGGACGGCCTGACCAACCGGCAGGTGGCCCGTGAGCTGGTACTGAGCGTCAAAACCGTGGAATACCACCTGGGCCACGTCTTCACCAAGCTCGGCATAGCCTCCCGGGTCCACCTGGCCCGCCGCCTCCCCTAGTCGGGGTCAACGGGGACGGAGGGGGATCACCTGGGCGGTGGCACGGTCGGCGGACATCGCCCACACGGTCCGGTTGGTGGACACGAGCCGGGACAGGGGACCGAGCGGGTCGGCGGCCAGGGGGCGGGGGGCGGTGTCCGCGGTGACGTTCAGCTCGAACAGGCCTCCGCGCCAGGGCCAACCGACCAGGACGCCGCCGACACAGGCGAGCAGGGCCACCCGCTCTCCCGACGACGAGGCCGACAGCGGAACGGGTGAATCGGCCGGCGGAACGGGTGAGGTCGGCGGCGGAACGGGCGAACCGGACACTGAAGCGGGCGAGCCGGACGGCGGAGCGGGCGAGGCCTGCGGCGGAACGGGCGAGCCGGGCGGGTCCGGGGGTGGAGGTAGGGGCAGCGGGGGGCCGGGGACGGCCGCCCATGCCCCGACGCGCAGCAGCGCGCCTCGCGCGCCGATCCACACCGAGCCCGCGCAGACCGCCATGCCGCCCCTGGCGGACGCGCCCGTCTTGAGATCCACGATCGTGGAACCGCCGCGCAGGAACGTGTCGTCGCGGGCCGTCCACCACAGACGTTCGTCGTCCGGGACGTATCCGTCGAGTGCCGGCAGCGTGAGCGGCTCGGAGACCACACCGGGCTCCGAAGCGCGCCAGACGCGGTCGGAGTTCCTGTCGACCACCCAGAGCACACCGCCGGTGCCGCCCCTGGTCGCGCCGGCCACGATCTCAAGGGAGCCCCCGAAGGGGAGGCCGCCGATCGGCTGCCCCGTCACCGGATCGAGCCAGCGGACCGTTCCCGCCCCGTAGGCGCAGGCCAGCAGGCCGGGAGCGGCGGCCAGGCCCGTCAGGTCGTCGGTCGCGTCCAGCGGCACCGAACGCAGCGGGGTTCCGTAGGGGTCGTAGGCCGTCAGCAGGCCGGCCGCCGCGCACCAGACGGTCGTGCCGTCCGAGGCGGCGGCCAGCGCCGGGCCGGGAAGCGGGATCGTCACCGGGCCGTCCACATCCCGGAGCCTATCCGCCCAGCCCCAGGCGGCGGATCATCTCATTCGCCGGATGGGCTGGGGCTATCTCCCGTGCCAGCCCGATCCGCCGTACCGCCTCCGCGTACGGGACGCCGAGCGCGACGGCCTTGCCTACCTCGGCGTTGAGCAGGAGCGCGGTCACGTCGTTGTCCCCCGCGGTGGTGGGATAGGCGACGAAGACGTCGCTCGTCCCTGAGACGGCGACCGGCACGCCGCCGACGCGCCACAGCACGATGACCTCGACCCGGTGGTAGCCGGGCGTCGTGAAGGCGAAGCCGTCCGTTCCCCAGAACAGCGTGGTGGATCCGCTCCGCGACTCGCCGGGCCGGAGCGGCTCCAGCCGGATCGTCGGGCAGGACTCGATGTCGGCGGGACGCATGAAGGTGATCACGTCCCGTGGATCGGTGACGCTCACCCTGGCCGTCAGGGACGGCACGTCGAGCGTCAGGGGCACGGGCCGCGCCGGCGTGCCGCGGCCGGTCAGCTCCCAGGTCAGTGCGAGAGGCTCACCGAGGGTGACCTGGGACTTGGCCGGTGTCACGACCAGTTCGAGGTCGTGCGGCCAGTCCACGTCCGTGGCCTGCGGGGCGGCGACGGCGCTGCCGAAGAAGTCCATGGCGCCCGGCCGTACCGCGGGGTCGGGCAGGTGGTCGAGGTGCCCGGTCACCAGGGTGTTGAACGCCAGGGCGACCTCGTCGGGGAACTTGCCCGCCAACCCGATGGCGGTGGCGACGCTGGGGGTGGGGCTCATGATCGAGTTGTCGATCGGCGCCTCGAAGAAGGTGTGGATCTGGTTGAAGGCGTGCCCGATCTCGTGGGTGGCCGAGCGGAGGAACGCGCGCGGCACCTGACGCTGGAGCATGTCCGCCACCGCGTCGTAGTGGGAGCCGCCCTGGCCGTCGGGGCAGTCTCCGGCCGGGTAGCCGTCGTCGCTGAAGGTCGCGGCCCCCTCGCGGGCGACCTCGTCGGGGTCGGCGCCGAGGGAGGAGTCGAACATCACGCCGCGTCCGCATCCCAGCGTCGCCGGGACGGCCAGCAGGTGGACCCGCCACACCGTGTCCAGCTTGGCCGGGTCGTATCCCGGCAGGGAGGTCATGAGCCGGTGCAGCCGCTCCTCCGGCCAGCACGCGCCGATGTCGGTTCCCTCGAGTTCCGGGGGAAGCGGCACGGTGCCGTCGTCGACGACGGTCAGGTCCCATCCCGCCTTGGCGAAGGTGGTCGCGAAGGTCTCCCCGTCCAGCTCCGCGGGCGGGGGCTGCGCGCCCTCCAGGGTGCTCAGCCGTACCTCGGCCCGCCGGTAGAAGGGCGAGATCCAGCGGATCGAGGCGGTGCCCAGCACGGTGGACCCGTCGTAGACCTTGCCCTCGTAGACGTCCGGCGTCCCTGTGGCGTGCAGGGCGTATTTGATCTTCCGCGTCGGAACGGGGTCGAAGCCGCCCTTGAACCCCGTGGCCGGATGCTTGTAGTCGAACTGCTCGAAGTCCAGGTCGAACGTGCAGGGCGCGCCGCGGGGAACGAACGAGAGCAGCCGGATGCCCGTGCCCTTCAGGTAGGCCCGGTAGTCGCGCCGCGGGTAGATCGGAATGGCCGCCCCGGTGTCCCCGGCGACGTCCGGCACGACCTCGCCCCGCGCGACCTCGCCCGCCCCGGCGTCGTCCGGCACGGGCCCGTCGTGCCCGATCACGGGCGGGACCTGCAGCCGGATCGCGCCCCAGTCGACATACAGGTCTGCGGAGAGGCGCATGCCGCCTCCGGCGAGCTGTTCCACCCGGAGCGTGCCCTGGTATCGGGGGATGACGAACTTCGTTCTCGTGGTCACGAAGCTGAGCGCGTAGCAGCCCGGCTTCAGGTTGACGTGGCAGAGCCGCCAGTCGGGGGTGGGGATGTACGGACCGCCCAGATCTCCCTGATCTCCGTCCACGGCCACCCTCGGCCCCGTCACCTGGTCCGGGGGCTGGACGACGGCGGCCTCCGGGAGGAAGACCGTTCCGATGCGCTCCTGGAAACGTGCTGTCTGCGGCATGGCTGTTCCTTAGGGGGACTCGAAGGGGACGGGGACTCACGGAGAACCCGGACTCGCGGAGAGCCGAGGTCCGTGGAGGCCGAGGTCCGTGGAGGGCCGAAGTCGTGGAGGGCCGAAGTCGTGGAGGGCCGAAGTCGTGGAGGGCCGAAGTCGTGGAGGAGCACCGGTCAGGAGGTGGCCGCGACGGCCGACAGGATCATGTGGGCCGCTCGCGGGCCACGAGCGCACCCGCCGATGTGGGCACGCTAGGCGCGGGCGGGAAGGCGGCGCTTCGGGGCGGATACCGGGGAAAACCCTCGCCGTGAGCGGCGACCGTCTCAGGCACCCCTGTCGACGTCCCTCTCAGACGTCCGCTCAGACATCCACCCCGGACGCTCCTCCGGACGTCCACCCCGGACGTTCGCCCCGGACGTCCATCCCGGATGTCCGTCCCGGGTGGCGGACCGATATGGCGTTTCGGAAACGGATCGGTACGGCGTATCAGAGGCGGATCAGAGGCCGATCGGGGGCCGATAGGGAGCGGATCGGGATCGTGGGAAAGGCCGTCCGGGGCGACGGTCCGGTTCCGTGCGGGACCGCTTCAGCCGCGATAACCCGACAATCCCCTCATGTTAGGTACCTGTGTTATGGAACGGAAATATTAGGCATTCGTCTTATAGAGAAGATGATGTTAGGTATTTGCGTTATAGGTCACGGTCCCGGCAAATGCTTATATCCATGCCGAGAAAGGGGCCCATCATGCGCGACACGAGTAACGCTTCGATAACGATCCACCAATCGCCACCTGCGCCGTTTACAGAAAGTCATATTGAGATTGACTGGAACAAAATTGGGTTGCGACAAGGTCGTCGCAGCTAGAGTCCGGTGGCACGGTACACAAAAACACGGACGGAGAGTAATCAATCACGCTTCGTAGGTCTTGACCATTTTTATCCTTTTCTGGATCAATCATGAGGCTTCATCTCGCCCCTTATAGCGGCCCGGAGCCAGAGTGACACCGCTACCTCCCGATCCCAGGTTCGCCCGCGTCGCCCGGGCCTCCTCGTGGCGTGGGCGTGAAAGCCTGCTCCGTGCGGTCGGGGTGGCGCTGGCGATCGTGATGGCGATGACGCCGTGGATCAAGGCGATCGCTCCGTCCGCGGCCCGGGCCGGTTCCCCGGTGTGTTCAGACGCGTCCCTTTTCGGTCCGGCCGGGGGGGCGTTCCACCTACATCCGGACCTGGGACATCTCTCCCGGTCCGACTCCCGGCCTCCGGCCGCCCAGGGCACGACCGGCACCACCGGAGCGGCCGGCGGCGACAGGTCCGTCGTCCCCTCGGCCGATGGGAGCGACGGCGCCGCGACCATCATCGCGGTCGTCGACATCCTGGTCGCCACGGCCCTCCACAACGAGCAGTGCACGTTCGAGAACGACTCGACAGAGGTCAAGGATGACCTTTCGGACGTCGGAGCGAGCGAATCCCACCTCACCCCTCGGGGCGTCGCCGTCACGGTCGACCTCACCAGACCGTGCGAGACGAGTCAGGAGACGAGTGCGGCCCGCGGTCCGCCCGTGCGTACCGAACGCCTGAGAGCAGGCGTTCCCCGCACGCACCACCTCCGGCCGATCACGGCCGGAGTGGACCGCCCACGCCCTTGTGAGGACCGTAATGACCCCAGAACGGCAAGATCTGAAGACACATGACGACTTAGCCGTCGCGCCTCGGCGCGGCTTCCAGACAGCCGACGTGAAGTCCGGCTTCCTGGTCTTCCTCATCGCGCTCCCGCTCTGCCTGGGAATCGCGCTGGCCAGTGGATTCCCGCCGGTCGCCGGTGTGCTCACCGCGATCATCGGTGGCGTCCTGGTCAGCCTGCTCGGCAGCGCGGCACTGACCATCAAGGGGCCCGCGGCGGGCCTGATCGTGATCGCGCTGGGCGCGGTCCAGGAGCTCGGCGGAGGCGATCTCGCGGTCGGCTACCGGCGGGCGCTGGCCGTCGGCGTCGTCGCCGCGGCCATCCAGATCGTCTTCGCGCTGTGCCGCGTGGCCACCGTCGGCGTGGCCATGTCCCCCTCCGTGGTGCACGGCATGCTGGCCGCGATCGGGGTCATCATCATCTCCAAGCAGGTGCACGTCGCGCTGGGTGTCAAACCCGAGAGCAAGGAGACCCTCGGCCTGATCGCCGAGATTCCGCACAGCGTCGTCAACGCCAACCCCCGCATCCTGCTGCTGGGTGCGATCGGCCTGCTGATCATGTTCGGCATGCCCCTGATCCGCGCCAGGTGGGCCCGGGTCGTGCCCGCGCCGCTGGTCGTGCTCGCCGTGACCGTGCCCGTCGCGCTCTGGTTCCAGCTGGGCACCTCGCACGACTACCGGTTCATGAGCTCGACCTACCACCTCGGTCCCGAGTTCCTCGTCCGGCTTCCCGGCACCCTGCTCGACGCCGTCGCCTTCCCCGACTTCTCCCTGATCCTCACGGGCACGTCGCTGAAGTACGTGGTGATGTTCGCCCTGATCGGCACCATCGAGTCCACCCTGACCGTGCTCGCGGTCGACTCCATGGACCCGGAGAAGCGCTCCTCCGACCTCAACCGCGACCTGCTCGCCCTCGGCGGCGGCAACCTCGTGTCCGCCCTGCTCGGCGGCCTGCCGATGATCTCCGAGATCGTCCGGAGCAGGGCCAACATCGACGCCGGCGCCACCTCCCGGTGGTCCAACTTCTTCCACGGCGCCTTCCTGCTGCTGTTCGTCGCCCTCCTGCCCGGCGTACTGCAGGCCATCCCCCTGGCGGTCCTGGCCGCCATGCTCGTCTACACCGGCACCCGGCTCGCCTCGCCCCGCGAGTTCGTCCACGCCGGAGAGGTCGGGCTCGACCAGCTCGCGCTGTTCCTGACCACCCTGCTCGTCACGCTCGCCACCGACCTGCTCATGGGCGTCGCGGCCGGTCTCGCCCTCAAGATCATCCTGCATCTGGTCCGCGGGGTGCCGATCCCCGCCTTCGTCCGCCCCCGAGCCGAGGCCACCCGCGCCGGGAACGTGCTGCACATCCACGTCCCAGGCGCCGCCATCTTCACCACCCTGCTGCCCCTGCGGCGTACGGTCGCCGACGCGGGCGGCGCCGGGAAGGACGTCACCGAGGTCGTCGTCGACGTCGGGGACGCCGCCCTGGTCGACCACACCTTCCAGGCCGGACTGACCACGATGGCCCGGGAGTGGCATGCCACCCTCACCCTGCGCGGACTCGACCGGCTCACCCCCGTCTCGGCCCACCCGCAGGCGACCCGGCGCAGGGGGCGAGCATGAGCCCCCTGAACGTCGCCACGAGCCCGCCGGTCGAGAACCGGTCGGACGACATCCCCGGCCTGGTGGAGCGGGCGGCGAGGTTCCTGCCCGACCAGGCCCCGCTGCAGACGTTCGTCCACCACAACACGCTGCACGCGTTCGAGCACCTGCCCTTCGACGAGGCCGTCGTGCGCGCCGCGGACCTGTTCGGCACCGAGCCGTTCCAGAGCGAGGCCGCCTTCCGGGGCTTCCTCGAATCGGGCCGGATCCTCCCCGCGGACATCGAGGCGGTGGCCGAGGCGGAGGTCGCCGACGGCCCGCCGATCGTGCCGGGCGGCCCCACGTCCCGGCGGTTCCACGTCATCCGGCTCCAGCACCTGTTCGAGGTCCCCCAGGGCCCGGCGCTGAACTGGCTGCTCCACGAGACGGAGCAGCTGACCCGGTTCACCGCGGGCCTGGACGCGCGGCGCCGGGCCGAGCTGCTGCGACAGGCCAGGCGCGACTGGACTGGGCCCGCGACACCGGAACCGGGAACGCGGGCACTGCAGGCCCAGCTGCTGGAGCGGCTCTGGAGGCACCTGGAGGAGGCCGCCCCGCGCGTCCGCGACACCGGCGCCCCGGCACCGCGCAGACGTGACCGGATCCTCGCCGTCACCGGCCTGGACACCGACGAGCTCGTCCACCCGCTGCTGATTCGGCTGTCGGCGGCGTTCCTGGACCAGGGGATCGCCTACTGGCCGATGCCGGAGCGCGGGCAGGGTTTCCTGCACGCCTTCCGGCGGCTGTACGGCCAGGCCGGCGGCCCGCCCGACCGCTTCCTGCGCGGCCTGGGCCCCGAGCTGAGGCGGCAGGCGGCGGAGGGCTGGACGGCGGAGCGGACCGTCGCCTGGGCCCTGGCCGAGCTGGCCGTCCCCGAGCACGACCGGGGCGCCGTGATCCAGGCGACCCTGCTGTCGCTGCGCGGCTGGGCGGGCATGATGCGCCAGTTCGAGCACCGTCCCGACCGCGCCCCGGTCGAGGCGCACGCCGCGCGGCTGATCGACTACCTGGCCGTACAGCTCGTCCTCGACGTGTACGCCGCGCGGTACGCGATGGTCCGCTACCTCGGCGCGCACGCCACGGTCGCCGACCTCGACCGGCTCCCCGACCCGCGTGAGACGGCGGCCACCCGGGCGCGGCCCGGACTGGAGACGGTGTACGAGGCGTTCGTCCTGGCACAGGTGATGCCGGTCGACACCGCGGTGTTCGCCGACGTGGAGCACGCTCGGGCCTGGCTCGCGGCGGTCGGGGCGTGCGACGCGATCGAACGGCGCCGCCTGCTGCACCTCGCCTACGAGCACCGCCACCGGGTCGGGGTGCTCGACGCGCTCACCGCGCACCAGCGGGTGGCCCCCACGGAGGCGCCGGTTCCCCGGATGCAGGCCCTGTTCTGCATCGACGAGCGGGAGGAGTCGCTGCGCAGGCACCTGGAGGAGCACTTCCCGCAGGCCGAGACCTACGGGTACGCCGGCTTCTTCGGGGTCGCGATGACCTACCGGGGCATCCACGAGGTGCGCGCCCGCCCGCTGTGCCCGGTCGTCGTCACGCCCCGGCACCTGGTCGTCGAGGAGCCGGTGGGCGCGGCGCGGCCGGGACGGCAGGCCGTACCGCACCGCGGGCGGGGCACGTGGAACCGGGGTGTCACGGTCGGGAGCAGGACACTCGCGCGAGGCAGCGCGATCACGCTCGGCCTGGGGCTCGCCCACGTCGTCACCCTGGTCGGCCGCTGCGTCTTCCCCCGCCTGTTCCACCGCTGGTCCCAGCGCCTGGACCACGGCGCCGACGGCGCGCCCGTCACCAGGCTGGCCATCGAGCGGCTCCCGTCCACCGTTTCTCCCACCGCCTCTCCCACCGTCTCTCCCACGGCCTCGCCCACCGCACCGGTGGACGCGTCCCCGGTCTCGGCCTCGGCCGAGGGGCCCGGAGACGGGGACGGGGAGGGGCTCCTGCGGGGATACTCGGTGCCGGAGATGGTCGACGTGGTCTCGGCCGCCCTGCGGACGATCGGGCTCGACCGCCGCCTGTCCCCCGTGGTGCTGATCATCGGGCACGGCTCGTCCAGCCTCAACAACCCGCACGAGTCCGCGCACGACTGCGGCGCGACCGGCGGCGGGCGTGGCGGCCCGAACGCGCGCGCGTTCGCCGCCATGGCCAACCACCCCGGGGTGCGCGCGGGCCTTCGCGAGCGGGGGACGGACGTCCCGGAGAGCACGTGGTTCGTGGGCGCCTACCACAACACCTGCGACGACTCGATGACCTACTACGACGAGGACCTGATCCCGGAGTGGTGCCGTACCGCGGTCGCCGAGGCGAAGAACGCCATGGCCGCGGCGTGCGTCCTGGCCGCGCACGAGCGCTGCCGCCGGTTCGAGTCCGCGCCCGTCGACCTTCCCCTCGACAGCGCGCTCGCCCACGTCGAAAGCCACACCGTCGACCTCGGGCAGCCCAGGCCCGAGTACGGGCACGCCACGAACGCCGCGTGCGTCGTCGGGCGGCGCTCACGAACCCGTGGGCTCTTCCTCGACCGGCGGGCCTTCCTCGTCTCCTACGACCCGGACGGCGACGCCTCGGGCGACCTGCTGACGAACCTGCTGCTCGCGGCGGGGCCGGTCTGCGCGGGCATCAACCTGGAGTACTACTTCAGCTACGTGGATCCGGCGGGCTACGGATGCGGCACGAAGCTCCCCCACAACATCGTCGGCCTGTTCGGCGTGATGGACGGGCACGCCTCGGACCTGCGGACGGGACTGCCGTGGCAGATGGTCGAGATCCACGAGCCGGTACGGCTGCTGCTGGTCGTCGAGGCCGAGCCCGAGCGGCTGACCGCGATCCTGGACGCGCACGCGGTCCTGAAGCGGCTCGTGGCCAACGGCTGGATCCAGCTCGTGGCGTGGAGTCCCACTTCCGACGCGATGCACGTCTTCCACCGGGACGGGTTCCGGCCCTACAGCCCGGAGAGCACCGACTTCCCGGTCGTGAGCCGCTCGGCGCAGTTCTACACGGGCAACCGCGGACACCTGGGCTTCGCCCACGTGGCGGCCTCGTTCGAGACGGGACTCCCCGGGACGGCGTCCTACGGCACCGCGCTCACCGAGCCGGCGCCGTCGAGCGCGCTCACGGAGCCGGCCCTCCCGGACAGGGCGCCGTCGCAGACCGCGCGCGCGAAGGCGGCCTCCTTCGAGACGGGTGACGGAACCGCGAGCCCCGCGACGCGCATCCAGGAGGTGTCGTGAGCACCCCCGCCGAGCAGGTCCTCCTGCTGTCGGTCGCCGGGTTCCCCCTCTGCGCGTTCCTGCTGCTGGCGGTGTTCGCGTGGCGGGGAGGCCGACGGGTCGAGTGGACCATCTCGACGGCCGTCGTGCTGGCCTTCGGGCTCTCGGTGGCCTCCGCCCTCGTGCTCTCCGTCGCCATGATGAGCGGTGGCCGGCCGATGCTCACGGCCTCCGTCGGCACCTGGTTCGGCACCGGCGAGTCGGAGTTCCACCTGCTGCTCGTGGCCGACGGCCTCTCACTCCCCTTCGCCGTCCTCACCGCGCTGCTGGGAGGCCTCATCGGCGTCTTCTCCCAGCGGTACCTGCACAAGGAGCCGGGCTACCTCAGGTTCTACATGCTCCTGGCCCTGTTCGGCGCCGGTGTCGAGCTCGTCGCCCTCGCGGGCGCCCTGGAACTCACCTTCGTGGGGTGGGAGCTCGCGGGCCTGACCTCGGCGTTGCTGATCGCGTTCTTCCACGAGCGCAGGAGGCCCGTCGAGCACGGTCTGCGCGCGTTCCTGACCTACCGGGCCTGTGACGTGGGGCTGCTGGCCGCCGTCGTGTGGCTGCACCACGCCACCGGCTCGTCCACCGTCACCGCCGCCCAGGGCGGCACCGGATGGGCGGGCTTCTCGGTCCCCCCGGCCGCGTGGGACGCCCTGCTGATCGGCCTCGCGCTGCTGTGGGCGTCGATGGGCAAGGCGGCGCAGGTGCCCCTCGGCGGGTGGCTGCCCCGCGCCATGGAGGGGCCGACGCCGTCGAGCGCCGTCTTCTACGGCGCGATCTCCGTCAGCCTGGGGCCGTACCTGCTGCTGCGCACGGAGTCCGTCTGGTCGGGGACACCAGCGGTGCGGATCGCGATCATCGCCGTCGGGGCGCTGACCGCCGTCCACGCCACCCTGGTCGGACGCGCCCAGACCGACATCAAGAGCGCGCTGGCCTACGCCTCGATGACCCAGATCGGCATGGTCCTGGTCGAGGTCGGGCTCGGTCTGCGCTATCTCGCGCTGGCGCACCTGGTCGCGCACGCCGCGTTGCGCAGCGCCCAGATCCTGCGCTCGCCGAGCCTGATCCACGACCACCACCATCTGGAGCAGGCCGTGGGCAGGCCGCTGCCCCCCACCGGAAGACATCTGGACCGCGTGGTTCCCCCGGGAACACAGGCCTGGCTGTACCGGTACGCACTGGAACGGGGGTATTTCGACGCGTGGCTGCGCGACCACGTGGTCGGCGGGCTGACGCGTCTGGTCCGGCGCGCCGACTCGCTGGACGACCGGTGGGCGCGGCGGCTGAGCGCCGGGTGGGTTCCCGCGCCCCGTGACGGCTCGTCCGGGGATCTCGGGGAGCGGGCGGTCGCGGCGACCGCCGGCCGCGGTGGGGCGCCGGGCGCGCGGAGAGGAGGGCGGTGATCGTGATCGCACTGGTCCCGCTGCTGGTCGCGGCCCTGTTCCTGGTCTCCTCGACCGTCGTCGGCCGCCTCGCCGATCCACGGGTCGCGCGCCGTACCGCGGTGTACTGCGCGACGGCCGCCGCGGTGCTGTCGATCGCGCTGCCGTTGACGACCAGGTCCGCCTCGTTCGTCACCGGCAGGCAGGTCGCCGGCCTGACCGTGGTGACGCTGCCCGACGACGTCACCCGGCTCGTCACCGTCGCGACCTGCGTGGCCGGGCTGCTGATCGTGGCGATGAGCCCGCTCGCCTCCCATCCACCGGCGACGCTCGCACGGATACTGCAACTGCTGGCGATCTCGGCCGGTTTCGCGGCCGTCCGGCAGGGGGCGGTCTCCGTCGTGCTGTGGGCGCTGTCCGCCTGGCTCGTCTGGACCGGGCTGCGCGGACGCGGCGGCGCCCGCGAAGGCTCCCGCCAAGACGCCGGTGGAGGCGCCGGTGGAGGTCCCGGTGTGGGTTCCGGCGTGGGTTCCGGTGGAGGCGGCGACGGGCTCGCCCGCCTGTTCGCCGTCTACCACGTACCCGGTGTCCTGCTCTTCGGCGCGGGCACCGCGCTGACGGCGGCCGGCGCGCGGACCACGGGAGCGGTTCTCGTCGTGCTCGCCATCATGATCCGGTTCGCGGTCATCCCCCTGCACAGCTGGTATCCCCGGTTCGTCGAACGGTCCCCGCTGGGGATCGTGGTCGCCTTCGGCACCGCGCCCGTCGGCGTGCTCACCCAGCTCGGGCTGCGGGCCACACCGCTGCCGGTGTCGCTCGCGCACGACGTCGCCCTGGTCGGCGGCCTGACCGCCGTGGTGGCCGCGGTGTTCGCGCTGGTGCAGAGCGACGCGAGACGGGCCCTGGCCTTCCTGATGATGAGCCAGACCGGTCTGATCGCGTGCGGGCTCGGCAACGGCTCACCGGCCGCGGTGTCGGGGGCCGTTCTCACCTGGCAGGTCTCGGCCCTGGCCGTGTCGGGCTTCGCCATGGTCCTGGCGGCGCTGGAGGCCCGGCGCGGCACGCTGTCGCTGGTGGTGCCGGGTGGCAACTTCGCCCGGACCCCGCGCCTGGCCGTGGCGTTCCTGCTGTGCGGGCTCGCCACCGCCGGTTTCCCACTGTCCCTCGGGTTCGCGGGCGGGCACCTGCTGATCCACGGCTCGGTCGCCGAGTCCCCGCTGGTCTGGCTCGCGCTGATCGGGGCCGTCGGCGTCAACGGGATGACGGTGATGCGGTGCTTCTTCGCCCTGTTCGCGGGCAGCCGCGTGCACTCCGGTGAGCGCGACCTCGTCCCGCTTGAGACGTACGCGCTGACGATCGCCGTCGGCGCGCTGCTGATCGGAGGTGTCTTCCCGGTGATCCCCTGAACGGACACCACCGGGACGGGCGCCGCCTCGCCGGGGCGCCCACTCCTCGCCCGGTGTCCCGACCGGCAGCCGGTCTCCGGCAGCCGGTCCCCGACGTAACACCGGGCGGTGAGACGTCAGGGGAGGACACGTCACAGGGTCGGGGAGCGGGCGCGTCACCGTCGAGGGGCGCCGACGCCCGGGATCCGAAATGCGGAGGTCAGCGGTTGTGCAGCTCCTCCGCGGTGTCCTCCGCTCGGTCATCCGTAGTGGTGGTCCCGGAAGCGGCGCTGAGCTCCGCGCGCAACCGGTCAAGGTCAATCCCGTGGCTGCTGTACTTCAGCTCGCGCGCCACCTTCGTCTGCTTCGCCTTGGCTCGACCCCGCCCCATTGGCTGTACTCCCTCACACAGGCCGTGCTCGACCTTCTGTAACCATCGCGTTGCCGGTCGAATCCAGCCTGGCGCGGCAGGTCAGGCTGTGCTCGCCGGTACCCGTACCCAGCGGCGCCCTGCCTCATCCTCGATTCGACCGGGATCGGGGACGGCCGGGCGGTGTTGGGACCAGAACACCGCCTTATCCTACCTAGAAACCTGACGATTTGAACAATTATGCAATTTGCCAGATTATAACTGTCTTGTGTACCTCGGTTGGATGCGACAGGTCGGCGATCCACGGAGAGTGGACGGCATGAGCGGGATCGCGGCTGAGCCACGAGCACGCGCCGGCAAGGCCGACGGGGCAGCATGATCATGCCGGTGCCGATGTACCAGGCCAAGGCCGAATTCTTCCGCACCCTCGGGCATCCGGTCCGCATCAGGGTGCTGGAACTGCTGCAGCGGGGCCCGCTGCCGGTGCGGGACCTCCTGGTCGAGCTCGACATCGAGGCCTCCAACCTGTCCCAGCAGCTGGCGGTACTGCGCCGCGCGGGCATCGTGAACGCGACCCGTGACGGGGCCACCGTCGTGTACGCGCTGTCGACCCCGGACGTGGCCGAGCTGATGGTGGCCGCGCGCCGGATCCTGGCCGATCTGCTGGCGGGCCAGGGCGAGTTGCTGGCCGAGCTCCGCGGGGAGACCCCGGGGTAGCCTCCCGCCCCTGGAGAGCACCCGCCGACCGCCGCCGGAGAGCACCCGCCGGTCTCTCCCACCCCCGCCGCCCCCTCCTCGCCGCCGGCCCGCGCACCTCTCACCGCCGCCCCTCCCCCGTCGCGTGGAAAACCTTCCCCCACCGTACGGAAAACGGACGGCCGTAAATCGGCGTGAACAACGTCCGGCGCGTCGTGAACAATTAGGGAAATCTCTTTTTCGCACCCGTTGTCAGGCGCGGGCCCCGACTTCACACTACGGGGAAGAACAGGCTGACACATCCTGAAGAGAGGGATTTCATGTACATGCGTGTTCTCCGGCGCGTGACCGCCGTGGCCCTGGTAACCGCGGCCGGCACGGGGGTTTTCGCCTCGGCCGCCGCCGCGAATCCCCCCTCCTACGCCCGGCAGGGCGCTTTCCCGACCCTGCAGGAGTGCGACGAGGCCAGAACCGAGTTCATCAACAACGGCGAGGCCCGGGAGGTATATCTCTGCGTCTACGACGACCGGCCCGGTATGGCCCCCGGATGGTATTTCACCTTCCGCGTTCCCTGACGGGCACGGACGATTCCCGGCGGGGGAAAACGATTCCCCGGCGGCGAACACCCCGTCGGGCCGCACGTCACGCCTCCCAGCCGAGCGCGACCGACCAGCGGACCGGCAGCTCCCGCAGCCCCCGGATGAACATGCCCCTGCGCCAGACCAGCTCACCGGCCGGTACGGCGACCGCCAGATCGGGGAACCGGCGGAGCAGCGCCCCCAGCCCCACGTGGAGTTCGGCCCTGGCCAGGTGCGCGCCGAGGCAGAAGTGCCTGCCGTGCCCGAAGGCCACGTGCGGGTTGTCCTCGCGGCCGGGGGCGAACCGCCCGGGATCGGCGAAGACGGCCGGGTCCCGGTTGGCGGCGTCGGTCAGCGGCACCACCACCTGGCCCGCGTGGACCAGGGTCTCGCCGAGCCGTACGTCCTCGGTCGCGACGTGCGGCGCGCCGCCGGTGGCGACCAGCGAGCTCCACCGCAGCATCTCCTCGACGGCGGGGGCCAGCGCGTCCGGCCGCGCGCGCAGCCGGTCGGCCAGGGCCGGGTCGCCGAACACCGTCAGCGCGCACATGGCGAGCTGGTTGCCGGTCGTCTCGTAGCCGGCCATCAGCAGGCCCGCGCCGAACACCTCGATCTCCTTCAGGCTCAGCCGTTCGGGCTCGGGCGCGGTCAGCAGCTCGGTCAGCAGGTCCCGGCCCGCCTCCCCCCTGGCGATCTCGGCCCGCCTGAGCGCGACCAGGCCGGCGAAGTAGCGTCCCGCCTCCTCGTGCGCGGCGGCGACCTCCTCGGGGGCGAAGCGGCCGGCGGACATCATCCTGTCCACCAGCGGGCGCAGCCGGGCCCGGTCGGCCGCCGGGACGCCGAGCATCTCGGTGATGGCGCGCAGCGCGAACGGCACGGTGAACGCCTCCACCAGGTCGGCAGGCCGGGCGCGCGTCGCCAGCTCGTCGAGCAGGTCGTCGGCCAGCGCGCGCAGCCAGGGCGTCTGCTCCCTGGCCCGGCGCGCGGTGAAGGCCTGCAGGACGGCGCGGCGCCTGCGGGTGTGCAGCGGCGGGTCGCTCGTGGCCAGCGCCAGCGACTCGGGGGTGCGGGCGAACATGGGCCGGCCGGCGAAGGAGGCGCGGCTGAAGCGGTCGTCGGACAGCACCGCCCTGACCTCGGCGTACCGGGTGACCAGCAGCGCGTCACTGCCGTTGGACAACGTCACGGCGGGCAGCCCGGGACGGCCGAGCAGTTCCTCGTACTCCCGGGGCGGGCGGACGTCCGGCCCCTCCGGGAAGGGGAAGCGGCGCGGCGCGGTGCCGGTCATGCGAGGTCCTTTCCGAGCAGGGCGACGACCAGGTAGCCGAGGAAGCAGGTCAGCAGGAACAGCACCGCGGGCAGCAGCGGCCAGCGGACGGTCCGCGCCCGCCAGAACCGGTAGGCGCCGAAGGCGGCGAAGGCGAGCGGGAGCACCGCCAGCCACCCCCACGGCGCGACGCCGGGTCCCCGCCCCCAGGGGCGGGTCAGCACCAGGGTCAGGGTCACGGAGAGCACGGCGCAGGCCACCGCGATCACGGCGGTCCGCTGCGCACCCCACAGGACGACGTAGCTGCGCTCACCCGGGCGGAGATCACGGGTGACCTTGCGGCCGAACTCCAGGTGCAGGAACGCCGCGCTGACCGTCACCAGCACCGGTACGGCGAGCAGGCTCGGGGTCAGCCCCGTCCGGTGCAGCACCCCGGCATAGAGGTAGAGGTTGAGCAGCACCTGCACCGGGAAGCTGACCAGCGCGCCGAGCCCCACGGCGTCCCCCGGCGGCCAGTTCCACCCGCGGTCGACGACCAGCAGCAGGATCGCGTAGCCGAGCTGTACGGCCAGCGCGACCAGGGCGACGCCCCGGCCCGCGTTGAGCACCAGCGCGGCCGCGGCGCCCACCGCGATGAGCACCGTCAGGTCGGAGACCCGCACCGCGCCGCTCGGCAGCGGCCGTCCGGGGTTGTGCTCGCGGTCGTAGTCCAGGTCCCGGATGTCGTCGACGGCCCGCATGAGCAGCAGGTCGATCACGAAGGTCAGCGCCGCGACCAGGGCGCCGCCGTCCAGGCTCCAGCCGGTGACGCGCGGGTCGGCCAGGGTGAACAGCGCCGTCACCCCGAGGGCCCAGCTCACCGCGTAGGGCAGGTAGAACGCCGGGGGGTAGCTGCCGAGGACGTAACGGCCCAGCCGGGTGATCATCATCGTTCGTCCTCCAGGATGCGCACGGTGCCCGCGGCGCCGTCCAGCTCGATCAGGGCGCCGTCGGGAATGCGGGTGGTCGCGCCGGGCACCGCGACGACGGTCGGCACCCCGAGCAGCCGGCCCGTGATGGCGGTGTGGGACAGCAGGGTGCCGCGCTCGACCACCAGGCCCTTGGCCGCGGTCATCAGGAACAGCCACCCGGGATCGGTCTCGCGGGCGACCAGGATCCGGTCCTGACAGGACTCGGGCGGCACCGAGGGGTGCAGCACCACCTTGGCGCGGGCCCGCACGACCCCGGTGCTGGAGGCCAGCCCGCGCAACAGCCGGTGCCCGGAGCCCCGGGCGCCTCCCGCGTCCGTGGTCTCCGTGCCGCCTCCGATGTTCAGGGCGTCCACGGTGTCCGGGACGCCCGTGGCGTTCCCGGCATCCGCTCCCGTCCCCAGCCACGGCGTGGCCAGGGCGACACCGGCGGCGGTGAACCGGCGCGACGGCGGAACCGGCAGCGTGGCGTAGCGCTCCCGCTCCGCGCGGCGGTGCGCGGCCAGCGGGCGCAGGGCCGACCCGGGCAGCGTCCCCTCGAAGGCGCCGAGCACCTCCTGCACGGTCAGGTCGACGACGTCGTCCGCGTGGTCGAGGTGGCCCGCCTCGGCCAGCTCCGCGCCCAGCCGGAACAGCACCCGGCGGGACAGGCCGTACAGCTCGGTGCGGCAGAAGCGGGTGTCCTCCCGCGCCTTGGTGAGGGCGCGCAGCGCGGCGGCCAGCGTCCGCAGCACCGTACGGCGCAGCGGACCACGGCAGTGCGCGCGCAGTTCCCGCTCGGCTCCCCGGCGGACCCGCCACTCCTCGGCGCGGCTCCCGGCCACCGTACGGCGCTGCCTGACGAGGGGCCGCACCATGTCCAGCACCATCCACGGCCGCTGGCGGGGCGTCGGCTCCTCCAGTTTGAGATCACCGGCGGCGCGGTCACCGTAGCGGCGCAGGTGCTCGGTCGCCGCCTCGGCGAGCGCGGTGCCGTACCACCCGGTCACCAGCCGTCCCCACACCTCGCGTGCGGCGTCGGGCCGCTCGGCGCCCAGCACCTGCTCGCGCACCCGCTCGTCGGTGTTGATCGACTCGGCCAGCGCGATCGCCGACCGCAGCGCGGCCAGCGAACGGTTGTCGGGACCGCCGGAGAGCAGGCCGAGCATCAGGGCGCCGCCTCCCTGACCCGCCCACCGGCGCAACAGCCCGTCCAGCGCGCCCGCGACCAGGAAGCTGAAGACGCTGTTGGTCAGGGTGATCCCCCAGTGCACCGCGACCTGCGCCCACAGCCGCCGGTAGAAGACCACCAGCTCCTCCGGCCCGCGGCGGTCGATCTCCTCGGTCGCCGCCGCCGCGGTCCGGTCCCACCAGCGCAGGAAGTCACGGACGGCGGCCGGATGGGCCAGCGCCCCGCGGACCAGCCCCGGGGCCGCCCACAGCGCGCGCAGCCGCCATCCGGGGCGCGGCCGGACGGAACGGGGGTCCTCCGTCAGCCCCATCGAGTGCCCCCACCACCCCCTGATGAACTCGAAGGCCGGCATCTGGCCGTGCAGCGCGTACCAGGCGTCCAGCCGGTAGAAGATCCGGCCGTCGAGCATGCCGACCATCCGGTCGAGGTGGTGCGCGTTGCGGCGCAGGCTCCGCTCGGAGACGCCCATCCGCCGGTACAGGTCGGTGAAGATCCACCGGTAGAAGTCACGGGCCAGCGAGTAGGTCAGCGCACCGGACACGCCGGGATAGCTCTCGGTGATGTTGTGGTTGCTCCACGGCACCCGCCGCCCGGAGGAACCGGAAGGACCGGAAGCACCGGAAGCACCGGAGGGGCCGGGGAGATCTCGGTGGGCGGGGCGGGCGGCGAGGTCCGGTTCCGGGGGCCGCGCCGCGGTCACCATGGGCCTGGCCTGGACCACGTGCAGGTCCCCGTCCGCGGTGAAGGTGCCCTCGATGTCCTGCGGGCAGCCGAAGTGCAGCTCGATCCTGGCCGCCACCGCGACGACGCGCCTGATCTGCTCCCTGTCGAGCACCGGTGCCTCGGCCAGCTCGGGCGGCACGTCCGAAGGCGCCGGTCCGCCGGGACCGTCCGGCGCGGGCGGGCCGACCATCCGGTGCTTGCGCACCACCTCGGCGCGTACCCACCCGGTGTCCGGCCCGACGAAGAAGTGGTCCACGTCGGCCTTCTCCTGCACCACGCCCTCGCCGATGCCGTGCGCGGCGGCGATCACGTACCGGTTCGCGCCGTCGCGCGGATCGCGGGTGAAGGCCACGAAGGAACGGGTGCCGGGCGCCATGCGCTGCACGCCGACCGCGACGCTCGCGGCGCGGGGATCGCCGCCCCCGCGCAGGCGGTACAGCACGGCCTCCGGCTTGTAGGCCGAGGCCCAGCAGTCCACGATCCTGGCCAGCAGGTCCTCGCGCGGCACGTACAGGAAGCTGTCGCTCATCCCGGCGAACGGATCGGCGGCGTCGTCCTCACCGGGCCCGCCCGCCACCGGCACCACGCACGCCCGTACGGCCGCCAGCCCGCCGGCCCCGACCACCTCGTCGAACGCGGCGAGCGCCCGTTCGGCGACCCGTTTCGGCACGGTCAGCCGGGCCACCTCCGCGGCGGCGGCCTTGCCCCAGGCCCGCACCGCCTCGACGTCGCCGGGCGGGGGCACGACCGGCAGGCCGTCGCGGATCCGCCGGGTGACCTGCTCGAAGGCCTCCGCCGACAGGCAGTACAGCGGCGGCACGGGGAACCCGGCCAGCCGCATCGACTCCAGGCGGGCGAACTTGTTCCCCACCCTCGCCGCGTCGAGGAGACCGGCTCCCCTGACGAGCGACCGCGTCACCGATGTCATGGGCGCGCCTCCGAGAGGATCTCGCCGTTCCAGCCGTCGACGTGCAGGACTTCCTCCAGCGGCAGACGCGGGCCCGGCCGGAACCCGGTCCTGAGACTGTGGGCGGTGGGCAGCAGGCCGCCCTGGCGCACGGTCGGCGGCAGGCCGAGCAGTTCGGCGACCTCCCCCTCCCTGTCCAGGTGGACCGTCGTCCAGGCGGTGGCCAGGCCGCGGGAGCGCGCGGCCAGCGCGTAGCTCCACGCGGCCGGCAGCAGCGAGGACCACACCCCCGCCTGGTTGCCCTCGGGCAGCCGTTCGTCGTCCAGCTCCAGGCAGGGGATGACCAGCACCGGTATCCGGTGCAGCCGCTCGGCCAGGTCGCGGGCGTCGGTCAGCATCCGGCGCGCGGACGGCTCCGCCCCGTCGAGGCGCTCCAGCGCCGGGCCGGTGCGGTCGTGGAAGGCCCGGCGGTAGACGTCGGAGACCCGGGCCCGCAGGGCGGGGTCGGTCAGGACGATCCAGCGCCAGCTCTGCCGGTTCGAGCCGTTGGGGGCCTGCAGGGCGATCCGCAGGCACTCCTTGACCAGTTCCAGGTCCACCGGCCTCGTCTCGTCCAGCCCGCGGCGCACCGCCCGGGTGGTGGTCAGCAACTCGTCGCAGGTCAGGTCGGGTGGCGTGGTCACGTTCACCACACCCCGGGGACGAGACGGGGCCGACCGGCCGCGTACTCGCGGTAGGCCGGGATCGCCAGCAGTTCCCGCTCCTCGACGCGGATCCGCCGGCCGATGGCGAAGGCCAGGACGACCAGCAGCGGCACGCTGGCCCAGTTGAGGAAGAACAGCACCAGGCCCACGTGCCCCAGCAGCATCCCGGCGTAGGCCGGGTGGCGGATCAGCCGGTAGGGGCCGGTACGGACGATCACGTGGTCGTCGCGGCGGATCACGTGGTGCGAGTAGAACTGCCCGAGCACCCGCATCGCGACCAGGCGCAGCAGCACGCCGCCCAGGAAGAGCAGGACGGGCAGGGCCGCCGCCGGGGACAGGCGCTGCCAGGGGAGCGGCCCGAGGACGGCGGCGCCGACCGTGGCCATGCGGGCGATCCCGTAGGTCATCAGGGTGGACACCTCGCGGGGCGGCGCGGACGGCCTGCGGAAGGTGATCGGCGTTTCCAGCACCAGCCACACCAGGTTGGCCACGACGAACACGGCGGCGAACAGGTGCGGCGGCTCACCGGCCCGGCCGAGATGCAGGATCAGCCCGAGGACGTTGAGTACCACTGCGACGAGGAACAGCACCGACGTGATGTGGACGGTCCACGCCCGCGTCACGGCCGGTGCCGGGAGCCCGGAGGACGACGTCTCGCTCACGCCCGCCCCCCGTTCCGGCGAAGCCTGCGGTAGGCGGCCGGGGTGAGACACCGGGTGCCGTAGGACAGCGAGCCGAGCGGCCGGCCGGAGTCCCGGGTCACCAGGGTGAAGCCGAAGGTCCCGAAGTTGCCGCGGGCGGGCCGTACCGGCCAGTGCAGCGCCAGCGGGACGGAGCGGGGCGGCCGGGCGGGCAGGTCGGCCGTCACGTCCAGCCAGACCATCATCGTGTCGCGGGGCCGCCCGTGCGTCAGGTGACTGGCCACGGTCAGCAGCTGCCGTCCCGCCTCGATCATCTCCTCGGCACCGTGGTACTCCTCGCTCCGCCGCAGCAGGAAGTGCCCGGAAGGCGGGGAGAGCAGGGAGGCGTCGTACGCCCTCCCGGAGATCACGGGCTCGCCGACCAGCACGTTCCGCGGGTCCACGCGGTGCACCAGGTCCCGCGCGACCGGTGTCACCGGCAGGTCGCGCCCGGGAGGGTACGGCGGCGCCTGCGGCTCCCGGCGGCCGTCGAGCGGCTCGACGGTGCCGGAGCACACCGTGACGTCGTCCTGCACGGCCCGGACCGTCCAGGCGCAGCCACCGGGCGCGGGGGGATCGGCGAGCAGGACGACCCTGCCGTCGAGCTCGCACATCCTCACGAACGTCAGCGAGAGCCGGATCCGGCCGTCGCCGCACGTCCCGGGAGACAGGTCCGCGCGGGTTCGCACCAGCTCCAGCAGCCCGGTCACCAGCAGCATTCCCGGGACGTGGTCGAGGGGGTGGTCGAAGAAGAACGGATGGTCCCGATCCACTCGCAGCACCGCGCCGCACCGCCCCGCCTGCCCGGCCACCGGGGTGACGACGCTCAGCCGGTCCGGTGCCGGTGTGTCGAGCGAGGTGCCCGGGTGTGAATGAGATACCAAGGGTCAAACCTCCAACGTGGACTACGGGCGGTCGCTGCTTGGCGAGTACGACGGCCGGGAACGGGCCAGGGGCGGGCCAGAAACCCCAAAACCGACAATCCCCCATATTTCATGACATGTGCCACCAAAAACTCGAACTCCCCCGCGCCAATTCGTTAGCCGATCATCACCACTGAAACCCGGCGGCGCATCTTCTAAATTGCGCTGTTTTAGAGATGCGGTTGACATTCGGCGCTTCGGACGGATCACCTGGTCTCGAACACGCACGACACCGGATTTCGAACGGGGAATCGCTCTCCCGGTGATTCGACCACCGACTTCCCGGCATTTTTGTCGCGCTCACCACGGACGTCGCCTTGTTCGGCACGGACGTCGCCTCGCTCACGACGGACGGCGACGCGCGGCGCGGACGGCCCGCGAGAGACGGAGCCCACCCCTCCCCCTCGCCCCACGGGCCCCTGACTTCCCACTTCCCCGGCTCCCGCCGCGCACGGCGGCCTCCCGGGCCGGCGGATTCCGAGAATCCCTGTTTCCGGAAAGGTGGCGTTCCGGATTCCGGCCATCCCGGAAACGGGCCCGAGAATCACCGGACCGGCCCCCACGAAAACGAGACGGCCGAGGCGATCGATTTCCCGGAATGCGGTGCGCATCCGGCCGACCACGGCGCCGTAATAAAGTGTTAACGTGGCTGTGTTTTCGGCCGTCCCCCGCCCGCCGGGAAGAGCAGGAGTTCACACAAAGGCGCAGGCCGGGCCCGCCGGAAACGCTTCACCGCCCCCATATTCCCGTCTTCTGAAACCTGTCGAAAGGCTCCGTGGAGGCAAGCGTGGCCGCGCCCATCACGCACGACCAGTGGAAGACAGTACGCTCCTCGGTCCGGGAGACCGGCGACCGGTTCGCCGAGATGGTCTCCTCCGCGCCCGATCCCCGCGCCGAGGTGACCCCGGGCTGGTCCGTGGCCGAGACCGCCGCCCATCTGACCGTCGTCGCCTGGCTGTACACCTCCCTGCTACGGCCGCGGGACGTCCCGATCCCGATCCCCGCCCTCGAAGGGCGCCTCGGCGACATCACCGTCGACGACATCGACTCGTTCAACGACCTGACACTGCGCGACTTCGCCGAACGGGACCCCCGGACGCTCGCCGACCTGCTGCGCGCCCACATCGACGAGGTCCTGCGGACGACCGAGGACTTCGAGCCGAGCCGGCCGATCTCCTGGCTCGGCGGCTCCCAGGTCCCCGTCGCCGGGGTGCTCGCCCACCTGCTCAACGAGCTGATGATCCACGGCTACGACCTGGCCCGCGTCCTGGGCAGGCCGTGGCCGATGACGCCCAGGGACGCCGCCTTCTTCTTCGAGCTGTTCATGGTCGGGGTCGTCCGCCACGACTCGGGACGGCTGCTGGAGACGGGACAGCCCGTGTCCGGCCGCCGCATCGCGGTGGAGTTCCACTCCGCGTACACCACCCCCGTGACGCTGGTGCTGCACCACGGCAAGGTGACGGTCGAGGAGCCGGGCCCCGGGCCGGATGTGCGCCTGTCCTTCGACCCGGTGACGTTCAACCTGATGATGTTCGGCCGCGTCAGCAAGCCGCGGGCCCTGCTCAGCGGCAAGGTGACCATCCGCGGACGACGCCCCTGGCTGCTCCCCGCCTTCCTCCGCGTCGTCCACATGCCCTGACCGGCCGGATCAGACCGGGGAGGGGGTTCCGGCCGTGTTCAGCACGCCGTCGTGCAGCTCCAGGACCCGGTCGGCCAGGGTGATCAGGGCGGGATCGTGGGTGGCGACCAGCGCGGTCACACCTTCACTTCGGACCACGGCGCGGATCAGCCCCATGATCTGCCGGCCGGTCCGCGAGTCCAGCTGGCCGGTCGGCTCGTCGGCGATCAGCAGGCGGGGACGGTTGGCCAGCGCGCGGGCGATGGCCACCCGCTGCCGCTGGCCTCCGGAGAGCTCGTACGGGCGCTGGTCGGCGTGGTCGGCCAGGCCGACGAGCGACAGCAGCATGCGGACGCGCTCCTCTCGCTCGGCCACCGGGGTCCGGGTGAGCCGCATCGGCACGCCGACGTTCTCCGCCGCCAGCAGGACCGGTGTGACCAGGTCGGCCGGGTAGGCCTCGACGGCGAGGCCCCCGGTGTAGGAGCTGAGGTCGACGCCCGGCCCCAGTACGGCGGGCAGCGCGAGACCGAGCAGCAGCCCGGCCACGGCGGTGAGCACGATCATCGGGGAGATCTCCAGCACGGTCAGGCGGCGGGCCTGGGCCTGTGACAGTCCCAGGGCGCGCAGGTGGATCAGGGCACCGGCACGGTCGGCCCCGCCGGTCACCAGGGCGACGAGCACGGCGACGAGCACGTAGGCGGCCAGGGCGATCGTGGCGAAGGAGTCGGCGTGCAGCGGCGCGTTGACCACCGCTCCCGAGGTCCCGATCGGGATCGCCCCCAGGGTACGGCGGACGCCCGCGTCGACCATCGAGGTGGCGTACACGCTCAGCCCGACCAGCGTGGTGGTGGCGAGCAGAATCGCACCGAAGGCCGCGAACAGCAGCAGAGGCTCGCTGAGGGCACGCCGAAACACCAATGCCGTGGGCCCCCGCATGGCACCGCCTCCCCGCGCAGGCATCGCATCCGTCACAGGCACGTTCCGGGGAAACAGAATCAAGGGCAACTTAAATATCGATAAGGTGACAAACCTGGTATTTCAGGGAAACGTGTGTGTGATATCGAAATTAATACATTCAGTGTACGAAATCATGACATTCTGCGCACGGGACCATGACATTCGACATGTACGAAAGCACGAGGACGCCGGGAACACCCGGAACACCCGGAAACCGCTCTCCCGCCACCCCGCTACCCCGCGCGGTGCCGCGGCGTCTCGCGGGAGGTCAGCGCGGCACCGCCTCCCCCGGGCAGACCGTAACCGACCTGGAACCAGACCGCGCCGCCCGTGTCACTGTGACGCACCCCCCAGTCGACCGCCAGCAGATCGACCAGGAACAGGCCCCGCCCACCCACACGCTCGGCGTCCACACCGCGCACGGTGGGCACGCTCGCGGCCGATCCCGCGTCGATCACCTCGACGTGGACCACGCCGCGCCCCACGCCGATCCGGACCGTCACCAGACCGTCCTCGCGACGCCCGGATTCGGAGTGCACGACGGCGTTCGTGACCACCTCGCTCAGCAGCAGCACGACGTCGTCCAGCGCGCCCTCCGCGATCCCGCCCGTCAGCAGACCACGCACCCATCCCCGGGCCTCCGACACCGAGGAGGCCCGGCCCGCGAAACTCCGCAGGCCCACCGGACGCACCGCCTCCCAGCGGTCGGCCCAGCGTGCGTCCCAGCGCGCGGTCCAGCACCTGGCCCAGCAGGTGGCCCAGCGCGCGGACGTCGTCTCCATGCACTCGCCCTCCAGGAACACACATGGACGGGGTTGCCGCTGCACCTTCATGGCCTGCCGTGTCCTCGTCGTCATGTTCTCGCCGTGTCCCTGCCGCGACGTCCTCACCGTGCCGCGTGTCCTCGCCGTGCCGCGTGTCCCCGCCGCGGTGCCCCGCCGTGGGTTCCGGCGCGGGCCGGGGGAGCGACCGGCCGCGCCGTATGTAAGCACCATCCGTCCATGACCCAGCACCAAACAATCCGTAGACCCCTACGTAGGGATACGTGTTCATGGGGAAATTGCGATATTCACATCCCGAATGAGTTGACCTACGCTTTTCACTCCACGCGATGCGGCAGGGCAAAGCGGGACAGGAGCATGCAATGGTCACAGCTCCGAGGCACGAGGCGTCCGTTCCGGCGGGAACGGCCTCGCCGGTGTTCGTCGGGCGCGAGTCCGAGCTGGAGGTTCTGACGGCGGCGCTCTCCGGACAGCCGGCCGTGGCGATGATCGAGGGAGAGGCGGGAGTCGGCAAGACCAGGCTGGTGCGGGAGCTGCTCGCACGGCCCGAGCTCGGGCATCTGCGCGTCATGCTGGGCCGCTGCCGGTCGCCACGGGAGCCCTTTCTCTACGGCGCGGTGCTGGAGGCGCTGGGTGGCCTCCACCGTCCACCGGATCCTCTCTCCCCCGCCTCCCCCGGCGTCCCCCTCGTCGACCGGAACCGGCTGAGCCCCGTCACCGGCGTACTGCGCGCTCCACTGCCCGAGCTGTCGGAGTACCTGCCGGAGACACCGGAGCCGACGGGCGACCCGAGGTCGGAGCGTCACCGGCTGTTCCGCGCGATCAGGGAACTGCTGTCCGAGATCGGGCCGGCGCTGCTCGTCGTGGAGGACCTGCACTGGGCCGACGACGGCTCACGGCACCTGCTCCGCTTCCTGATGGCCGACCTGCCGCGCACCCTCTCGATCGTGGTCACCTACCGGCGCGAGGACGTGCCCGGCGGGGTGCCGCTGGGAAGCGCCTACCGCCCGCCTCCCGACGCGGCGAGCGTGCTGGTGGATCTGCGCCCGCTGGACGGCGCCCAGGTGCGCGCCCTGGCCTCCGCCCTCCTCGGTAGGAGTCCCATCTCGACGGAGTTCGCCGCGAAGCTGTACGAGCGCACCGCGGGCATCCCGTTCGTCGTCGAGGAGACACTGCGGGCCCTGCGCAGGTCCGCCGGGACGGGCTACCTCGACGGCACGAGGGCCAAGCAACTGCTGGAGAACGTCGAGGTGCCGGTACTGCTGCGCGAGGCGATGGCGGAACGTCTGGCCGGCATGCCCCTGGCCGCGGTCCGGCTGGCGCAGGCCGCGGCCGTCCTCGGCGTGCCGACGGGCGTGGAGCTGCTTCGCGAGGTCGCCGGGCTGACCGAGCACCGCGGCCACGTGGCGCTGACGTCCACGCTGGGCAACGGGGTGCTGTACGAGGTCGACGACTGCCTGTACGGCTACCGCCACCCGCTCGCCCGGCAGGCGGTCTACGACGTCCTCCCCGGACACGACAGGAGGCGGCTGCACGCCCGAGCGCTGCGGGCGCTCGAACGCCGCGTCCCCAGGCCCGTGGTACAGATGGCCGACCACAGCCACCGGGCGGGGGACGCCGCGCAGGCGCTGCGCTACGGCGAGGAGGCCGCCGACCTGGCGGCGCAGGTCGGCGACGTCTCGACCACCACCCACCTGCTGCAGCGCCTGCTGAAGACCCCCGGGCTGGCCCCGGAGGACGTCGACCGGCTGGCGGTCAAGCTCGGCCGGGTCGCGCACACCGGGCTCGACCAGTACGACCCGGTCGCGACCCTGGAGTGGCTGCTGAGCGACCCCCGGCTGTCGACCACCGCGCGGGGCGAGGTGCGATTCTTCCTGGGAATGCTCATGGTGCGGCAGATCGGCGGCCTGGAGGCGGGACGCGCCGTGATCGAGACGGCCCTGGGCGAGCTGGGGGAACGCCCCGGGCTGCTCGCCAGAGGGGTGTCCATACTGGCGCAGCCGTTCTACGGCGCCATACCGCTGGCGGAGCTCATGCCGTGGCGGGAGCGGCTGCGGGGTTTGATAGCGGCGTCGGAGGGCGAGGTGCGCCTGTCCCTGGTGGCCAACCACCTGTCGTCCCTGCTGCACACCGGGGACCCGAGCATCCTGCGGGACCTGTCCTTCCTCTCGCCGGAACCGCCGCTGTCCACCGGCGAGCAGCACCACCTCGCCCGCGTGCACTGCAACATGGCGGACGCCTGCACCTGCACCGGCCACTACCGGCAGGCGAAGACGCTGCTGGAGAAGGGAGTGCGGATGGCGATCGACGTGGGGGCGCCGTTCGTCGTGAGCACCGCGCGCGCGACCCAGGCCAGGCTCGCCTGGTTCATGGGCGAGTGGCACGGCCTGGCCGACCGCACCGCCGACTTTCTCGACCAGTACCACGACCTGTTCCCGGTGGTCAGCGAGCTGTCGCTCGTCCTCGGCTCGCTCGCGATCGTCCGCGGCGAGTGGCGGGAGGCGGAGGACTGGCTCGCGGCGACCGGCGTCGAAACACCGCGCGACTCCATCACCCCCGTCACCATCGGGGGCTTCGCGGCCCTGGCCAGGCTCCGGCTCTCCCAGGGAGACCACGTGCTCGCCGCCGCCGAGGCCGACCGCGGCCTGGAGCTGGCGCGGGCCAAGGGGATCTGGTCCTGGGCGGGGGAGCTGGTCCCCGTGGCGGTCGACGCCCTCGTGGAGTGCGGCCGTACCGGCGACGCGGAGAAGCTCGCCGACGAGCTCCAGCGCGGCATCGCCGGAAAGGACGCGCCGATGGCGACGGCCGCGCTGGAGATGGCCCGGGGGCGGCTGGCCCGAACCGAGGGGGACCTGGCCGCGGCGCTGGAACACTACGACCGCGCCCGGCGGAACTACCTGCGGATGTCCGCGCCGTACTACGAGGCGCTGGCCGCCGAACAGGTCGCGCTGTGCCGCCTGGACGGCGCCGAGGCCTCCGGCCCCGCCGAGGGCGGCGAATCCACCGAATCCACCGAGGCCACTGACGCCACTGAGGCCACTGAGGCCACTGATGCCACCGAGCTCACCGACGCCACCGAGGAGCTGTCCGCGCTGGCCGACAGGTTCACCGAGATGGGCGCGACGCGCGACGCCGACCGCTGCAGGCACCGGCTGCGCAGCCACGGCACCGTCAAACCCTCCCGCAGGGGACGGCGAGGATACGGCGACGTGCTGTCGCCCCGCGAGGAGGACGTGGCCAGGCTGCTGGCGCGGGGACGGACCAACCGCGAGATCGCCGAGGTGCTGTTCCTGTCCCCCCGCACGGTCGAGCAGCACGTCGCCCGCACGCTCAGGAAACTCGGCAAGCGCTCCAGAACCGACCTTCTCGACCCCTGACCCGCGCGACCCCGTACGGCGGTCATCCCGTGGCCCCCGTGGCCCCGTGGCCCCCGTGGCTCCACCCCGTACGGCGATCACCCCGGGAGAGAGTCATCCCGGAGGGAGCAGGTCCCTGCGGTCCGGCGCGGTCGGCGCCTGGCAGGTCATCCCGCCGTCCACCACGAGCACCTGGCCCGTCATGTAGCGCGACTCCTCCGAGGCCAGGAAGAGCATGACGTTGCCGATGTCCTCGGGGGTGCCGAGGTACGGCAGCGCGTTGTGCCCCTCCAGCCTCTCGATCGCCTCGGCGGGAAGGTTGTCCCGCAGGGCCGGGGTCATCACCGCCCCGGGGGCGACGGCGTTGCAGCGGACACCCCGCGGGCCGTACTGCACGGCGACATATCTGGTGATGTTGATCACCGCCGCCTTCACCGCGCCGTAGGCGGTCTGCAGGGAGTCGCCCAGCAGCCCCCCGACGGAGGCGGTGTTGACGATGGATCCGCCCCCGGCGTCGATCAGGTGCGGCAGGGCGTGTCGCGACCCGGTCAGGGTGCTGCGCACGTTGAGGTCGACGGCCCGCTGGAACTCGGCCATGTCCATGCGGAGCAGGTCGAGGTCCTTGCGCGGATCGGTCCCTCCCACGTGGTTGCACAGCACGTCCAGCCGCCCGTACTCCCGCACCGCGGCCTCCACCATGGCCGCGACGGAGTCGTCGTCCGTCACGTCGACCGCGTACGGCACGGCACGGCCACCGCCGTCCCGGATGCCGTCGGCCACGGCCCCCGCGGCGGCACCGTCGTAGTCCGCGACGAGGACGCTCGCCCCCTCACGACACATCAACTCGGCCGCGGCCTTGCCGATGCCGCTGCCGGCCCCGGTGATGATCACGACCTTGCCCCCGAGACGATCCACCGCCCACTCCCCCACGCCCCCATGATCGACGCCCTGCCCCCGCAGGCACCCATGGCGCTCCCACCCCGAAAATAACAAAGAGCGATCGATCACTCACACCGGGCCACCGTTCGGCTCGTCCGGCGCGGACGATGCTCGAATGAACGCCCGAACCGCCACCCGTGAAAGCACGGCTACCACCTGGGGACCTCTCGACGGTGTTGACGGCGAGCCGTCGCCGGACGCGCCCCGAGGTCTGGACGACTTCGACGACTGGGTCGTGCGGGCCATCCTGTCCCCCGGCAGCCCGATGTTCCTGGAGGCGCGGTATCTCCTGGCCGAGGAGCCCACCCTGCGAGACACCGCCCTCTACCACTCGGTGCTCAGCGCCATCGCCGAGGGCAACAGCAGACGCGGCGGGATCGCCGGATACGTCGGCCGCAAGAGCAATGAGCTGTCCCACCCGCTGACGGTCCTGGAGGACGCCGGGCTCATCGCGCGGGAGACCGACGCCTTCCACGGCAACCGCACCGACTTCCGGATCAGGGAGCCGTTGCTCACCTTCTACCACGCGATGATGCGCCCCTTCTGGCCACAGCTCATGCGCGCCACGGCCACCGACAGGATCTGGCAGCGCGCCCGCCAAAGGTTCACCGGAACGTGCTGGGGCCGCACTTCGAGCAGTTGTGCCGGGACTGGACGCTCCACTTCGCGGAGGACCGTTTCGGCGGCTGGCCCGTCCAGGTGACCGCCGGGACCGTCAACGATCCCGCCAACCGGACCACTCACCAGGTGGACGTGGCGGTCGTGGGACACATCGACGGCGGAAAGCCGCCCCTACTTGCGATCGGCGAGGTCAAATGGGAAGAGACCATGGGGACCGGGCACCTGGAACGGCTCCGGCGCATCCGCGATCTCATCGGCCGGAGCGACCGGTGCGACACCTCGCGAACCCGTCTTGTGTGCTACTCGGGCTCGGGCTTCACCACCGAACTCCTCCAGACGGCCGACCACGGCGACGTCGACCTCGTGAGCCTCGACCACCTGTACGACTGAGACCTCGGCGAGTGCCGTATCAGGCAACGTTTGCCCGGGGGTGAATGGTGGGCAGCGCGCTATGCGCGGGTAGCCTCGAAGGTCCAGATGTCGTCTGCCGCGGTTGGTGCGCTGCCTGTCCGGTACCCGCCATGGACGACGACGTGGGTGAAGCCCGCCTGGTGCAGCATGGCTGTGAATTCGGACAGTCCGAACCACAGCAGGGAGAAGATCTGGAGCTCGGTGCGCGTCAGGGTGCCGTCCTTCCAGGCTTCGTAGCGGAGCCAGCGGGTGGTGCGCTGGGCCACCGGGTCCACATGCATGCGCCAGGTAGTGAGGGTAAGGAGATCGCTTCCGTTCCACTGGTGGGGTACGGGGCCGGCATCCGGGGCTGTGCTGGTGGAGGGCGGTTCGATGTCGACGATCAGCCGGCCCGCCGGAGCCAGGTTGTCGTGCATAGCGGTGAGCGCGGTCTGCGCACTGTCACGGTCGGCAAGCAGGGCGAAGGAGCCGGTGGGGATCACGATCGCTTCGAAGGCTCCGGGATCGTGATGCTTGGTCATGTCGCCCTCGAACACGTCGGCCTTCAGGCCTCGCCGGGCACAGTTGGCGCGGCACTGCTCCAGCATGGAGGCCGAGGTGTCGTAGCCGCGGACGGTCATTCCCTGTTCAAGCAGGGGGATCAGGATGCGGCCGGTGCCCACGGCGGGTTCCAGTACGGGGCCAGTCACGTTCCGCAGACGGTCGGCGTAGAACTCGACATCTCCGAACGAGGTGCCGATCGGCTTGTCGAGCTCGTAGAACAGGGTTGCCAGCGGTCCGTAGTGCCAGGCGGGGTTGTCGAAATCGGTGTCCATGTGTTCCTTCGGTGATGATTCAGGCCGATAAGACATGCTCTGTCTAGGTATTTTGTGCACATGCTGCTACGACGCCGCTCCGAAAACCAGCGAGTATGCGGCCATGGCCACACCGGTGCGGTTACGTGAGATTGATGATGGCGAGGGGCAGAGGCTGCTGCGGATCATCCGCAGGGGCACGGGGTCGGTGGTGACCTGGCGACGGGCCCAGACGGTGCTGCTGTCCGCGCAGGGCATGCCGGTGGGACGGATCGCCGAGGTGTCGTTCACCAGCCCGGACCGGGTCAGGGACGTGATCCACAACTTCAACACCGACGGGTTCGACTCGCTCTATCCGAAGTACTCCGGCGGCCGGCCCAGGACGTTCACACTGCCCGAGCGGCGAGAGATCAAGAAGACTGCCAAGTCGAAGCCGACCGAGCACGGCCTGCCGTTCTCAGCGTGGAGTCTGACCAAGCTGGCGGACTTCCTGGTCGCCGAGGGGGTGGTCGACGACATCAGCCACGAGGGCCTGCGCATCCTGCTCCGTGAGGAAGGCGTGTCCTTTCAACGCCTGAAGACCTGGAAGACCTCCCGCGATCCGGACTACGCGGCCAAGAAGGCCCGAGTCGAGCACCTCTACTCGATCGCCGACGGAGAGGTCATACCCGAGGACGGTGAGCCCGATGTTGTCTTCTGCATGGACGAATTCGGGCCGCTCAACCTGATGCCCCACCCCGGCCGGCAGTGGGCCGAGCGCGGCGTCAAATACAAGGACCCCGACCGTGAACCCCGACGGCGGCGGCGGGCAACTTACAACCGCTACGGCGGAGTACGGCACCTGTTCGCAGCCCTCGACCTGACCCGGGACAAGCTCTACGGCCACATCAAACCCGTCAAGCGACGCACCCAGTTCCTGGAGTTCTACCGCTACCTCCGCCCCCTCTACCCACCGACGGTACGGATCGCGATCGTCTGCGACAACTTCTCCCCGCACCTGACCACGAAGAAGTGCTAGCGCGTGGGCACCTGGGCCGCAGCGAACAACTTCGAGATCGCCTGCACACCGACGAACTCCTCCTGGCTCAACCGGATCGAAGCCCAGTTCACCGCACTGCGCTACTTCACCCTCGATGGGACCGACCACGTCGACCACAAGGAACAGGACAGCATGATCCGCCGCTACATCATCTGGCGAAACCGCCACGCCGACGACCGACGCCTACGCGCCGTCGTCGACAGGGCAAACGTTGCCTGATGTGGCACGAGAGACCGGGGCACGCCAAGACCGCGAAACCCACCGGCACGATCACCCCGTACGGCGACCGCGAGGAGCGTCGAGCAGCATGACCGAGTCACCGAAGTCAGCGACGATCTTGAGCTGCCCACCGAGCGCGGTCACGTAAGCGGCCAGGGTGGCCACCTCGCTGATCGTTCCGTTCTCGATCTGTGAGACACGCGCCTGCGACACCCCCATCGCCCGAGCGACGTCTTCCTGCCGCAGGCCAAGCTCGCGCCTCGCCTCAGCAAGCTGATAGGCACGCTGACGGGCCACGAGTTCGTCACGGAACCGGGCGACCTCATGCTCGTCACCCGTCCGGACAAGCTCGGCACGCAGTTCCTCCCACGTCACCGCCTGATCGCTCATCGCTCCCCCTCCTCGATGTACCGGTCCTCGACATACCGAGCGAAACGCACTTCCGCAGTTTTGATCGCCACGTCATACCATCCATTCCAGTCGCTGGACTTGTCTCCGGCGGCCAAGAAGACGGCCTGACGCCAGGGGGCGAAGACGAAGAGCAGCCTCACCTCGCTCCGCCCACTGGATCCAGGCCGAAGCTCCTTGAGATTGCGGATGGTCGACCCCTGAAGCGTATCCACCAACGGCCGCCCCAACCCAGGACCTTCCTCAGCGATCCGGTCCAAAGCCGCAGCGATCAGCAAGAGCGTCTGTCGATCCACCCTCCGTAGTTCATGCAGCCAGTCACGGACCTCTGGAACAATCACTATCTGCCAGCTCACCCCAGCATAATAAATTTCTTATGTTGATCCAAGTGGAGAATCGAGAACTTACAGTATTCACTTCATCGCAATTAGATGATGGTGTGACTATCGTCCACCGATAGCAGCTCACCCGAAGTCCGGCAGAGACTCCGCAACTCGCCTGGCTTCCACTACCCGGAGCGCGCCACAGCCGAAAGGCGGTCGGACCAGCCGACGCGCGTCGAGATGAGGCCGTCGCCGGTTGACGGCCACCGGTACCGCGAGCATCGGGCCGCCCCTTTCCAGGGCTGCGGGAGCCGCGACCCTGGGCAGTCTGAACGTCACCCCCGCGGCTGCCACCGAACCGGGCTGGCGCTGGTGCGAGCGATGCACGGGGCTCTGGTCGAGCTGGAACAACGACGGCCTGTCCGGCTGGTGGCAGAACGGCTGGAACTTCTGCAGCAAGTGCCGGGGCATGTTCTACGGCCCCCTGGTGGGCCGAAGCCACTGCCCCGCCGGAGGGCAACACCTCCGAGGCGCGTGGAGTTACCTGTTACGAGCCGCCTGAACATCACGTGCACCGCTCCGGCGCCCTATGTCCCTGTCTTGAGGCGGTGACGGGCCGGAGTGGAGAAGACAGGTGTCCGGTCACTTCGGACGTCGGAGCAGGTCGGCGATGAGCAGCAGCGTCGTCAGCGGCCACAGGACGCTGCAGCCGATCACGGCGGCGACGAACACCGTACGCGGCCGGACACCGAGGGCTCGGGCGTGGGAAACGAGGAAGCGCTCGGCGAACCGGGGCTCCCTCACGGTGATCGACAACAGCAGGGTGAGCCAGCCGAACGCGCCGTAGAAGTAGAGCGCGGCCAGCAGGACCTGAATCTCGGGCACAGGTCTCCTGTGTGGATGAGTGCCGGGACGGGAGGTACCCGGCCGGAGCGAGGTCCGGCCGGGTACCGAAGGCGCACCGTACGGCGGGCGGTGCGGCGGCCCCCTCCCGTTTCCGTGATGGGACCGCAGGAGGTGTGCGGCCCGGGCCCCTCCTTCCCGAGCCGCACGTCGAGAGGCGCGACGGCGAGGACGGCACTCCCAGACGTCGCGCCGGTCCTATGCCGCGTCCCGATAGGGGCGGGAGCGGTACGGCGAGACGGCGGGCACGTGGGAACGAGCGCCATCGCGCCCGCTCGGATGAACCTCATGCCAGGAGCGCGCGTGAATCTCACGCCTGGAGAAGGCCGTCTCCGCGTCGTACATCCGCTCCTCCAGCCCTTCGGCGGTGTCGTCGGCCACCATCAGCGGTACGGGCGCCGCCCAGCCCGCGAGGGCGTAGAAACGGCGGTCGCCGAGGCTGTACAGCACGAGCCACGCGGGCCATTCCCGGTCGAGACGCTCGGCCTCGGCGCGTGCCGGACCGTCCCAGACGCGACGGTGCACGGTTGCGTTGGGCTGCCCGGCGCGGTGACGGCCGGACCGGCGGACAGAGCCGATCACGGCGCCTCCCGCTGGGCCGCTCTCTCCTGTCGTTCGACTTCGTCGAGCAGTTCGCCGGGAGTATCGGCGTCGACCGTGCGGGTCGCGCCGAGGCCCATCTCGGCGTCGGTGAACGGAATGACGCGCGAGGCCCACAGCCGTTTCCTGTCGCTGACGATCACCCGCCAGCCCGGGATCGCCGGTCTGGGCGTCGTGCTCCTGGCATCTTCCATGGGTCGGACCTCCTGAGTCTGGTCAAGAACCCCTCCAGCCGTGTACAGCGCCGGACGGGTCCGCCTTCGCTGCGAGGAGAAAGGCTCTGAGGCACGCCATCCGTCCTGGGCGGCGAGCCGTACGGCGGCTAGTGCTGTGACCGGGAACGTTCACCGGGTGGTGCGCCGTTCGAAGGCGCCGGGCAGGCCCGTTCCGGCCCTCGCCGTAGCGGCGCGGGGGAAGCACCACGAACCCGGTGAAGGTATGTGGTCACCGCACTAGATGAGGGGTGCGGTAGACCGCCCACCGAGGTCTGCCGTGGCGGCCCGGTCGCGAGACGGACCACCGGATGCGTTCTCCATCCGTCACCGCCACCAGAGCAGGGCCGACCGAGATACATACACGGCCGGCCCCGAACGGAAACAGGTCGGCTGGAACTCCATGGCCGTGAAGCGCTTCCTGGAACTGCTCGGCAAGGACGGTGCCGTCGACCTGGGCTGCTTCGTTCATCGGGGAATCCTCGAGTGCTCGAGAACCGGGGACGCCCTGATCGTCGTCCGCCAGACGGTCGACACCAACGTCGATGCGTCCCACCGGCACCGTCGCCGGTTAGGCCACTATGGCCTGAACAGCGATCGACCTGCGGCTACGGTTGAAGCCACACCGGATGCCAACGACAGGGATGACACGTATGGCGGGCGGGCAAGAAGATCGGGTCTGTCCGGCTTGTCGTATCACTCGCCTCAGCCGCTACAACCACGAGCCGTTGTGTGGAGCATGTCTGACCGCAGCTCGCGAAGGCACCGGGGTGACGCCGGTGTGGATATGGGACTCGGCGCCACTGCGCCAGGCATTGGCCCGCGCCGACATGGCGGCGGTGCTGACGATCCTGCGCGGTGCCGTCGGAATGAGTCAGATGGATTTCGGAGAACTGCTCGGCTGGTCACAGTCGGTGGTGACCAAGGTCGAACGACGTAAACGTGACACCCTCCACGACATCCGGGAGATCTTGCGTGTTGCCGACCTGCTCGGCATGCCGCGTCAGGCTCTCCTGCCGCTCATCGCGGGCCGGCCGGACGCCGGGCAGGACGGTCAGCTCGCGTTGTGGAAGGAGAATGCCGTGGGAGAAGAGGGAATGGATCGCCGGGAGTTCGCCGCGATGGCCTCCGGCCTGGCGCTGGGCTCCGTTCTGTCGCAAACGCCTCCGCCCGAACGGATCGATCAACCTCACGTCCGTCACCTGAAAGAATGCCTGAAGAGGCTGCGCCGTGCCGACCGCACGGTGGGCGGCGCCGTACTGCAGCATCAGGCCCGGGAACTGTTCTCCCGAGCCCGCGTGATGCTCGACGAATCCGACTACACCGAGTGCGTCGGCCGAGAGCTGATGGTCGTCACAGCCGATCTCGGGGTGGTCGCCGCCTGGCTCGCCTATGACTCCGGTGACCAGCATCTGGCGCGAGCGCTGTACGGCGAGGCCGCGCTGCTGGCCGGAGGCGTCGGCGACGACGAGGTCCTGGTGCACGTATACGCCAACATGGCCCAGCAGGCCACCCACCTGGCCCGCACCACGGGGCGGCGCGGCACCGCACGCGAGGCGCTACGGTTCGCCGACCGAGCCGCGGACGCCGCCCGTCACCTTCCCTCCCCGGCACTGCATGCGTTGATCGCACTGCGTCAGGCGCTCGCCCACGCCCAGCTCGGCGACGCGGTGGCATTCCGTGCCGCGATCGGCCGAGCCCGGCGCGAGGTCGACCGTGGCCACCATGACAGCGACCAGACGTGGACCGCGTTCGTCAGTCACTCCGAGATCACCGGGTACGAGGCCATGGGTGCTGTTCAGCTTGGCCACCTTGATACCGCCGCTGCCCTGTACAGAGAGGTGCTGGCCGACCCTTGCCGTTCCCCTCGTGACCTGGCCTACTACCGTGCTCGGCTCGCCGCCGCCCTATGTGCCGCCGGTGACGGCCACGGCGCTCTGGTCGAAGGGGTGCTGATCGTACGGGACCTGGGCGACAGGCTGACCTCCGTACGGGTCCTCAACGAGTTGCGACCTGTCCGCCAGACCGCCGCCGCCTCGCTTGAGGCCGAGTTCTGCCAGTTGTTCGATGCCGCGGCCCATACGCTCACTCCGGCCGCGGCATGATCGGGGAAGGCGATGACGTGACCACCGACCGGGTGACCTTTCAGCATTTGGACGCAGCCGGAGCCCAAGAGCACCGTGACCTGGTCGCCGACCTTCACCGCGACGCCTACGCCGAGCGGATCGCCACCGGGGAGGGGTTCGCCGGTACCGAGGCGTTCCTGCGGCGTTTCGACGCCTACACCACTCGTGATGGTTTCGACCTGGTCTTCGCCCACGTCAACGGCATCGCGGTCGGGCAGGCATGGGGCTGGGCACTCCCCCCGGAAACCACGTGGTGGAACGGCCTGGAATCCGAGCCTGAACCAGGTTTCACCCACGAGGACGGCACGCGCACCTATGCCCTGTCAGAGATCATGGTGCGGCGTTCCTGGACCGGTCAGGGCATCGCCCACGCCCTGCACGACACGCTCCTGAGCGCTCGCACCGAACAGCGGGCCACACTCCTGGTCCGACCGGACAACACCGCTGCTTACGATGCCTACATCCGATGGGGCTGGCAGAAGGCCGCCCGGCTCCGCCCCGGCTGGCCCGGCGCCCCGCTCATGGACGTACTCATCCTGCCCCTCCCCGTCACACCCTGACTCGTAATGAAAGGGTCTCGGGTTCGAATCCCGAAGGCGGCTCCAGCTCAGAGGCCCTACCGGATGATCCGGTAGGGCCTCTGACGTTGTCGTACAGCAACCCGTGCAGCAACGACCGCTCTTGTGGGATGGGGTCGCTCGCGTGCCGCGCGATGTATGGGCGACAAAGATCGAGCGCTTGACTGTTACGACTGAGCCAATAAGTAACCTTCGGCACCCTCGTCGAGGCTCTAAGATTGCCGAAAGCTTTGCAGCATGAGCAGCCCTTGGGGGATGATTTCGAACTGCCAGGCCCGTGTCGAGCGAACGGACCATAGGAATGCCTGAGGGGCGCCCGAATATCCCGACTGATCTTGTAAGAGCAGTCATGCTGGAGGCAGGGCATCGATGTGCGATCCCGACCTGCCGCACGGTCGCTCCGCTTAATATAGAGCACATCGAAGATTGGGCCAAAGTCGGCGAACATCGTTTCGAAAATCTCATCGTGTTGTGCGCCAACTGTCATGGCTTGAAGGTTGATAAGGCAAATCCGCGGCATTTGGATCGGAAGGCGCTTCGGCAATACAAGGCGAACCTTGGTCTGCTGAATGCTCGCTATAGCGATTTTGAGCGCAGGGTGATTCAGTGGTTTGCGGAGCGCCCAGGCGAGGTTGCAATCAAGCTGGGAGGGGTAGGATCTACCCTCGAGATAGAGCTTATGCATCTGCTGCGAGACGGAATTTTGATGCGCTTTATTACAACTAGTTGGGATGATCTCGCCCGGAGTGCGCATGAGGGAGAGTTGCTAAAAGTAGGTGAGGTTTTCGGTCTGACCGAGGCGGGAATGGTACTGGTTGAGCAATGGAAGGCGGCTCAGCCGATTGAAGCGCTTCCTGGAATTTCGGTGAGCGACACTGCGGACGATTAACGGTGGTTCTAGAAGTCGAAGGTCAGTTGTCGGACAAGAAGATCCCTATGGTCGACACTATCGCTGAACGACGTCTGGGACACCCAGGCCATACGAGCGCACTGTACTTAAGGTATCGGGGACGCGCTTTCAGGATCGCCCGCAGGGTTCTATTCTTCGATCCAAATGTACCGGCCGTTATCGTCAAGACTTTTGTTTAGGATCCAAGTGTCCTCGTCTGCCACGCTTTCCTCTTGGAGGATCGCTGCCGTTTCAGCCAGGCATCTTTCGACCTTCTGGCGAAAGACTAAAGATCGCTCGACTCCCCCGATCCTGATTCGGCCATTATTGGTCGTGTCCAGGGAGACTTGATTTCCTTCTAATAGGGCCTTGCGGATGAGTACGCTAAGCCGCGAGTCATTGCTGTTGGGCCTTGACTTATGCAGGCGCCTGTAGTCGTCCAGCCTTCTGAAAAGATTCGCGCTCTCACCAATGTAGATCCAAGTGAAATTTTTAGTGCTGATTCTGATTCGATATAAACCAGCTCTAGAATTTGGGAGATACGGCCACGAGAACGCGATGGCATCCCAGGTAGCGGGTGGGGTGGGATGGGGCCAAGGGAAATGTGGTACAACTAGGCCGCGTGGCTTCCAGCTGAGGGTGACCGAGACGTCGACGGTCTTCGGTAGGGAGGTTTGATCGGCAGGCACGAGGTTGAGAATAGAGATGCCCGCCGACAAAACAGACGCGTCGAAGTTCGGTACTGCAAAGTGCTGTCTCACGAGAGTTAGAGTGAGCGGTTGCCGCGTGGCTTCTTCCAGGGGCCGGGCCTATGGTCCTGGCTCCCACACCGGATGAGGATGGGCCATCGGATGAAGCTGCTGTACAGCAGTCCCGTACAGCAGCACCGTCTTACGTGATCACACCCCACTGAACCACACCTACCGCCTGACCAGCGCGTGAGCCCTCTGATCTGGCACCCACCGTTGACTCGGAAAGAAGTGGTCCTGGCGGCAGCGTCCTCATGGTGATGCGGATGGCCACACCAGACCGGTGGAGAGAACGCAAACCGCGCGAACGCCCTGTATCAGCCCATGGCAAAAGCCTGGTCTCCGTGGTCAGCCGCCCAATGCTCCGCCCCCGGGACAGGGCCAGGGGCCGGGGAGCGCGAGGGGCTGGAAAGCCTCTCGCCCGGGGTCTGGGGCAGCGCCCCGGAAGACGCTGCCCGAGCACGGGTCGCGCGTAGCGCGGGGACTGGCGAGGCCCGTTACGAGGCCCACACCTGAGGTCCGTGACGAGGCCCATATCGGTGAGGAACACAGCGCCGGGAGCCGGTCAGGCCACTCCTTCACCTCATCTCCGGACGCCTGAGATGAGAGTGTTTGCCCGAATTTGCCTGCTCGATAGTTCGTTTCTATCGCGCATCGTGCTGGAAATTATCCGACACGATGCGCGATAGAAAACGACATTCCGTCATGGCTCCGAGTCGCGCCGACCGCCTGCCCGCGACGGGCAGGTACGCACCTCGTCCGCGTCCACGAGGGTCAGACCACGCGTTCGCCGTGTTGCCAGACGGCCGTGACCAGGGGCACTCCGGGGCGGTAGGCCAGGTGGACGTGGGAGGGGGCGTCGAGCAGGACGAGGTCGGCGCGGGCACCCGGGGTGATCCGGCCGACGTCCGTACGGCGCAGCGCCCGCGCCCCGCCCAGCGTCGCCGCCTGCACCGCCTCGTCCGGGGTCATGCCCATCTCCCGCACCGCCACGGCGACGCAGAACGGCATGCTGGTGGTGAAACTGGAGCCCGGGTTGCAGTCGGTGGACAGGGCGACCGTCACCCCCGCGTCCAGCAGGCGCCGGGCGTCGGGGTAGGGGGACCGGGTGGAGAACTCGGCGCCGGGCAGCAGCGTGGCGACCGTGTTCCCCGAGGCCAGGGCGTCGACGTCGGCGTCGTCGAGGTGGGTGCAGTGGTCGGCGGAGGCGGCCCCGAGTTCGACGGCGAGCCGTACGCCGGGGCCGTGGCCCAGCTGGTTGGCGTGGACGCGGGGCACCAGGCCGCGCTTGGCGCCCGCCTCCAGGACGGCCCTCGCCTGGTCGCCGTCGAAGGCGCCGCGCTCGCAGAAGACGTCGACCCAGCGGGCGTACGGCGCGCACCGCTCCAGCATCGGCCCGGTGACGAGGTCGACGTAGGCGTCGGCGTCGAGCCCGGCCGGGACCACGTGGGCGCCGAGGTAGGTCACCTCGTCGGTGTGCTCGCCCGCGATCCGCAGTGAGCGGGCCTCGTCCTCGACGGTGAGCCCGTAGCCGGACTTGCACTCGATGACCGTGGTCCCCTGGCGCAGCGCCTCGGCGACCAGCCTGCCCACGTTCGCCGACAGTTCCGCGTCGCTCGCCGCCCGGGTGGCCGCGACCGTCGTGCGGATCCCGCCCGCGGTGTACGGCGTGCCCGACATACGGGCGTCGAACTCGGCCGTCCGGTCCCCGGCGAAGACCAGGTGGGCGTGGGAGTCGACGAACCCGGGGATCGCGGCCCTGCCTCCCGCGTCGTGGACCCGGTCGGCTGCGGGGGCCTGGGAGGCCGGTCCCGCCCACGCGACGACGGCGCCCTCGAAGACGACGGCGGCGTCCCGGATCACCCCGAGCGGGCCCGCGCCCAGTGAGGGGTCGTTGGTGACGAGGCCGGACAGACCGGTGACGAGCAGGCTCACGATGCCTCCGGATGGACGACGGCCACGGGTGGTGCGGGGCGGACGACGGGACCGGGAGCCCCCATGGCGGACGGGCCCATGGCGTCTCCACAGGGACGAAGGCCACACCCGACGGGGATGAACCGGACGAACCTCATGACGCCTCCAGGCGGGCGATGGCCGCGCGCAGGGCGGCGGGCACGTCGGGGACGAGGGTGTGGGCGCCGTGCCGTACGATCACCCGGCCGCCGGCGACGACGTCGCGGACGTCGGCGGCGGTGGCGGCGAAGACGGCGGTCTCCGCGCCGTGCAGTGGCCCGGCGGTGCGGACCGAGTCGAGCGAGACGGTCACCAGGTCGGCCACCGCGCCGACCTCGATGCGGCCGGCGTCCGGCCAGCCGAGCGAGGCGTGGCCGTCACCGGCCGCGGCGCGCAGCAGCCGGGCGGCGCTCCAGTGGCCCCTGCGGCGGGTACGCAGCCGTTCGTTCAATTCCATGCCGCGCGCCTCCTCGAACATGTCGATGACGGCGTGGCTGTCACTACCCAGAGTGAGCCGTGCCCCTGCCTCCTGGAGAGCCCTGGCGGGCCCGATGCCGTCGGCGAGGTCCCGTTCGGTCGTCGGGCACATGCAGACGGTGGTGCCGGTGCCGCCCAGCAGGCCGATGTCGTCGCCGGTGAGGTGGGTGGCGTGCACGGCGGTCGCGCGCGGACCGAGCAGGCCGTGGTCAGCCAGGAGCCTGGCGGGCGTGACGCCGTACGCCCGCAGGCATCCCTCGTTCTCCGCGGGCTGTTCGGACAGGTGCGTGTGGATCGGCGTCCGCCGGGCGTCCGCCCAGGCGGCGACCGTGCCGAGCTGGTCGGCGGGAACGGCCCGTACGGAGTGGACGGCGGCCCCGGCCAGGGCGTGGTCGCGGTCCTTCAGCGCCCCGGCCAGTGCCTCGGCGCGTTCGGCCCATGCCTCGGCCGAACCGTCGCTGAAGCGGAGCTGGGTGGCGTCGGGCTCGGCGCCGAACCCGGAGGACAGGTAGCAGGTGTCGAGCAGCGTGATCCGGATGCCCGCCTGCGCGGCGGCCTCGACCAGCGCCTCGCCCATCGCGTTCGGATCGGCGTACCGCACGCCGCCGGGCGCGTGGTGCAGGTAGTGGAACTCGCCCACGCAGGTGATCCCGGCCAGGGCCATCTCGGCGTAGACGGCTCTGGCGAGGTCGAGGTAGGTGTCGGGGTCCAGGGCGGAGGCGACCCGGTACATGACCTCCCGCCAGGTCCAGAAGGTGCCGCCGCCGGTCTGGGTGGCGCCGCGCAGCGCCCGGTGGAAGGCGTGCGAGTGGGCGTTGGCCAGGCCCGGCAGGACCAGGCCGTCGAGGACGACGGCGTCGCCGGGCGCGCTGCCCGGCCGCAGCGACGCGATGCGGCCCTCGACCACCTCGATGAGAACGCCGGACTCCAGGACGCCCGCCCCGGAGGCCCCGGCTCCGGAGGCCCCCGAGGTCTCCACCCCGGGGACCCCTGCTCCGGAGCCCCCGGATCCGGAGGTCCCAGCCCCGGATACCTCGGATCCGGGGACCCCGGAGGGTCCAGGGGGCATGGAAGAGCCGGAGGAACCGGGAGACACGGAGAAGTCAGGGGAGCCGGGAGCCGTGGAGGGGCCTGGGGCGCCGGGGCGCGGGCCCTCCGTCCAGGCGTACCTGGCCCAGAACCGGCCGCTCGCCCCGCTCCCGCCCGAACCGCCCACCGCGGCTCCGCCCGAGGTGCTCGCCGCGGACCCGGCCGGGGCGCTCACCGCGGATCCCGCGCGACGTCCGCGGCGGGGGCCGAGGGGGCGTCCGGCGGCGCGCACAGCAGTTCCTGGAGGACGTCGGTCAGTGCGACGACCCCGGCCAGGCAGTCGGGCTCCTCGGCGTGCTCGTGCGGGGAGTGCGAGACCCCGGTCGGGTTGCGCACGAACAGCATGGCGGTGGGGATCTCCGAGGCGAGGATGCCCGCGTCGTGCCCGGCCCCGGTCGGCAGTACGGGAACCCCGCCGAGCGCCCGTGACAGGCGGTCCCTGAGCGGCACGTCGAAGTCGACGACCGGCGTGTAGGACTCCCTGGTGACCTCGGCTCCCACGGCGGCGTCGGAGATCCCCTTCACGAGGGCGTCCAGGGTCTCCGCGTCCGCGGCCCGGGAGTCGAGCCAGGCGGTCACGAGGGAGGCGATGGCGTTGGTCCCGTTCGGCTCGACGCGGATCTTGCCGAAGGTGGCCAGGGCTCCGGCGGCCCGCGCCAGCTCCCTGGCGGACAGGACGGTCGCCGCGTAGCCCAGCATGGGGTCGTGGCGGTCCTGGAGGCGGGTGGTGCCCGCGTGGTTGGCCTCGCCTCTGAAGTCGAACCGCCAGCGGCCGTGCGGCCAGATCGCCGAGGCGACGCCGACGGAGTACGGCGTGTCCGCCAGGTACCGCCCCTGCTCGACGTGGAGCTCGACGAACGCGCCGACGCGGGACAGACGCTCGTCGTCGCGGCCGATCGCCGCGGGGTCCTGGCCCGCGCGCTCCATCGCGTCGGCGAGAAGGACGCCGTCGCCGTCGCGCAGGGACCGCGCGTGGCCGGGCTCCAGCACGCCCGTCATCAGCCGCGACCCGACACAGGCGACGCCGAACCTGGCGCCCTCCTCGTCGCCGAAGTTGACGACGGCCAGCGGGCGCACCGGCCGGATGCCCCGCTCACGCAGCGCGTCCAGGGCGGCGAAGGAGGACACGACGCCGAGCGGCCCGTCGTAGGCGCCGCCGTCGGGCACCGAGTCCAGGTGGGAGCCGGTGACGACGGCGTCACCGGCGGCGGGGTCGCCCAGCCAGGCCCACTGGTTGCCGTTGCGGTCGACCTCGTAGACCAGGCCCCTGCGCCGCGCCTGCTCGGCGAACCAGACGCGGCACTCGCCGTCCTCGGCCGTCCAGGCGTGGCGCCGGTAACCGCCGGTGGCGCCGTGGCGGCCGACGGGGAGCAGCTCCCGCCACATCTCGCGGAAGCCGTCCGCCGCCTCCTCCGCCCTCCCGTCCCGTGTGTCTGTCACGCGTCACCCTCACGCATCGGTACCCGCACCTCGCGCTCCTGGGCGATCTCGGCCGCCCGGTCGTATCCGGCGTCCACGTGCCGGATGACGCCCATGCCGGGGTCGTTGGTCAGCACCCGGCGGATCTTCTCCCCGGCGAGGGCCGTACCGTCGGCGACCGTGACCTGACCGGCGTGGATGGAGCGTCCGATGCCGACGCCGCCGCCGTGGTGGATGGAGACCCAGGACGCGCCCGAGGCGACGTTGACCATGGCGTTGAGCAGCGGCCAGTCGGCGATGGCGTCGGAGCCGTCCAGCATCGCCTCCGTCTCCCGGTACGGCGAGGCGACCGACCCGCAGTCGAGGTGGTCGCGGCCGATCGCCACCGGGGCGGAGAGCTCGCCGGAGGCCACCATGTCGTTGAACCGCTCGCCCGCCCTGTCGCGCTCGCCGTACCCGAGCCAGCAGATGCGCGCGGGCAGGCCCTGGAAGTGGACCCTCTCCCCGGCCATCTTGATCCAGCGGGCCAGCGACTCGTTCTCGGGGAACAGCTCCAGGATCGCCCGGTCGGTCGCGGCGATGTCGGCCGGGTCACCGGACAGCGCCGCCCAGCGGAAGGGGCCCTTGCCCTCGCAGAACAGCGGCCTGATGTAGGCGGGGACGAAGCCGGGGAAGTCGAAGGCGCGGGCGTAGCCCGCCAGCTTGGCCTCACCGCGGATCGAGTTGCCGTAGTCGAAGACCTCGGCCCCGGCGTCCTGGAAGCCGACCATCGCCTCGACGTGCCTGGCCATGGACTCGCGGGCGCGCTGGGTGAACCCCTCGGGGTCCTTGGCCGCCTCGCCGGCCATGTCCTCGAGGGCGACGCCGAGCGGCAGGTAGGCGAGCGGGTCGTGCGCCGAGGTCTGGTCGGTGACGATGTCGATCTCCGCGCCCCGCGCGAGCAGTTCCGGTACGGCCTGCGCCGCGTTGGCCTCGACGCCGATGGACAGCGGCCTGCGGGCGTCACGGGCCTCGTAGGCCAGGCGCAGGGCCTCGTCGAGGTCGGCGGCCTTGACGTCGAGGTAGCGGTGCTCGATCCGCCGGTCGATGCTGCGGGGGTCGCAGTCGACGCAGATCGCGACGCCGCCGTTCATGGTGACCGCGAGGGGCTGGGCACCGCCCATGCCGCCGAGTCCGGCGGTGAGCGTGATCGTCCCGGCGAGGGAGCCGCCGAACCTCTTGGCCGCGACGGCGCTGAAGGTCTCGTAGGTGCCCTGGAGGATGCCCTGGGTGCCGATGTAGATCCACGATCCGGCGGTCATCTGCCCGTACATGGTGAGCCCGAGCTGTTCGAGCCGCCGGAACTCCGGCCAGGTCGCCCAGTCGCCGACCAGGTTGGAGTTGGCGATGAGCACGCGCGGCGCCCACTCGTGGGTGGTCATGACGCCGACCGGGCGGCCCGACTGCACCAGCAGGGTCTCGTCGCCCCGGAGCGTGGTGAGCGTGCGCACGATGGCGTCGTAGGAACGCCAGTCGCGCGCGGCCTTGCCGGTGCCGCCGTAGACGACGAGCTTGTCGGGATGCTCGGCGACCTCGGGGTCGAGGTTGTTCATGAGCATCCGCAGTGCGGCCTCCTGCTGCCACCCCTGGGTGTTGAGCCCCGCTCCTCGCGGGGCCCGGACCGGACCTCGACCGCTCTCCTGAGCCACGCTTCCGCCCTCCAGCACCTCGGCTGCCGCCGACAGGTCAAATAGTTCTATTCATCTTTATATTGAATGAATAGATCCAGTCAACAACCTACTCCGTGAAGAGTTCCCTGGCCGCGGCCGACACCTCGAAGGCTTCCAGCCGCGCCTCGGCCCCCGGGATCTCGTCGCACATCGCCTCCAGCAGGATCCGGCCGAGCATCATGGGCCCGCAGGCGGTGTCGAAGACCAGGCTGGTGCCCACGGCCGCGGCGAGCACCACGTCCGACAGCGCCGCCGCGGGCGCGAACGCGCTGTCGGCCACGGTCACCACGCTCAGCCCCGCGTTCCTGGCGACGGCGAGGGCGTCGGTCAGCTCGGCCGGGTAGCGGGGCAGCGCGAAGCAGAGCAGCGCGCTCGCCCCCGCGGCGGCGGCCCGCTCGATCCGGTCGGCGAGCATGGAACCGCCCTCGTCGAGCAGGCGCACGTCGGGGTGGACCTTGGCGGCGAAGTAGGAGAAACCCGCCGCCTGGGCCGAGGCGGCGCGCAGGCCGAGGACGAGCAGCGGCCGGGAGGCGGCCAGCAGCCGCGCGGCGCCGACGACCGGCGCCGGGTCCGCCAGCGTCCCGGCGAGCCGCTGGAGGTTGCCGATCTCGGCGAGGATCGCCCGCTGGTGCTCGTTCAGCGCGCCGTCGCCCTCCTGCTCTCCCACGCGGACGCCCTGCGCGCCCGTCTCGGGCAGGCCGAGCTCGCGCAGTTGCTTCCGCAGCCCGGGGTATCCGTCGAACCCCAGCGCCATGGCGAAGCGGGTCACCGACGGCTGGCTGACCCCGGCCAGCTCCGCGACCTCCACGCTGGACAGGAAGGGCGCCTCCGCGGCGTGCTGGACCAGGCAGTGCGCGATCCGGCGCTGCGCCGGGGTCAGCCGGTGTCCTTCGAACAGGCGCAGCAGGCGGGCACCGGCGTCGTCCGGGTTCATGGTCCTCCTCGGCGGGACCGGGATCGCGTCGTGACACGGCCCCGGTGGTTCGCGGGTCGGCGGGCGGGATGGGCGGATTCCGGCTCCATAGTCTCCTCGCATCCCGGAGCGCGTCCCCTGCCCGACCTCCGGTACTCCCCCGCTCGGCATCCGAGACGCGACGGCGCCCGACCTCACCGGGCCTCACCCGGAGCGTGGCCGACGGCCGCCCCTCCGACCATTCACATATATTCATTCAACATGAAGTCTGCATGGCTACATGCAGAGCGGCAAGAAGCCCTAACGGCCTATTCGGTCGCCGCGCGACGCCCGGCGGCACGGTGGCCGCCTCCCCCTGCGGCAACGCGCGGGGACGATGCCGGTCGTTTCCGGGACTTCCGCGCCAGGCCCGGACGGCGGGTGCATGATCCTATAAAAAACCGGACACGATCCAGCGAAAGGGTTAAGGGGGGCATAGCTGGAGCCACCGGTTGCCGGAATATGCCCCCTAAGCATAAGAAAAGCGGATAGCCTCCGCAGAAACCCGATCTGCTGGATGGAGAGCACCGTGGCATCGTCGAAGCCGGAGCGGCCGAGGCTCGACACGACGATCCCCAACATGGGCCGGGTCGCCGACTACTTCCTCGGCGGCAAGGACAACTTCGCGGTCGACAGGGAGGCGGCGGAGGCCGCGCTGGCCATAACCCCCGAACTGCCCGCGCTCTGGCGGGAGGGGCGTCGCTTCCTCGGCAGGGCGGTACGGTTCCTCGCCCAGGAGGCGGGCATCCGGCAGTTCATCGACATCGGCTGCGGCCTGCCCACCCAGGGCAACGTGCACGAGATCGCCCACTCGGTCGCGCCCGACGCGCGGGTGGTCTACGTCGACAACGACCCGATGGTCGTGGCCCACGGCCAGGCCCTCCTCCAGGACGACCGGCTGACGGTGGTCATCGAGGCCGACGCCCGTGACCCCGAGCGGCTGCTGTCCCACCCGCGGCTCACCGAGATGATCAACCTCGACGAGCCGACGGCGATCCTGCTCTTCGGGGTGCTGCAGGACATCCCGGACGACGCCCTGGTGCTGCAGATCACCGACCACCTGCGCAAGGCGATGTCCCCCGGCAGCTACCTGGCCGTCTCCCACCCCGTCGCCGACCTGCGTCCCGAGGCGACCGCGAAACTCGCCGCCTTCTACCAGGACGAGGGCGCGATCACCGGCCCCCGCCGCGAGGGACTGCGTACCAAGGCCGAGGTCGAGCCCTGGTTCGAGGGACTCGACCTCGTCGACCCCGGAATCGTCTACATCCCGCAGTGGCGGCCCGACGGGGCCGTGCTCCACCGCCCCGACTCGATATGGGTCGTCGGCGGGATCGGCCGCAAGGAGTAGACGCAAGGGCGGGCTGCGGATGCCGCACCCGCCGCACGCGTCCCGGCCTTCCGGAAGCCGGCCCCGGCCCTCTGCGCTCAGATCTCCTTGAGGACCCGGTTGAGGATCGTGGCCGCCGCGCCCGGCTGCTCGGCCTCGATGTCCAGCCGGTTCATGACATGCCAGTAACGCTCGGTCTCGGCCGGCTTGTCGAGGTAGAGGGCTCCGGCGAGCTGTTCGAGGTAGACCACGTCGGGAAGCTCCCCCTCGGGGAAGCGCAGGATCGTGATGGGCCCGGCCGCCCCGGCGTGGCCGCACGCGCAGAACGGCATGATCTGGACGGTGACCTGGGGAAGCTCCGAGATGCGGATGAGATGCTCGATCTGCGCGCGCATCGTCGTGGCACCGCCGATGAGACGGCGCAGCGCCGTCTCATCGATCACGATCCACAGCTTGGGGGGATCCGGCCGGTACAGGATCTCCTGGCGCCGCATCCGCAGGGCCACCCGGCGCTCGACCTCGTGACCGGTGACGTTGCGGCGGCCGAGCTGGATGACTGCGCGGGCGTAGTCCTCGGTCTGCAGCAGCCCGGGAACGAACTGGACCTCGTAGCTGCGGATGACGCAGGCGGCCTGTTCCAGCCCGAGATAGGCGTCGAACCAGCCGGGCACCACGTCGCCGTAGGCCTGCCACCAGCCCGGCATCCCGGCCTGCTCCGTCAGCGACAGCAGGGTCGCGCGCTCGGCGTCGTCGGTGACGTCGTACAGGGTGAGGAGGTCGGCCACGTCACGCCGCTTGAGGCCGGTACGGCCCAGCTCCAGCCTGCTGATCTTGGAGTGCGACGCCCGGATGGCCTTTCCCGCCTCCTCGCGGGTGACACCCCGGGCCTCACGCAGCCGGCGCAGTTGCGCGCCAACCAGCATCCGCGCCACGGTGGGGCCCGTCTGCCGGTAATCCTGGGTGAGGCACTCATCCAGTTCGCCTACGGTCGTCCGAACAGTGCGCAAGCTCGCTCCCTATGCAGCAAACCGACACGGCGGACCACTGGCGTACGGCCGCGCTCAAGCTTTACACGCCGACCGGTCTCCGCGCACCCGAAGAGTCTTCCGTAGCGAAGAGTTCACTATCATTCCGAATGATCTCACCGGAGGCGTCACCGTACCCCAGGCGGCGAAAATCGGGCGGGCCGCCGGCGCGGAAAGCAAGGAGAACGTGTGGACGACAAGCCGAGCACTTCCGAGCCGAGCAAGCTGAACCCCACCGTCGCGCACAACGCCAGGGTCTGGAACTACTGGCTCGGCGGTAAGGACCACTATCTCGCCGACCGCCAGGTCGGCGACCGGATCTTCGAGATGTTCCCCAACATCGTCCACGTGGCCCGCGCCGACCGCGCGTTCCTCGGCCGCGTGGTCCGTCACCTCACCGCGGAGGTGGGGATCCGGCAGTTCCTGGACATCGGCACCGGCCTGCCGACGGTGGACAACACCCACGAGGTCGCCCAGCGCGTGGCGCCCGAGTCCCGCATCGTCTACGTCGACAACGACCCCCTGGTGCTGGTGCACGCCCGAGCCCTCCTGACGAGCACTCCCGAGGGCGCCACCGACTACATCGACGCCGACGCGCGCGACCTCGACAAGATCATCCAGGAGGCCACGCGGACGCTGGACCTCACCCGGCCCGTGGCGATCATGCTGCTGGGAATCCTGAACTTCGTCCTCGACACCGACGAGGCGCGGGCGATCGCGCACCGGCTGATAGAGGCCGTGCCCTCCGGAAGCCACCTGGTGCTCACCCACCCGACCCTGGAGCTCGGCGGCGAGGCGAACATCGAGGCGATGCGGTTCTGGAACGAGCACGCCACGCCCCCGATCACCGCGCGTACCGGCGAGGAGATCGCCCGCTTCGCCGAGGGCCTGGAACTGCTGGAGCCCGGAATGGTGTCGTGCGCCCTCTGGCGCCCCGAGCCGGCCTACGTCGGCGACGCCCCCCTCGAGGTCTCCCAGTACGGCCTCGTCGCCCGTAAACCCTGACATCCTCCTCGACGTCCCGGGCCCGGCACGGGAACCACCGGAAAGCGGCGAACCACCAGAAAGCGCAGACCGACCTCCCCACCACACCGGACAGGGGAGGCCGAGCCGGGAGTCCCCCGACCAGTGCCGTGACCCCGCGCGGAGATTCACCGGGCCCGGCGCCGTCCACCGGCGCCGGGCCACTCCGTGCCGCCGCTCGCCGTACCGGCGCCCTGGACGACCACAGACACCGTCGAGAGGGCGGTCACGGCCGGAGAACGACCGCAGGACGCGGTCACGGCCGGAGGACGGTCCTGGGGAATGCGATCACAGCCAGAGAACCTTCCGAAGGACGCGATCACGGGCGGGGGACGACCGTGAAGGACACGGTCACAACCGAAGAACCTCTGGGGAGATGATCACGGATGAGAACCCCCGGGGGCTGTGGGCATGATCGAGGAAAAGGTGGGGGTCAGAGAAGAGGGCGAGGGAGGCGGATGGTCAGGATGCGGCTGGTGACGCCGGAGTCGATCAGGCGGCCGTCCGCGCCGAAGGAGCCGAGACCGAAGTCGTTGTCGTTGGCGATGGCGATCGTCCTGGGGTCGATGACCGCGACGCCCTCGATCTTCCCGGGCAGGCCGGGCAGCGCCGCCAGGTCGACGGCCAGCGACTTGGTCGCGGCGGTGACACCCGCGGGCAGGGCCGCCTCCAGCGACGGCGTGGTCGCCGGGTCGTCCTGGGCTCCGCCGAGGAGGTTGGTCGCCTGGCGCAGGTCGACGGTGTAGAGGCGGGCCACGGCGTCCGTACGCTCCTGGAGCAGCAGGCGGCCCGGCCGCAGCACGGAGAGCGCGGAGATCTTCATGTCACCCTGCTCGGCGGCCGGGTCGAAGGTCGCGACGTTCTCCATGACGTAGGCCCACTCAGCGGTCGGCCGTCCGGTGCGGAGGTCCACGCGCAGGATCCGGGCGACGCTCGAAGCCTTGCCGGTCTTCTTGTCGGGGTTGGCCAGGGGGCTCTGCACGGCGAGGTACAGGGCGCGCTCGGCGTGCGAGATGCCCAGCGCCTCGAAGCCCCGGTTCTGCTGACGGGTGGCGAAGATCGCGGGCAGCGTCTCGTAGACGGGGTAGCCCGCCCCGGTCAGGCCGAGGCCCTTGGGCACGTACCTGGCGAGAATCCGTCCGTCGGCGGCCACGTGCACCAGCGAGGGAGAGTACTCCTCGACCAGCCAGAAACCGCCGCGCCCGTCGGTGACGATGTCCTCGGTGTCCAGCCCGTTCGGGTCGTAGGACAGCTGGGTCAGGCCGTCCCAGCTGTAGGGGATCTCGTCGTGACCGGCCTGGTTCGACAGGCCGGTGATCGGCGTGCCGTCGGACTTCTTCAGCGGGATGCTCTTGACGATCTTCGCCACGCCGTGCCGTACGGCCACGCGCACGATGGCGGGCGCGAAGTCGGGCACCGGGAACGTGCGCCGCTTCTCACCGTTGACCTTCGGCTCGCCGTTCGGACCGCGGTCGGTCACCATCCAGTATTCGCCCTCGCGCTCGGCGGGGTAGAGGCCACTGCCGACCCCGCCCAGCTTGACGCCCCTGTCGTCCTTGATGAGCCCGGGCTCGAACGCGGCCAGGGCGGGGGCGGGCAGCGTCACGTCGGAGGTGATCTGCGGCGTCCGGACCGGCGAGGCGACCGCGGGAGCGGCGATCGTGGTGGTGAGCGCCGCGGCGGCGGCCAGCGCGGCGAGGAGTGAACGCGACATGACGCTTTCCTTTACGAACGATTCGGCAGACGGAACCCGGAAGCTATCGACGCCCGGCGTCCTGGCGCCGAAGCCCCGGTGAACGCGAGAAGAAAAGGGGAGCGTCGGCCGCGTCACCGCGGCCCCGGCCGAACGATCGGGGGAAGATCGGGGGAAAACGCCCGCGCGTGCGGGGATGACAAGGTGATCGTGACCGCGCTGCGCCGTCGGCTGACAAAACGCCCGCTCGTGCGGGGACGGCGATCAGCTCGTGAGCAGTTCGGTGACCGTGACGGCTCGCAACCTGCGTCGGCGCAGGCCCGTGAGGATCCCGGGCAACGCCTCGGCCGTTCCGGGGTGGCCGAGGTGCAGGCTCACGATCGAGCCGGGCCGTACGGTGTCCAGGACGTTGGCCGTGACCACGGCGGAGCCGGGGTCGGTGTGATCGTAGGAGTCCACGTCGTAGGACAGGCAGGTCCGATAGCCCACGCGGGCCGCCAGCCCGCGGACCAGCGGGGTCGCGTGCCGGGCCGCGGAGGGCCGGAACCAGGAGCCGATCGAGCCGGTGAGCTCGCGCAGCCGGGCGGCGCACTCGGCGATCTCCGCGTACGCGGCGCCCTCGTCCATCGCGGAGATGTCCAGGTGACGCTGGGTGTGGTTGCCGAGGTCGTGCCCTCCCGACAGGACACGGCGGGCCATCCCGGGATACCTGTCGAGCCAGGTGCCGACCGCCAGGACCGTCAGGCGCGCGTCGTGCCGCTCGGCCTCCGCCAGGACGCTCTCCGCCAGCCGTACCGGACCCGCGCCGTGGAAGGTCAGCGCGATCCGTGGCCGGTCGCGGGGGCCGTTCCGTACCTCGGGTGGCGGATTCCGCCGCCGCGGTGCCGCCGGAGCCGGAACCGTGCTCCGCGCGGGGGCGGGCCGGGCGGCCGGTTCCGGGCCTCCCGCGTTCCGTCCGGTCTCCGCGTCGCCGGTTCTCCCCGGCAACCGCCCGGCATCCGCCTCCCGCTCGTTCCCGTCCGGTGACGACGAGCAGGCCACCGTGGCTCCCAAGGTGACGACGGCTCCGAGACGGAGGACGAGACGCCGGCCGACCGCCCCCGGCCTCTCTGCGTCGTCCGTCATCGGAAGACCCCCGTGTGGCCGAGCGAGTAGCGGCCCGGCTGGGGATAGACGGCCAGGCCGTGGGGCCCGGCGCCGACGGGGATCTTGCGCAGGAGACGGCCGCTTTCGGTGTCGAACACGTAGACGACGCCGTTGTAGCGCCCGGACAGCCACAGTCGCCGTCCGTCCGCGGACACCCCGCCCATGTCCGGTGAGCCGCCACCGGGGATGCGCCAGGTGTCGACGGGTCTGCCACGGGCGAAGGAGACGACGGAGACGGATCCCGCGCCCCGGTTGGACACGTACAGCAGCCGCGAGTCCCGGCTGACGTAGAGTCCGTGGGCGCCCGCGCCGGTCTTGATGAAACCCGTGACGCGGAACCTCACGGCGTCGACGAGCCACACGCCGTCCCTGGCCATGTCGGCGACGTAGAACGTGGTGCCGTCGGGGGAGAGCTTGACGTCCTGGGGCATGCTGCTGTGCCCCGCCATGCTGTGAGCCGCCTCGCGTGCCGTCTGGGACGACGTGCCGCGCGCCGCACCTTCCGCCGCTCCGTTCACCGCTCCTTCCGCCGCTCCGGGCGGCGCTCCGGGCGGCGCGGGCGCGCCGTGCGCCGCCTCGCCACCGGGCACATGCGATACGCCACCGGGCGGGGCCGCGCCGCCCTTCACCTCGGTGCGCTGCGCGATGCCGCGCGGTACGTCCCTGCCGGTGAGGGTGATGACGCGCAGGACCTTCCGCGCGCCGACGTCGATGGCCACCAGCTGGCCGGAGAACTCGCAGCTGGCCAGGAAGACGGCGCCGTCGGCGGTGAAGTCGCCGTGGTTGATCCCCCTGCAGGGCATGTTCATCGAGTGCCGCAGCCGCATGGTATGCGGGTCGCGGAAGTCGAGCCGGTTGTTCCGCTCGGCCATCACCAGTGCGGTACGGCCGTCCAGGGTGAAGTACAGGTTGTAGGGGTCGTCGACGGGTACGGCCTTGCCCGGCATACCGGTCACGGGATCGATCGGGATGAGCGTGTTGCCGTCGTTGTTGTTGACCCACAGGGTCTTGAGATCCCACGAAGGAACGACGTGCTGCGGCCTGCCGTGGACGGGGAACACGCGGATCACCCGATAGGTGCGCGGGTCGATCACGCTGACGGTGTCGCTCTCGCTGTTCGGCACGTAGACCCGCGAGGGGAACTTCGCCACGACCGGGCTGAGCATGCCGGGCCGGTCGTAGGCGTAGACGTCCACCTGTGGGGTCCCGCGGTTCTCGCGGGCGCCACCACCGGACGGATCCGCGGCGGGATGGGAGGCGTGCGGGGAGTCGGCGGCGGGATCGGCGTGGCCGGCGGAGTCGTGTGCCCCCGGAGAAGTGCCGCCGCAGGCGGACAGGGCACACACCGCCGTGATCAGCGCGACGCCCGCGGCGAACCGTCGTCTTTCTTCCAGCTGCCGCATGCCCCGCCTCCGGTCGCCCCCGGCGCTCGTGGCCGTATACGGAAACGGTAGGAACACGCGGGTCAGGAGATGCCCAAACCACGGTTAGCGGGGGACCTTGCCTTCTCCCACGGCGCCTCCGCGGAAGACGGCGTGGGAGATCTCGGGGCGTCAGGCCTTGGGGGTGGTGATGACGCGCAGGCCCGCGAGGGTGAGCTCCGCGGCTCGCCTGCAGGATTCCACCACCTCCTCGGAGGGGTCACCGCGTCCGAGGCTGATGTACCCCGCCAGCTTGGTCGCGCCCATCACCGCTCCGACCGCGGCGGCCGCCTCGACGAGGTCCAGTTCGTCGGGGCAGGCCCGGTGCAGGGCCTCGGCGAGCTCCCGCTGGGTGTCGAACAGCAGCAGCAGCGCGTGTGCCCTGAGCGAGGGAACAGTCATGATCAGATGGTTGACCGACGTGATCTCCCGTCCCAGCTCGGCGTCGCCCGCGATGACCTCGAAGACCGTACCGACCGCGCGGGTCAGCAGGTCGGCCGGCCCCTCGCCGCTCCGGCGCTCGGCGACCGTGCGCAGCACGCGGTCGAGGCTCTCCCTGGCGTTGTACAGGAGCACCTCTTCCTTGCTGGCGAAGTAGCTGAAGAAGGTCCGTGTCGAGACCTCGGCCGCGGCGGCGATCTCCGAGACCGTCGTCTGCTCGTATCCCTTTTCCAGGAAGAGGCGCACGGCCCCGGCGATCAGGGCACGTCTGGTGCGAAGCTTCTTGCGTTCGCGCAGCCCGGGAACCTCACCCATGCGGGAAGCGTAGTGCATGAATTTATCTTATGCATTTATTGCAAATTTGCATCCCATGTATTTTTATGGGTGTGACGGAGCACTTCGACTCCACGCCTCGCCGTACTCGCCGAGGAGGTGCCGATGCGCGACATCGAGTCCGGCCACGGCATGCACGTCCTGCCGGTGAGATGGGTAGGAAACGCGTCGCTTTCTTCCTCGGCCGTAACCCTGGATCTCCAGACTGGAGGAATCAGATGAAAGTCCAGACCGACACGCAGCGGTGCGTCGGCGCGGGCATGTGCGCGCTCACGGTGCCGGAAGTGTTCGACCAGAGCGAGGAGGACGGCACCGTCGTCCTTCTCGACGCGGAGCCCCCGCCGGAGCGGCAGGCCGCCGTCCAGCGCGCCGAGCGGCTGTGCCCGTCGGGCGCCATCTCGGTGCTCCTGTCCGGCGACTGACCGGACCCGCCCGCCCCCTCGGTCGCGAATCCGGACGATTTCGCGTTCGAGGGGGCGCCGGGCGGTCTCCGCCACCGCGACGGCGGCCGCCCGCGGCAGGCTCAGAGGTGGTAGGCGTACTCGCGGAACTCCCAGTCGGTGACGGTCTTGGAGAACCGCTGCACCTCGTCGCGCTTGTAGGCCAGATAGGCGGCGGAGAACTC
>NZ_JBFBCF010000041.1:0-90703 GCF_040683035.1 Streptosporangium sp. NPDC051022 | reverse complement strand
AGTTCCAGCGGGTACTTCCGCTTCCCCATGATCGAGACCTTTCCCATGATCCGTGGACCATGATCCAAAGCCTCCGGAAAAACGGGGGAAGCTCAAGGGGACTCGCGGGCAGGGCCGCACCGCATCTGACCAGCGCCGGAACACGTCAGGGGATCATGAGCCGCAATCTTCCACACTGATGGATCAACGATCACACAAGAGTTGGACCGTGCTCTCTTCTAGGCTGGCGAAGTGATCGAGTTGGGTTCACGAGAACGTACGCAACCGCCGCCCCCTCACATCGTGTGGGAGAGTTTGGCCGACCCGTGGCGGCCTAGCGGACGGCCATGGCTGAACTTGCGTTCGGATGAGGTCGAGCCTCGCATCCTTCGGGCGGTGGAGCCGGAGTTCGTGGTCTGGTCGTCGTTGTGGCCGGATAGGCCCGATGACGAGATCAGATTCGACATCCGGCCGACCCCGAACGGATGCTCACTGCGCTGGACCTTGTCGACGCCCGGAGAAGCCCCGGAACAGGCTGTGCTCGGCCGTCTGCGCTATCGGCTCAACTTCCTGATCAACGCTCAGCTCCGTTTCTCCTTCGGCCAGTAAGGGGCTCTCGGCGGTTGCGTACTGCAACGAGTGTTGCAACAGAGGCACACAACGGCTCACGTCCACGCCCGTTCAGCACTGCTCGGGGCCAGGCTACGAGCCCCTGATCATGGACGGGGTGGTCCTGATAAGGAAAAGGTCTGTTCCGAGCGCGGTGCCCGTCGCGTGCCCGACGGAGCGGAAAACGAGGGGGACAGCGGGGAGTCACGGGGAACCCGATCAGTGTCGTGAGCTGCGTTTTCGCAGGTCGAGCAAGATCGGCATCCGTCTTTGCAAGCAGGATGTCAGGAGTTCGAATCTCCTAGGCCGTGTTCCATAAGCGGGTCAGAGCCATTCGTCGATCGCGGCGATGTTGTAGGTGGCCTGGTAGCGGACGGCGAGCTTGTCGTAGCGGGTGGCCAGGCCGCGGTTTCGTTTGAGTCGGTTGATACCGCACTTCACGGCGTGGCGCTGCTTGTAGATCTCGGGGTCGAAGGTCGGTGGTCGTCCGCCTTTCGACCCCTTCCTGCGCCGGTTGACGGCCTGATCGTCCTTGATCGGGATCGTCGCCTTGATCCCGCGTCGTCGCAGGTGCTCCCGGTTGGCGTTCGAGCTGTACGCCTTGTCGGCCAACACCCGACCAGGGCGGGTCCTGGGTCGCCCGCCGCCCGGGCGCGGCACCCGGATACAGGCCAGGACCTTCGTGAACTGCGGGCTGTCGCCGCGCTGCCCCCCCGGTCACCACCACGACGAGGGGGTTCTGGCCTTGCTCGCAGGCCAGGTGCAGCTTGGTCGTTCAGCCGCCGCGGGAACGGCCCAGGGCATGGTCGGCGGGTTCGTCATCGACGCCGCCGGGCGGCTCCTTCTGCTCCTAGGGACAGCCGGCCCGTACCCGCCAGCGGATCCCGTCGATGAGCTGGCGTTTGTCCCACTTCGGCGGACGCCCTGGTTTCCGGCCCTGGGGCAGCAGGGGCTGTAGCGCCGCCCACCGCGCGCTGGTCAGGTCGTGCCGCCTCGCCGCCGGTGTGGTGGCCACGAGGTCTCCGGTTTCGTTCTTCTTGGTCGTTGAACGGTCTACCGGAGACCTCGCTGTTTATCTATGACCGACACATGCTTCTGTGAGCCGGCTGGTCACGGCCGTCGGGCGACTGGCCCACAGCGCTCCTGAAACATGCGTTAGGTGGCATCCCGCTGGTCCAGCCACTTTAGAATCGCCTGGTTTGTTTCTTCCGGCTTTTCTTGCTGGATCCAATGACCACAATCCAGGCTGACCACTTCCACATTGGGCACGAACTCCGCCAGCTTCTCGGACTTCGAGATCACATCCCGGTCGCCGTAGATCATGAGCGTGGGCTGCCGGATGATCGGGTCCACGTCCGCCAGCAAGTGCCAGTTGCGGTCGAGGTTCCTGTACCAGTTCACACTGCCCGTGAACCCTGACGTTTCGAAGGAGGAGACGAAAACGGCCAGTTCGCTATCGCTCATCAGGGGCTCACCGAGCGGTTTTTCCGCCCTGGCGAGATCGATCAGCGCCATACCTGGCTGAGGCTCTGTGGGGGGCTCGTTCTTCCGGTACAGGTTGCGAAGGAACTGGAATGTGTTCTCTTCGAACACAGCGTCCGCGACGCCCGGCTGCCGATTGAAGTGGACGAAGTAGAAGTCGCCGCCGAGCACGGCTTCCATGAACTCGATCCAGGGCTTCTCTCCGCGCTCCTGGTAAGGAAGGCTGAGGTTGATCACCTTGTTCACACGGTCGGGGTGCAACAGGGTCAGCCCCCAGACGACCATCGCGCCCCAGTCATGACCGACGAAGGTGGCGTCTTCGTACCCGTAGTGATCGAGAAGCGCGACGAGATCACCCGACAGGTGCTCGATGTCGTAGTCCGTCACTTCGGCCGGACGGGACGAGTTGCCGTAACCCCGCTGGTTCGGGACGATGACATGATAGCCCGCTGCGACAAGGACAGGCACCTGGTGACGCCAGGAAAAGGCGTGCTCCGGCCAGCCGTGACAGAGCACAATGGGCTTTCCGATATTCTGCCGACCCGCTTCGAAGACTTCAAGTTCCACACCGTTGACCGAAATAAGGGTGGGCTTGGGAAAATCGGCTGGATCAAACATTGCATTTCCTCTTTATCTTTTCGGGGTGATCAGGAGACGAAGGTGCCCGAAGATGGCGTCGGCGCACCCCTGAGAGGCCGAGGGTCGATACGGTCGTGGGTAGTGGGACTCGTCGGTGAGATCGTGTCTCCATCTTGCCGACCGAAACCGGTCACCTCATGACCGGTTTCATGTGAAAGTGTTGTCGGCGTGCGAACCGACCGGCTGGTGGCCATCCTCCTCTTGCTGCAACGGCGCGAGCAGGTGACAGCAGCAGAGGTCTCCCGAGAGCTGGAGGTCTCCGAGCGCACCGCCCGCCGCGACCTCGACGCCCTGGCCATGGCCGGGGTGCCCGTGTACTCCATGCAGGGCCGAGGCGGCGGCTGGCGCCTCGTGGGCGGCGCCCGCACCGACCTGTCCGGGTTGACCGCGAGTGAGGCCCGCGCCCTGTTCCTGGTTGCCGGCCAGGCGTCGGCTGCGACGCCGGCCGTGAAAGCAGCTCTGCGCAAGCTCGTCCATGCCCTGCCGGAGCCCTTCCGGATGCAGGCCGAGGCAGCAGCGTCGTCGTTGGTCATGGACCCGCAACGATGGGGGTCGAGTCGGGTCGAGCACCGACCACCTCGCTTCCTCGACGAACTCCAAGACGCGGTGATCCGCGGCGTCCAGGTGCGGCTCGGCTACGTCGACCGCAAAGGCGCCGAAACCGAGAGAACCGTCCACCCGCTGGGCATCGTCGCCAAAGGTTCGTCGTGGTACCTCGTCTCCAACACCGAGGCCGGTCGGCGGACCTTCCGGATCGACCGCGTGTCGTCCGCCGACCCGACCGGCGATCCCGTGCACCGACCCGAGGACTTCGACCTTGCCGAGAGCTGGCGCGAGATCGCCGACGAGGTCGACCGCAAGCGAACGCCCCTCGAGATGCGGGCGGTATGCGCGCCCCACGGGATAGGCCTGCTCCGGACGCTGCTCGGCGGTCGGCTCGAGGTGGGAGGTTCCACGACCGACGGCCGCATCGAGGTCGTGATCCGCGGCCACGACGAGTATGCGCTCGCCTGTGAGCTTGCCGGGCTGGTCGAATGGCTCGAGGTGACTGGTCCTCCGGGTGTGCGGGACCACCTGGCCTCGATCGGCAACGCGCTCGTCGAGCGATACGGCTGAGACCGGCACGAGCGCTTATCGACTGGTTCGTCCGCGAGCTTGAGAAGCACGGGAGAACAGAGGACCCCGGTCCGCCGAACGACATCCTCTCGATCACGATGTGCTGGTGGTACGCGAGCCTCGTGTCCCTTATCAAACACTCCGCTCAAACACTCCGCGTTCGCGCAGGAGCGTGAGGTTCGCCTGGTCTGTATCACGACCGGCGACTTCACCGAGCCCTGCCATCGAGCCCCGCCATCGAGTCTCGTCCTTTGGCATCGTCCCGTACGTCCAGCTCGGGCATATCGGCGCTGAAGCAGACAACCACCGGCTGCTGTTGGCCGACGCTCACCTTGGTCCGATACGTCACCCCGAGTCCGCCGAGATCGGGCTCCGCTCACTGCTGAACACCCACGGCTACACCGATGCGGAGGCTTATGAAACACGGCCTAGATTTCACCTGCCGAAACTCCCCCGCCCTGATCTTGAAAACAAGGGGTGAGTGACTACTGAGGTTGAACTCGTGATGTCGTGTGTGGTTATGCCGGTGTAAGGGGCAGGCCGGTTCCCGCGAGGCGGCCGTCGATGAGGCCGCTGCGGTATTGGATGGTGCGCAATCCCTGCCGGACGGTGCGGATCAGGTGCTCTGAGCTGGTGAAGGCGATGTTGAACAAAAAGCAGCGCCGCAGTAGCGACCAGATGCCCTCGACCGGGTTCAGATCAGGGGCGAGCACCGTCTGCGGCGCCCTGCTCATGGGACTGGTCACCGGCTCACCGAATGATCTTCGCTACGGTGACCACTCGGTGAGCGCGTGATTCGCCCTCGGACGGACCGGAGGAGACGGAGACGATTCCGCTCTGCGCGGATCCGGCTGAACTCGAACGCGCCGTCTACCTAAGGTGAGGCATGGCCTCTTCTGTCCCGCCGCTACGTCCGGCGATGGATCGGACCGACTCCAAGCCGTCTCCGGCTCGCGAGCCGCTGTGGCGGCACGCGCTCGGTGGGTGTCTCAGAGGCCTTCGTCACGAGCGGGGCGAGAAGTTGAGCGAGACGGCACGTCGCGCCGGAGTCTCGCCGCAGTATCTCTCCGAGATGGAACGAGGCGTCAAAGAGCCGTCGAGCGAAATGATCGCTGCGGTCGCCGGCGCGCTGGATGTGACCCTGGTCGATCTGACCCTTGCCGTCGCCGAGAGCCTGCGGTCTGCTCAGAGCAGCACGTCGAGAGGTGCCACCTGCTCGGCGGCGTATGCTCTGGCCGCGTAGCGTGGCCTGCCGGGATTATCCACTGGCCTATGAGCGCTCCTCGATGAGCTGATCGAGGAGTCCGTACTCCAAGGCCGCGGTCGCGGTGAACACGCGATCGTGATCGGTGTCGGCGCGTAGGGTCTCGATCGTCTGGCCGGTGTGCCGTGACAGTATGCGCTCGATGTCTGCTCGGACACGGACGACCTCGTCGGCCTGCAAGATGAGATCGGGGATCGTTCCGCGCCCCTGAGCGGCTGGTTGGTGCAGGATCACTCGTGCGTGCGGGAGAGCGGCACGTTTTCCTTCGGCACCCGCGGCGAGGAGGACGGCACCCACCGCGACGGCCTGTCCAACGCAGGTTGTCGAAACCCGCGGGCGGATATAACGCATGGTGTCATATATCGCGAGCATCGCGCTCGGATCTCCGCCTTCGCAGTTGATATAGAACTGTATTTCGGCATCGGGGTTGTCCGACTCCAGAAAAATCAGCTGCGCGATGAGCGCGTTCGCGACGCCCGCGTCGATCGCGGTGCCCAGATAGATGATTCGCTCGGTGAGCAGGTGCGAGTAGACATCCATGATCCGCTCGCCACGAGAATTCTGGGTGATGACGTTCGGAATCGTGTATGTGGTCACTGGCCGACTCCTTCGGTGACGCCGAATCCGAGCCGTGGGCGATTGCGTGGCGCGATTTCGTCGAAGTTCTGCACGATTGCATCTATGAAGCCGTACTCCAGTGCCTCTTGCGCTGTGTACCAACGATCGTGCAGAGAATCCTCGAATATGCGCTCGACGGTCTGCCCCGTGTCCTCGGCGATAAGGCCGAGCACCGTGTCGCGAGTATGCCGAAGGTCGCCGGCCTGCAGTTCGATGTCGACTGCGGTGCCACCGATTCCCGCCGAGCCCTGGTGCATCAGGACACGTGCGTGCGGCAGGGCTCGGCGTTTCCCTCGGGCCCCCGATGACAGCAAGAACTGCCCGGCGCTGTAAGCAATGCCCAGCACGAGGGTCGATACGTCACAGGGAATGAGTCGAATGACGTCGCGGATCGCAAGCATCGAGGGAACCGACCCGCCCGGCGAGTGAATCCACAATGCGATATCCGCCGACGCGTCCTGCGTGGCGAGTGCTATCAGCTGCGTGGCCAGCAGTGTCCCGTTGTCATCGTCGAGAGGGCCGTCGAGAACGAGAACACGCTGGTCGTAGAGTTCGCGCCTTACCCGTGCATCGAACAGTGGAAGATTCGATTCTCCGCTCATGCGTTCATCATGTGAGGCGATCCGGACCGGCGTCGACACGATCTGCCTGGAGCAGATCTGCTCTGAGCAGCGGGAGCCCGGTTTCCGGCCCGGTTCGTAGCATTGCGGTCGGTCACGGTCACTCGCGGGGAGCCTGTAACCCACCCGCTCGGCGGCCGGGTATGCGGCCTGGGGGCCGGTCCCGGCCGCCGGCAGCTCGGGCCGCTGCATATCGCGGGGCCCACCTTGTCCGACGAGACCGCTCGACTACAGCTCGTCGGGCGCTGCCGCATTTCGTCGAGCCTCGCGCTGCGCCCATTCACGACGCTGAGCCGCACGCTCCGCTGTCACACGCTCATGCAGACTCGGATCCCGTCGCCTCTCATGTCTGATCGCCAGTCGGACCGCCCAGTAAATGAGGAAGAAGAGCACCACCGCAGGAACGACCCAGATAACCAACAGAATCAGGACCTCAGCCGGGCTGATCGCGAACATCCGATCCTCCATATGAGGGAGGACAAGTGTGCCCCGATCTGTCGTTCAACGTCTACCAACCACTCTGGCCCGGCACGCCTGCGGAGCTGAGTATCGCGCCGTGGAGCGGCCAGCTGTACAACCCGGCCAAACCCAACGAAAAGCCCAGGCCAGGGGGGTTTCCCAGGCTGGGCCCCGGTCGTTCCAGAGGCCCCTTGAGGGCCGTACGGCACGGAGGTACGGCAACGCCGCCGCCGTACCTCACCGCGTGAGAGCGACCGGCATCGCGCATCTGAGCCGTATGGCAAGGTCGTGAGCGAGGGGTGCCGGTAGTTCGGGACGAAGAGCCCGTGGGTTCAGATCCCGCCACCCCGACCCGGCTCAAAGGCCACTTCTCAAAGGCCACTTCCGGTCATCGGAAGTGGCCTTGCTCGCGGCCGGGTCGGTGACCTCCTGGTAGGTGACCGTCTTGAGGTACTTGCCAACCGGGTGGGACCTCTGCGGCGACGACCTGATCGACGTCTACCGGTGGGAGGCCTCCAGGGCACCGGCTCGTCGGCGGCCGCAGCCCCGCTCAGGTCGGCGGTATCGAGGGAGTGGCCCATCGTTCACCCCTTGCTTGTGCGGCCCGGCCTTGCCGCGCCGTCGACACGATCGGTTCGGGAGGCCGCGCCGTACCGCGTGCAGTGGTCGCCAGGTGGAGTGAACTCCATGCCGTTCTCATCAAGCGCGTTGTGGATCGTCACCTGGCCGTTCGGAAAGCCGAACCCCAAGACGGTCCTTGTGGACGATCAGGATGAACCCCACGTGTCGTTACGCTTGGTAGTCAAAGAACCTCATAGTGTGTTCGGTGGGCGTCTGTGCCGGTCACGTCGTCACGCCACGCGGGGCTCCACCTCCGAACGGCGCTCGCGACAGCCACCGTCCGCAGAACCCGGCGGCTTCCCCTGGGGTGGCCGTCCCAGCCACCAACGGTAAGGAAGCACAGTGAACGACAGGGAACCGAGAGTGATCTACGGCCAGGGGGCTGAGGCGTGCCCCGAGGGCAACCTCTGTCTCTACCGGGCCTCGAACTTCAACGCGGGGCAGACCCCGGGACGTGGCGACAAGATCCTGGCCATTCCGACGGGCGTGTACGTCAACGACTTCTCCAGGTACGGATTCGACCACAGCGGTGACGGAGTGAGTGCCGTCGTCAACAACACGGCCGAGGACAACACGCTTTTTTCGGCCGCCGACCAGCAGGGGCACTCGCTGCCGGTGAACCGGGGCACCTCGATCGCGAATCTGCAGAGAATCCCCATGGCCGAAAGTCCGAACGGCTCCTGGAACGACCAGGCCCAGTCCGCGCGGGCGGCCCACTTCACGGGAAACCTGCGCGTCGACCAGGAACTGCGGGGCCACTGGTCCGAAGGCACGGGGTACATCTACTCCTACCGGCTCACGATGCACGCCGAGGAGACCCGCGTCATGAAATGGGCCGTGGGCTTCGGCGACCTGCCGCAGGGGACCTCGCTGTCCAAGAGCTTCACCGACACCTTCTGGGGCGAGATCCTCCGCAACGGCACCGACGGCGCCGTCCTGCTCGGTTCCCCCAACGGCGGCGGGCACGGTGTCGAGCCCGGGACGGCCCTTCTCATTGACGTCCAGGTCCTCTACCCGGACCAGAGCCCCGCCTACGAACGCCTCACCGGCCTGCACGCCCAGCAGCTGGCCTGACCGCGTCCCACCTACGCCGAACTCCACCGGACAGCCGTGTCCGATGGAGTTCGGACCTTGTCCGGCGCATCTCGGGGTGGGACCGGTTCAGGCCGACATCGAGGTTCCGCGATCACCGGCGAAGCCGGGTGGGTCCAAGTCGCTGTCTAGCCGGCCGCTCCTGAGCGGTCCGCCGGGTTCCGCGGTGCGGGCTCGTGGACATCGCCGGGGAGTCTTCCTCGCCATGGAAGGAAGGGCGCACTGCCCAGACAGAGCACTCCGGCGATGAGGAGCGACCGGCGGCTGGTCGAAGCGGTCGCGACCATGCCGCCCAGGGTGATGAACAGCGGTTGGATCGTCCGGGAGCTGACCGACCAGGCGGTACCGACGCGCGCCATGAGTCCGTCCGGGGTGGAGTTCATGCGGTAGGTCGCGAAGATCGGATTGAAGATCCCGGCGCACAGGAGCAAGAAGAAATCTATCGAGGTGATGGCGAGTACGGCCGAGGGCCCTGGGCCGACGAAGGCCATGGGGATGATCCAGATCGTTCGGGCGGCTCCGAAGACGAGTAGGGCGCGTTGCACGCCGAGGAGGGTGACCGTCTTGGGGGAAAGCGTCGCACCGAGCAATCCCCCCAGGCAGGGAACACCGAGGGCGATGCCGTACTCGAGCGGTGTGGCGCCCATGTCCTTGAGCATTACCACGGCCATGATGGGCGAACTCCACATGATCGCACCGCCGAAAAGCATGGCGTTGAGGTAGAGGGGCCGAAGGCCACCGTGGCCGAGGATGAAGGTCCACCCGGCAAGGAGCTCCCTTCTGGACCGCCCCTCCTTGGCCTTGCCGGCCGGGAAGCGGGTCAGGCGGCGCAGGAGCACGGCCGATGCCAGGAAGCTCACCGCGTCAACGATGAGGGTCACCAAAGGACCGGCCACACCTATCAGGGCGCCGCCGGCCGGTGGTCCGGCTGACTGGGTCGTCCAGTTCACGGTGTCGAGCCGAGCGTTGGCCGACGTCCTGAGCTCAGGGGCGACCACGTGTTTGATGTACGCCTGACTGGCCGCGCTGTTGACGATCGTGCAGCTCGTCTGCACGATCGCGACGACACAGAGCTGGGGGTAGGTCAGGGCGTCGAGCGCCGCGGCAAGGGGCACGCCGGCCAGCGCGGCGAATTGCAGAAGATCGGCGATTGCCATCGTGGCCCGCTTCTCGCTCCGCTCCACAAGATTCCCCAGCGGTAGGGCGATGATCGCGCTGGAGATGGCACCGATCGCGGCGAGCAGGGAGACCTGCAACGGACTCGCGTCCAGGACCATGATCGCGATCAGCGGAAGCGCGCCGACGCTGAGAGCCGAGCCGGCCGCGCTGACCGTGTACGACTGCCAGAGCCGCAGGAAATCCTTTCCGAGGCCGCCGTGCCCAGGTTTGAGCTCTGTCGCAGACGGCGCGCTCACGAAGGGTCCCCTCTGTCGCTGATCAGCTTCAGAAGTGTCGCACCCGTGCTCTGCGACGCACAGGTGTCTTCCCGTTCCGGGAGGCCGCCGGCAAGGAATCAAAACCCTGGAAGGTATGAAATATCGGGATTATCTGGGCGATTGACGTGTGGGGCTGCCTTCGCCTGATGTCAGCCGATGCCCGCCTTTCGATGTGTCGACGGGTCAGTGCGCCGGCGGATCATCCAGCAGCGTGTCGAGCGCGCCGGGCGGTAGCGTGGCGAGGAGTTCGCCGGTGAACTCCCCGTCGAGAAGAACGAACAGGATTCGAAGCGGCACGTCCGAGCGGTTCTCCCACCGGTGGTCGGTGCCCCGCTGGACGAAGACGTCACCCGGCCGCATCGTGCGCTCGGAGTCGGAGAGCACGAGTACGGCCTCGCCCTCGAGGACGACCCCGTAGTCGACGGTCCGGGTGCGGTGCATCGGCGAGGTCCCGCCGGGCGGCGTCACGACCACCCGGACGACCGTGCCGTGCCGCCTGGGGGAGACATTCAGCGGCCGGTCACCGGGTTCCGGTTCGTCTGGCGCGATCGGCGCCGGCATGGCGTCGGTCGCCCAGATCTCGTGGAAGACGACGCCGTCCGGCAAGGTGCGGGAGACGGGCGGCGGCCCGTCGGTCAGGAAGACCGAGTTACCGTCGAGGTCGTGGCCGGTGACGACACGGCGTGGCACGGGGGTGTCCACGGCGTCACACCGGCGGGGCGACGAAGCGCGGGTCGGGGGCGTTGAAGGCCTGGTCGGCGACGCTCTCGTTCATCGGGTCGGAGGTTCCCCACTGGTCCTGGTTCGTCGGATCGGTGACGTCGAATCGGGAGGAATGCCAGCTGTTCTTCGAAGAACAGGTGTTCTTCGAAGAAGGTGTGCGGGTGACGGTGAAGCCGTGAGCCGGCGGTCGCGGCGCGGGAAACACATCATCTCCTCCATCCTGGGACGGAAGAGCGGGTCGGGCAACCGGAATCCGGACGCTCGCCTTTTCCGCGGCAGGGATGGAGCGCTCCGGATTCGGTGGGGATCCGTTCCCGGAGACGATTCGAGCTCATGGCGGGCCGAGCCTCCCACTCCGCCGGGTTGTGGAAGCGCGCGGTACGGACGGTCGCCGAGGTCCGCCCGGTCCGCTCAGCCGCCTTCTCGCCGCTTCCTGACCCGAAGCTCTGAACAGGCCGTTCTCTCTTCGGTACCCCTGGCCGTACCTCCAGCGGACGGCCGCAAGATCCTGTCCTTCGACCCGCTGATCCCCCACGAAACGGACAACGCCCGGACGGACTACCTGGCCGACCGGATCGAGCTCGGCCTGGTCCACGGCAATTCGGCGGGCGGGCTCGCCGCGGCACGGCAGCTGGCCGAGCGCGTCACCGGAGTACGGCCGAACATCTTCAGTCGCACCGCGGCCGCCCACGGTGTCCTTGAGTGCTGAGACCTCTCAGCCTCACCCCGAGGCAGCCGCTCCGCCCACCGGGGCAACGGCCGGATCGGTGCACAAGGGCGGTCGTCCGTTTTCACCCGCGATCGGGGAAAGCCGGCCATGCGTTTCCTCTCGTTTCGCGGAGACCTCACTCCGCCCGCCGGGCCGGGTCTCCACGAAACGAGGGTGAATCAGGTGACGATCGACATGAGCGGCGCCCGTGCCGCCGCCGTTCGCGGGGTCCGGTCACACACCGGGCGCGTGGCCGATCCGTTTCTCCCGCCGGTCATCCGAGAAAGCGGCCAGGCCCGAAACGAAGAGCCGTCGAAAGCGGTTCGGGGTGCGCGTTCCACGGTCAGGGAATACGATATCCATCGTAGATGTATTGGTATGTTGGGCCTTCGGAGGTTCTCCACCACTGGTTGCCGGCGGTACTGATGCACGAGGCGTCGATGATCTGTGGAGTGGAGATCCAGGCGACCACGCTGCTGGTGCTGCTGTACCAGGAATGCACGGGCGTGTTGCTTTTGAAATTCATGTACACCGGGCTTATCGCAGAGCAGCCGGCGAGCGGGACCGCGTTCGCCGGACCGGCTGCGGCGAGGGTGCCGAATGCGAGCAGGGCGGCGCCGGCCAATGTTTTCAGCTGGAGCTTCATTTGTCCTCCTGAATGTTGATCGAAAATTCTTGATCAACATATACAGGGCAGATTTTGCTGTATATAGCGATAGGGTGACATGTTTCGATCTTGTTTATAAGCTTCTGATCGTTCTTTGTCATGTTGACAGCGCTTTATCGGTGGCGGTAAGGATGTGACATCGGTCCGCTCTCTCTTTCGCGGACCATGGTGGGGCGGGTGTTTCTTGGCGCGCGGGTGGCGAACAACGGCCTCACGGCAGACTCTCGAGTCGCCGGGCCATTGGCGATCCCGTGCCCGCTCTCCCTCTGCCCCGGGCGGAGACGTGCGGGGTGCGCCTGTGCGCCGTGAGGTTTTCGGTGCGCCGTGAAGGTTTCGGGTGGCGGGTCGTGAGGGCTTCGGCGGCCTCAGTGTGAGAAACGGCTGAGGAGCAGGGCCAGGCGCCGCCGGTGGTCCGGGTGCCGGAGTCTGCCGTTGCGCATCAGTGTGAGGAGCCCGTGCAGTGCGCTCCAGAAGGTCTCGGTGAGGGTCTCCAGGTCGTCGTTTCGGGCCAGGGGCCGTAGTGCCTCGCGTAGCTCCCCGAAGGCCTGCTGCAGGGCGGGCGGTGCCTGGGGGCTGGCGAACGGCAGGTCGACGGGGTGGGTGAACATCGCGTCGTACAGCGCGGGCCGCCGTTCCGCGAACGCGGCGTACGCGGTGCCGACGGCGGCGAGGGCCTGCCGGGGGTCGCTCGCCGAGGTCCGGGCCTCGCGCAGCTCGGCGGCCATGGCGGCGAAGCCCTCCATCGCGACCGCCGCCATGATGGCGCCCTTGTTCTTGAAGTGGCTGTAGAGGACCGGCTGGCTGTACTCGATCTCCTCGGCGAGCCGCCGCGTGGTCACCGCGTCCCAGCCTTCCGATTCGAGCAGCTCCCGCGCCGCCGTGACGATCAGCCGCTCCCGCTCCGCCCGCTCGCGCTCTCGGCGCGTCTGGATAGACATGACCATGATTCTAGCGCCGCTAGTGTTTGTGTCGCGGATATGTTAGCTTTGCTCCATTATCTAGCACTGCTAGCCAATGGGGAAGATCATGCTCATCGCCGCCTACGCGCTCGCCGTCCTGCTCAACCTCTTCGTCATCGTCATCGGCGCCCGGTTCCTGCTGGTGCCCCAGGCCGCGGCCGCCGGCTACGGCGTTCCGGCGAAGAAGGACGGAGACGCCGCCTACCTGACCGTCAAGGGGTCGCGCGATCTCACCTACGGCATCCTCGGCCTGGCACTCCTCGCTTTCGCCGGTGTCCGTGCCGAGGCCTGGTACATGCTCGTCGTCGCCCTTGTCCCCCTCGGCGACACCCTCATCGTCCTGCGCAACGGCGGTACCAGGGCGGCCGCCTTCGGCATCCACTTCGCCACCGCCGTGGTCGTCCTCATCGGTGCCGCCCTGCTCTTCGCGGTCTGAGACCGAATCCCCGATCGCCCTCATGGAACTCATCGAAGGAGTCGCACAAGGGAACAAAAGTAATGAAGAGCGCTAAAAGGAGGGACGTCATGTCGAGATCGGCACAGACGGTGGAGGACTCCCGGCTGGACGCTCTGGCCCGTCGGCTCGTCGAGGCCCTGGGCGGCCGGTTCTCAAGCGAGATGGGCATCGACGTCGACCGAGGAGACCGAGAGGTCGAGCGGTGGCTGCTCGCGGCGACACTGTTCGGCACCCGCATCTCGGCCGCGATCGTGGTGCGCACCTACCGCCTCATGGCGCGGGCCGGTGTGCGCACGCCCGCCGACGTCGACAGGCGCAGCTGGGACGACCTCGTCGGCCTCCTGGACCGTGGCGGGTACGTCCGCTACGACTACCGTACGGCGACGCGGCTGCAGAAGCTGGCCGCGGTGCTGCACGAGGACGGGGTCGGCACGCTGCGCGGGGACAGCCTGACCGACACCCGTTCCGCGCTCGACGCGCTGCCAGGCTGGGGACCGGTGACGGTCGCGCTGTTCCTGCGCGAGATGCGCGGTGTCTGGCCGGGCATCGATCCACCGATCGACGATCGCGCCGCGGAGGCCGCCCGCCACATCGGCCTGCTCGGCGAGGGCGAGCAGCCGCTGGAGCGGCTGAGGGAGGTCGCCGCACGGACCCGACTGGACCTGCGGGATCTGGAGGCATCCCTCGTCCGCCTGTGGCTGGCACACCACCGAGAGTTCCAGCGGTGCGAGGGAGGGCCCCGCTGCTCCGGGATCTCGGCCGTTCGCCCGGGTAAGTCCGGCGGGTGACCGTGCGGCCCGGCCCGGTGACGGTGTTCCTCGGCGGTGACGTCATGCTCGGCCGTGGCGTCGACCAGATCCTTCCGCACCCGGGAGACCCCGCGCTGCGCGAACGATATGTCGGCGACGCCCGCGCCTACGTCGAGCTGGCGGAGGCGGCCAACGGCCCGATCCCCCGCCCGGCCGGCTTCTCCTGGCCATGGGGTGACGCCCTGCGGGTGCTGGACGAGACCGCGCCGGACGTACGGGTGATCAATCTGGAGACGAGCGTCACCCGGAGCGACGAGTTCGCGCCGGGCAAGGCCGTCCACTATCGGATGAGCCCGGCCAACGTCCCCGGCCTGGCGGCGGTCCGGCCGGATGTCTGCGTGCTGGCGAACAACCACGTCCTGGACTTCGGCGTCGCGGGCCTGGAGGAGACCCTGGACACCCTGGCCGCGGCCGGGCTGCGGTCCGCGGGGGCGGGACGGGACATGGCCGAGGCGAGGCGCCCGGCGGCCGTCGCGGTCCGCGGAGCCGGACGGGTGCTGGTGCTGTCCTTCGGAACGGCCTCCAGTGGCATTCCGCCGGGATGGGCGGCGACCCGGGACCGGGCCGGGGTCGACGTCGTCTCCGAGAGCTCGGACACCCAGGCGGACGAGGTCATCGATCGGGTACGGCGGGTGAAGGAGGCCGGGGACATCGTGATCGCCTCCGTTCACTGGGGTTCCAACTGGGGGTACGGCGTCTCCCGCGATCAGGTCAGGTTCGCGCACCGGCTGGTCAACGGCGGTGTCGACGTGGTGCACGGGCACTCCTCACACCACCCCAGGCCCGTGGAGGTCTACCGCGACAGGCTCGTCCTGTACGGCTGCGGCGACTGCGTCGACGACTACGAGGGCATAAGCGGCTACGAGCAGTACCGCGACGACCTGCGGATGCTCTATCTGGTGGCGCTGGAGGCGGGCTCGGGGAGACTGGCCGGGCTGCGGATGGTGCCCATGCGGGCCCGGCGGATGCGGCTGTGGCGTGCCCCGGCGGAGGACTGCCGGTGGCTCCGGGAGGTCCTCGACCGGATCAGCCGTGGCCACGGAACGCGGGTGGATCTCGAACCTGACGGCGTACTCACCCTGCGGTCGGCCCCGGCTCCGGTGGCACGCGAGTGAAACGGAGGGCCACGGGTCACCCGGAACGACAGAAGATCCCTCGGGGGGCGGGATGAGACCATTCGGGCATGAGCGCGGTTGAACGGATGTCCGCCGAGGATCTGCGGATCATCAAGGAGTGCCTGGACGCGGCCGTGAACAGGCCGTTCTTCCCCGACTGGGAGTTCCAGACCCTCATGGGCCTCACCAGGGGCGAGATCGCCGCGATCGCGGCGGCCTGGCCGTCCTCCTCCGAAGGCGGCGGGCAGGACGATGCGGTGAACAACGTGCTGAACATGCTGCTCGGTTATCCGCACGACCACGAGTCCCGATGGCACAAGTATTCCAGCGCGACCCCTGAGCGGATCGCGCGCGTGCCGGCCCGATGGCGCGGCGACGACGGCTTCGACGGGACCGCCAAGGGCGCCTTCGACCGCCTACGGTGAGGCCGAGGGCATCACGCCTTCGGGCTCACCGGCCGGAGGGCACGCCTTCGGGCTCACCGGCCGGAGGGCCGCGAAGGCCGTTCCTCGCCCAGCACGAGCATCACGTGCTCGTGCTCGCCGTGCTGGACCTTCCCGGCACGCCGGAAACCGCATTTCTCCAGCAGGCGCACCGAGGCCGTGTTCCCGACGAACGGGTCGGCGTAGAGCGGACGGGCCTTCTCGCGTTGCAGGAAGAGCGTCAGCGCCCTGGTGCCGACGCCCCGGCCCCAGTACGGCCGGCCGAACACGTATCCGATGAAGCGCCTGTCCTGCTCCCACCAGGCCACGAGATTGCCGGCCGGCCGGCCGGCCGTCGACGGTGACCGTCTGCACCAGGACCGTGGGATCTCCAAGGACCCTCGTGGCCCAGTGAGTCATGAAGATCTCCCGATCCCGGGGAGTGAACTTCGATCGCCGGACCGTTTCGGGGTCGTGCTCGTGCTCCAGGAACAGCTCCAGGTCGGTCTCTTCCACGTCTCTCAGCCGCACATCGTCGCTCATGCCGAGTGATTCTCACACCGGGCACCGACGTTTCCACCGCCGAGCTTGGATACCGTCGAGGCCATGCGGCTTCATGTGGGATGCGCGATGTGGACACACGCGCCATGGCAGGGGCGCTTCCTGCCTCATCCGCTTCCTCCCGGCGAGCGTCTGCGCTCCTACGCGACCTGGTGCAACGCGGTGGAGGGGAATACGACGTTCTACGCGACACCGACGAGGAGCACGGTGGAGTCGTGGGCACGGCAGACCGCTCCCGACTTCCGGTTCGTGGTCAAGCTGCCCAAGACGGTCACGCACGGGCATCGCCTCACCGGCGCCGACGAGGAGCTCCGGTCGTTCCTGGAGGCGATCGAGCCGCTCGGGCCGCGGGCCCACGCCCTCTGGGTCCAGCTGCCGGGCTCGTTCGGCCCGGCGGACCTCGGCGTCCTGGCGGGCTTTCTGCGTCGGCTTCCCGGCTCGTACAGGTACGCCGTCGAGGTTCGTCACCGCGCGTTCTTCGAGGACGCGCGGTCCGAGCGGCTTCTCGAAGGCATCCTCGCCGGTGTCGGCGCCGAGTGGGTGCCGTTCGACACCGTCACCCTCTTCCAGAGCCCTCCGACCAGCGACGCCGAGCGGGAGGCGTGGACGAAAAAACCGCGTGTGCCGCGCAGGTCGTCCGCGCTCACCGACCGTCCGATCATCCGCTACCTCGGCCGCGACTCCGAGGAACGCACGGTCGAGGGCTGGCGGTACTGGGTCGACACGGTCACCGGGTGGCTGCGCGAGGGCCGTTCGCCGACCGTGTTCGTCCACACCCCCGACAACGCCGACGCGCTGATGCTCGCCCGTCGTTTCCACGAGGAGGTACGGGCCCGGCTGCCCGAGGTCGAACCGCTGCCCGAGCCCGAGCCGACCGAGCCGCTGACCCTGTTCTGACCGTGAGGACGTGGCGGAACGCCTCCCGGCGGACCTTCGAGGATGTTCCGGTGGCGGGGAGACGACCTCGGAGGCGGGAGAGGGACGAGGCGGGGAGGGAGGCTAGGAGAGCAGCCACTCGCCTTTCTGAGGGGAGAGGGCGGGCCCGAACTGCAGCTTCGTCAGCACCGCGGTCTCGGGCACCTCGAACACGATCACGCCCTTGCGGGAGTCGCCGACGGCGATCGTGACCGACCCGCCGAGCGGGATTTCCTCGGTGACGTCCGCCAGCGTGGTGCGGTACTGCTGGCCCTCGGCGTCGATGATCGTGGCACCCATGATCGGCGAGTCGTCGTAGACGCTCGTGCCGACGTTCTTGATGGTGAGCTCGACGGCGGCGAGACGTTTGCCGGGTTTCGCGGTGAGGAACTGGTTGGCCGCGGTTCCCCTGCCGATGACCCGGTTGAGGGTGACGGCGATTTTCGTGCCGGCGTTGAGGCCGTTGACGGTGATGGTCTCGCCGACCTTCGCGGCCGTCGTCCCCGCCTGTCCGGCCTGCCGCTGAAAGGCAGGTGCCGAGGGTTGTGCGGCCACTGCCGCCGGGGATTGCGCGGGCACCGTCGCGGGGGGTTGTGCGGGCAGTGTCGCCGGGGGTTGCGCGGACACTGTCGCGGGGGTGGGCTGGACGTTCTCCAGGGCGAGTTCGGGCGCTGACGCGCTGGATCGCACCTGGTCGGGAGTGGAGCGGAGCAGTTCGTCGCCCGCTGTCGGGATGGTGCTGACCGCGGACAGGGTGGCGATGACGCCGAGCACCAGCAGCAGGGAGACGCCGGCGACGATGCCGATGATGGCACCCGCGCCGGTGCGCGGCGGCGGGGGATAGCCGTAGTCGTAGTCGTGCCGGGGGTACCGCGGTGGGTACGGCTGGGGCTGTGGGTATCCCGCCGGCGGTCCCTGGTGGAAGCCGTCCCGCCGCTGGTAGGGCTGCGTGGGATGGCCGTACGGCCGCTGCTGATGCGGTCTACGCGGGGGCTGCTGGCCATAAGGCGGGTTGGTCACGTCATCTCCGGACATCGGCGCGATGCGTGTGTGACGCCCGCGCCGTGTGCCCGGGCTACGCGCTGACCGGATCAGGCCACCCTCCGGACCGGCCGCGGGGAGGGGCGAAGCGGGTAGGGGGCGCGGGTAGGGGGCGAAAGCGAGGCGGATAGGGGACGAAAACGGATGGACGTCCATGGGGAGGCGGCGGCAGGGTACGCCCATGGCTCCGTACGAGGTTCTCGTGATCTGCGGTCCCGCCGGGGTGGGAAAGTCCTCCACCGCCTATGAGGTCGCCCACCGGCTCACGCGGGCCGGTGTCTCGCACGCGTTGCTGGACGCCGACGAGCTCGATCGGGTGCATCCGGCACCGCCCGGCGCCGACCTGGCCCGGCGGAACCTCTCCGCCATGTGGTCGAACTACGCGGCCCTTGGGCACACGCGTCTCATCCTCACCGGCGTCTTCGTCGACATCGGCCGCGAAACCGCCTGGATCGGTGAAGCCGTCCCAGGCGCGAAGATCACCGTGGTCCGGCTCACGGCCGACGGACGGACCCTGAGCGATCGCGTCCATCGGCGGGAGATCGGCTCCGGAGCCGAGGAACAGCTGGAACGCACGATGGCCCAGGTCAGAGGGATCATGGTCAACGACTCTGCGGACACCGTCGTCATCGACACCACCGACATGCCGGTGACGGCCGTCGCCGGGGCCGTTCTCGGCCTCTGGCCGGTTGAGGGGCCGGATGGCCGGGAGATCCGCGCGGGGTGACCATGCGGGGCCGGACGACCGCGCGGCCGGGGCCGTACGGTGCCGTGCGACCCCGGTGCCGTGCGACGAGGGGCGGGTGACCTCGGCCGCGGCGGCTCTCCGGAGGGCCGGGTGTCAGGAAGGGGACGTGGGCGGTTCCGGGTCAGGAGGTGGCGAGGAACTCGGTGGCCTCGGCCCGGATCCTGGTCACCTGGGCCGTCAGCGCCGCGACGTCGAACGGCACGACCGACGTCTCGAACTCCTCGCCCAGCGCCCGCAGCATGTCCATGCCGTCCCAGCTCGCGGAGAACTCCTCGTCGATCGGCTGTACGAGGTCGCCGAGCGTGCCCCCGGCCCGGTAACGCAGCACGAGGATCCGCCACTGCCCGAGGAAGCGGCGGAACTGCGCCAGGCGTTCGCCGGCCTCGGCGACCCCCGCGACGACCTCGTGCAGCGCCTGGTTCACCTGCTGCGCCCTGGCCGACATCTCCAGCACGTTCTCGTGTACGGCGTCGCAGAGCAGGGGCACCTCGCTCAGCGAGGTCGGCGGCGCGACACCGTCCACGACCTCGGCGGCGAAGGCGGCGACCATGTCGTTGTGCAGGCTGGCCAGCGCGATCCGGAACCTCAGGTCCGTGATGTCCGAGCGCAGCGCGGCGAGCCTGGGCGCCAGCCGCTCCAGCGCCTCCACCGCGGTACGCGTCGGCGTGGCCATCACCCGGGCGACGTTGCACAGCACCGGCGCGCTGTCGGCGACCATCGCGGAGGCGGTCTGGGCGGCGGTGACCGCGCGGTCGAGCCGGCGGGCGACGTCGAGTACCTGCGTGGACGAACGGACGAGCCGGTCGCTGAACACCCGGTAGCTCTCCAGCCGTGTCACCAGGTCGGCCAGCAGTGTTTCCAGCGTCCCCGCGCCGGTCAGCACTTCCGCGATCGGCCCCCGCGCCCAGGGCCGGGCGTAGGTCGAGGAGGCCAGTCTGCCGCGCGCCGCGACCTCGGCGGACAGAGCCTCGGTCAGGAAGTCGTCGTGCGAGCCGTACCCGAGCTCACCCAGCAGCTGTTCGAGCTGTTCCATACCGGCCAGCGCGATCTCGCGCCGGTTCATCCTGCTGTACTCGGCGGCCTCGCGCTCGATGTCGGCCGTGTGCCGGTACACCTGCTTGACCGTCTCGAACAGCCTGGTCCGCGGTGCCATCCGAACCGACAGGAAACCGCCCGCCAGGGGCGTCATGGTGGCGAAGACCCAGTAGCGGCTGCCGTCCTTGGCCAGGTTCTGCACGTAGGCGCCCGCCGGACGACCGGTGAGCAGACGGTCCCACATCAGCCGGAAGACCCCGGCCGGCATGTCGGGGTGGCGCACGATGTTGTGCGGGGCTCCGGTGAGTTCGTCGACGGAGAAACGTGAGGTCCGGACGAAGACCGAGTTGCCGCTGCGGATGAGCCCGTGCCGGTCGGTCGTGGAGAAGAAGAGCTCCTCCGCGCCGATGACCTGCTCCACTCCGTCGGACACGGTCAACTCGCCGAGGCTCACGGCCTACCTCCCGATCTGCCGAGAGGGTACCCGGCGGGCACTTCTGCCCTGATGTGGCTGGATGTAGCCGAAGCGTAGATGATCTAAAGACTCGTCAACAACACGAAGACGGTGTGACATGCGACAAAGTCACGCGACGAGCATCATCAGTCACGATCCGCGAATGATCGCAGGTGAGGGTGTCATCGGGTGATGAGGGTGCCGATGTCCTCGCCCTGGCAGATCGCCCTCATCGCGCCCACCGCCGCCACGTCGAAGACGTGCATGAGCAGCCCGTGCTCGTTCGCGATCACGAAGGCGCTCGCGTCCATGACCTTTATCCCCCCGGCCAGCGCCTCGCCATAGGTGAGGGTGGTGTAGCGCTTGGCGTCCGGGGTGATGTTCGGGTCGTCGTCGTAGACCCCGTCGACACCGCGCTTGGCGACCAGCAACGCGTCGGCGTCGAGCTCCAACGCCCGCTGGACCGCGGGATAGTCGGTCGTCACGTAGGGCTGCCCGATGCCGCCCGCCAGCAGCACGATGAGCCCGCGCCGGAGGTGCCGGTCCGCGCGCAGCCGGATGAACGGCTCGGCCACGCTCTGCATCGGAACGGCCGTCATGACCCTCACGTCCGACTCGCAGCGCGCGGTCAGCACCCCGCGCAGCATCAGCGCGTTCATGACCGTGCCGAGCATGCCGATGTTGTCCGCTTCGGCCCGGCCGATGCCCCAGCCGTCGGCCATCCGGCCCCGGAAGTAGTTGCCGCCTCCGATGACCACCGCGAGCTCGATGCCGAGCGCGTGCACCGACAGGATCTCCTCGGCCAGATGAGCGAGTCCGGCCGGATCCGTTCCCCACCCGGCGGGACCCGCGAGTGCCTCTCCGCTGACTTTGACCACGACACGTGAGTAGCGACGCATGTCCGCTCCCTTCGCGGGTCACGCGGTCGGCGACCCGGCCAAGCATATGAGAACGGTGTCGGCGGGCGAGAAAGGAATCGATCAATTCATTGACCGCTGAATGAAAAGGGCTGGGGTGCGGCTGTTCACGATCGCCCTCCGATGACGAGGTTGTGTGATCATGTGAATCAGCGGAAATCGAATTCCCCAAAAATCATGATAATTCACCCGATAAGGGTTGGATGGTCGTATTGCTTGCCGTAGCGGATCTTTCCGGTACAGCCGGGCCGGGCGGCACCCCCGGGACATCCACCGACGTCGTCAGGGGACAGTCTCGATCCGTACGGCGGGGCGGACCTCATCCCGCTTCAAAACTGTCGTATGACCTGGGTAAGCCCGCCCTCGGATCGCCACCCGGTGTGAATTCACGGCGGAGTATCGAGGCGGGGACGCGGAAAGCCGCCGCCATTGGAAAGCGGCCGTCGCCGGAAAGTCGTCGCCGAGAGAGAAGCGAAGGAGAGACACCGGGATGTGCCGTCTGTTCGGTATGAGCAGCGCTCCGCGACGGATCCGTGCCACCTTCTGGCTGCTGGACGCCCCGGACAGCCTGAGCGCGCAGAGTCATCGCGACCCGGACGGGACCGGCCTCGGCTACTTCGACCCGGACGGCACTCCGGAACTGCACAAGGCACCCGTCGCCGCGTACGCGGACCGGTGTTTCGCCGAGGAGGCCAAACAGGCGTGGTCCACCACCTTCATCGCCCATGTGCGGTTCGCCTCCACCGGTGGCCTGGTGTACCGCAACACCCACCCGTTCGAGCAGGACGGACGGCTGTTCGCGCACAACGGGGTGGTCGAGGGGCTGGACCTGCTCGACGCGCGGCTCGGCGACGACCGGTCGGAGGTCAAGGGCGACACCGACTCCGAGCGGGTGTTCGCCCTGATCACCAAGGAGATCCGGGCGCACGGCGGGGACATCGCCGCCGGCGTCGAGCACGCCACCCGGTGGATCGCCGCGAACCTGCCGGTGTACGCCCTCAACCTGATCCTCGTCACCCCGGACGAACTGTGGGCGCTGCGCTACCCCGACACCCACGAGCTGTACCTGCTGGAACGCGCTCCCGGCGGCAGGCACGGCGACCGGCACCTCGACCACACCGGCACCGGCGGCCGGATGCGCGTGCTCTCCCGCGACCTGTCCGGCGCGCCCGCGCTGGTGGTGGCCAGCGAGCGGATGGACGACAACCCGGACTGGCGGCTGCTGGAACCCGGCGAACTCGTGCACGGCGGACCGGATCTCACCCTGGACCGCCGGGTGATCCTGCCCGATCCGCCCGCGCACCGGCTGACCCTGGCCGACCTGCGTCCGAAGGCCGCCGCCTCACAGCGCCCCGAGATCCGCTGAGCGTGAAGTCCACCAAGCGTGAGGTCCACTGAGCGTGAAGTCCGCCGGGCGCGGAGGCCGCCGACGCGAGCCGTCCGCGGGGATCGCTCCCGCCTCGTTCCCGGAGTTCGGCCTTCCCCCGTGTACTCGGGGACTCGTGTACTCGGGGACCTGACGATCCACCCGTCCGTAACGGCCGCCGTCCGGAGCCCGATGACGGCCGTGGCGAACCGAACGACACCGGAGGGCACTGAGATGTCGCTGAACGGGACCGACGCCTACCGCCGGCTGGACGTGCCCCCGCTGGTGGCCCGTGCGGTCCGGCTCGCCGAGAGCCAGGGCTTCCCCTTCTCCTGCCGTCCCGAGCAGGGACGCCTGCTGCGGGTCCTGGCGGGTGGCGCCCGGACCTCTGTCGCGGAGACGGGCACGGGCTGCGGCGTGGGACTCGCCTGGCTCGCCACCGGCGCGCCGCCGGAGGTCGGCATCATCGGCGTGGAACGCGATCCCGGGCGTGCGGGGGCGGCGGCGGAGCTCTTCTCGGACGTCCCCAACGTGACGGTGATCTGTGGCGACTGGAGCGCGATCTACGACCACGCGCCCTACGACCTGGTCGTCCTCGACGGCGGCGGGCAGGGCAAGAACGAGGGCGACGAGCCCGCCGACCCCTTCCGCCTGCTCTCACCCGGCGGGACGCTCGTGATCGACGACTTCACCCCCGCGCGGACGTCGCCGCCCCTGTTCGGGGGGAAGCCGGACCTGGGCCGCCTGCACTGGCTGGAACACCCCGGTCTCACCTCCGTCGAACTCCGGCTGGCGGCCGATCTGGCGGCCGTCGTCGCCGTCCGCCCGCTCCCGGAGCCGTCCGCGTGACCGTCCTCGTGGCCGCCCTCGTGACGCTCCGGCGACCGTCCGTGTGACAGCCGCTCCCGCGATCGCCCGCGTGACCGTCTTCGTGGCAGTCCCCGTGGCCGTTCTCGCGTCAGGGGCGTGACCGGGGCAGGCGCACCTCGATGACGAGGCCGCCCTCGGGACGGGAACGGGCCTCGACGGTGCCGCCGTGGGCGTCGACGATGGCGCGCACGATGGACAGGCCGAGCCCCGCCCCGCGGGCCGAGCGGACGCGCTCGCCGTGCCGGCGGCGGAAGGGCACGAACAGCTCGTCCACCTCGTACGGCGGGACCACGGGACCGGTGTTCTCCACCGTGACGGTCGCGGCGTCGTCGTCCTCGCGGACGGTCACCCAGACGTCGCCGTCACGCACGTTGTGACGGGTGGCGTTCTCCAGGAGGTTGAACACGCAGCGTTCGAGGAAGAGGGGGTCGCCGTCGGCGAGCGCGGGACGCAGGTCCTGGTGGACGGTCACCCGGCGCCCGCGGGGTTCGAGGGAGAGCTGCTCCAGCACCGTGCCGACGACCTGGTGCAGGCCGACGGGTTTGCGGACGGTGAGCTCCTGCTCCGACTGCGCCAGAAGCAACAGGCCCTCGATCAGCCGTTCGTAGCGGGCGTTGGTGCCGAGCAGCGCGCGGGCCAGCGCCTTGAGGTCCTCGGAGGCGGCGGGCTCCTCCAGCGACACCTCCAGGATGGTCCGGTTGATCGTCAGCGGGGTGCGCAGCTCGTGGGAGGCGTCGGCGACGAAGCGGCGCTGGGCGTCGAACACCCGGTGCAGCCGGTCGAGCATCGCGTCGAAGGTGTCGGCCAGCCGCTTGACCTCGTCCTGCGGCCCCTGAAGCGCGATCCGCTCGTGCAAGGTGCTCTCCGAGAGCCGCTGCGCGGTCTCGGTCACCCGGTCGAGGGGACGGAGCGCGCGATCGGCCACCAGGTAGCCGAGCAGCAGCGCGATGCCCCCGACCAGGATCATGACGACCAGCGAGGAGCGCAGCATCTCGTCGAGCACGCCGGCGGCCCGTGCTTCGACCTCCGTCTGCACCTGCCGGGCCATCTGCTCGACGGGCGTGCCGTCGATGACGGTCCTGGGCAGGACGTCCGTGACCGGGCCGGAGGGCAGTATCGCCTTGTTGAGCTTCATGACGAACTGCTGCCTCAGCGCCCTGGCGGTCAGCAGGTAGGTGAACCAGAGCAGCACCGATCCGGTGGCGAAGAAGAGCGCGCCGTACAGCAGGGTGAGCCGCATGCGCAGCCCCAGCCTGTTCCAGGGCGAGCGGGCCGCGACGGCTCGTCTCACGGAGCGCGGGGAGTTCGGGGGGTGCGGGGAGCCGGAGAGGTTCGGAGAACCGGGGGAGCGCACGGAGCGTCCTTTCCGGAGGAACAGGGTGAATGTCATCGGAAGCGATATCCCTTGCCGGGCACGTTCTCGATCGCCGGGGGAGCGCCGAGCTTCTTGCGCAGTGAGGTGATGGTGACGCGCAGCACGCCGGTGCCCGCGTCGGCGTGCTCGTCCCAGACGTTCCTTCGCAGGTCGGCCGAGGTGACGAGGTTCCCGCCGGCCCGCAGGAGTTCCCACAGGACGTCGAACTCCTTGCGGTTCAGCGTGATCTCCCGCCCGTCCCGGGTGACCGTACGGCGGGCGGGGTCGAGCCGGATCCCGGCCCGTTCGAGGGTCGACGGCGTCACCCTGGGGGAACGGCGGGCCAGCGCCCTGATCCGGGCCACCAGCTCCGCGAACACGAACGGCTTGGCCAGGTAGTCGTCCGCCCCCAGGGACAGCCCGTCGACCCGGTCGCGGACCTGCCCCGCGGCGGTCAGCATGAGGATCCGGCCGGGTCCGTTCCCCGCGGTCAGCTCACGGCAGACCTCGTCCCCGTGGACCTCGGGCAGGTCCCGGTCGAGGACGACGACGTCGTAGTCGACGTAGGCGGCCATCTCCAGCGCCTCCTGGCCGTCGTGGACCACGTCGACGGCGATGGCGTGCAGCCGCAGCCCCCGCGCGATGGCGTCGGCCAACTGTTCCTCGTCCTCGACGACGAGCACCCGCATTCCGGCCTCCCTGTCCGATCCGAGAGTGGCCGAACGCGTGTTAACGGCGGATAAGGCGATCGGCGGGATCGCTCGCTTATCCGGGTTTAGCACCGTGCCCGCTGGAGTGGGGCCGCGTCCCGGGCGAACGTCCCGTGGCGTGAAGGAGTGAGTCATGAACCTTCGACCGTTACTGGCCGCCGCCCCGCTGGTCCTGGTGCTGGCCGGATGCGGCTCCGGGGCCGGAGCGGCCGGAGCTGCGGGAACGGACGGTATCGCCAGTGCGAACGACGGTACGGCCAAGCCCACCGCCCCGGCCTCCGCCTCCCCCTCCGCCTCCACCGATCCGCAGGATGCGCGGCTGAAGTTCGCCCAGTGCATGCGGGAGCACGGGGTGGACATGCCGGACCCCGGCTCCGACGGCAGGGTCCGCATCCAGATCCCCAAGAATCTCGATCGCGCCAAGGCGGACACGGCGATGCGGGACTGCGAGCACTTCATGAAGGCCGCGATCGGTGACCGGCCGAACCCGATGAACGATCCCAAGACCCGCGACCAGATGCTCAAGTACGCCGGCTGCATGCGGGAGCACGGCGTCGACATGCCGGACCCGGGCTCCGACGGCAATCTCAGGATCAAGATCCCCAAGGGCGGGGAGCAGAAGCTCAAAGAGGCCGAGGAGGCGTGCGAGGAGTTCCGTCCGGGCGCCGGGAAGCCCCGGTGAGGGCCGCGGCACGCGGGGGCGTCGCGGTCGCCGGGGGCATCCCCCTGCTCGCCGTGGCCTGGACGGCGTTCGCCGTTCTCGGTGACGGCGGCGCGGTGACGGCGGCGCCGAGCAAGCCTCCCCTCCCCGCCACGGCGACGATCACCCGGCAGGACCTGGTGGACACCAAGACCGTGAACGGCTCGCTCACCTACTCCGGCGAACGGAGCCTGACCACCGACGCCTCCGGCACGGTGACGTGGGTGGCCGCCGAGGGCTCGGTGGTCCGCAGGGGCCGCCCGCTGCTCAGGGTCGACCGGAAACCGGTCGTCGTGATGTACGGCTCGCTGCCGCTCTACCGGCCGCTGCGATCGGGCGTTTCGGACGGACCCGACGTCAGGCAGCTGGAGCGCAACCTCAAGGCTCTCGGTTACGGCGACGACCTGACGGTGGACGACCACTTCGGCTACGCGACGTATCTGGCGGTCCGGCAGTGGCAGGACGACGCGGGCCTGCCGGAGACCGGGCAGGTGGACGCGGCCCAGGTGGTCTTCCTGCCCTCGGCGGTCCGGGTGACCGACGCGAAGGTCGAGGTCGGCGGCAGGGCCGCTCCCGGGCGGCCGGTCCTCACGGTCAGCGGCCTGCGGAGGCTGGTGCACGTGGACCTCGACACCGCGGACCAGACGCTGGCCAGGAAGGGGGCCAAGGTCACGGTGAAACTGCCCGGCGGCGAGCGGGCGGCCGGGAGGATCAGCTCGGTGGGCACGGTCGCCAAGGCGGTCCGGTCCGGCCAGGGAGACGACGGCACCACCGTCGACGTCGACATCACGCTCGACAAGGCCCCCAAGAGCGGGCTGGACCAGGCTCCGGTGGAGGTGGAGCTGGTGAGTGAGCGGCGTGAGAACGTCCTGGCCGTGCCGGTCGAGGCACTGCTCGCGCTGCGCGAGGGCGGCTACGGCGTCGAGGTCGTCGAGGGCGGTTCCACCCGGGTGGTGGCGGTGGAGACCGGGGCGTTCGGCAGCGGCCTGGTGGAGATCACCGGTGCGGGGCTCGCCGAGGGGACGAAGGTCGGGGTGCCGGCGCCGTGAGCGAGCCGTACGCGATGGGCGCGGGCGGGCCGTACGTGGTGGAGCTGTGCGGTGTGACCAAGCTCTACGACGGAGGCGTGCAGGCCCTGCGCGGGGTGGACCTGACGGTCGGCGACGGCGAGCTGCTGGCCATCGTCGGCCCGTCGGGTTCCGGCAAGTCCACCCTGCTCCACATGATCGGAACCCTGGACCGGCCCACCACGGGGACCGTGCGCATCGCGGGTCACGACGTGGGCGGGCTCTCCGACCGGGAGTTGTCCGCGCTGCGCGCGCGCAGTCTGGGGTTCGTGTTCCAGCAGTTCCACCTGTCCCCCGGCGTGACCGCGCTGGACAACGTGGCCGACGGGCTCCTCTACACCGGTACCGCGCTGCGGGCCAGGCGCGAGCGGGCCGCCGCCGCGCTGGAACGGGTCGGGCTCGGCCACCGGCTGGGGCACACACCGAACCGGCTCTCCGGCGGTGAGCAGCAGCGGGTGGCGGTCGCCCGCGCGGTGGTGGGCGATCCGCCGCTGCTGCTCGCCGACGAGCCGACCGGCAACCTGGACTCCGCGGCGGGGAGCGAGGTGCTGCGGGTCCTGCGCGACCTGCACGCCGCCGGGACCACGGTGGCGGTCATCACGCACGACGCGGAGATCGCCGCGTGGTGTTCGCGGCAGGTCCGGGTCCGTGACGGCCGGATCGTGGCCGATCGCGGCGACGGCCGCAGACCCCCCGCGGAGATCACGAAAGGGGTTCGGGAATGATCCGCGCAGGACGGCTCACACCCGCCCGGCTCAGCCCCTCCGACGTCGTTCGGGTCGGAGTGGCGGGGCTGCGCTCACGTCCCACCCGGGTGGCGCTGTCCGCGCTCGGGATCGCGATCGGCATCGCCACCATGGTCGCGGTGATCGGCATCTCCTCCTCCTCGCGGGAGCAGCTGCTGCGTCAGCTCGACCGGCTCGGCACCAACCTGCTCACCGTCTCGGCGGGCCGTACGCTCTTCGGAGAGGACTCCAAGCTGCCCACCGGCGCGCTCGGCATGGTCGATCGCGTCGGCCCGGTCCGTACGGCCGCCGCCACCGGCTCCACCAAGGCCACCGTACGGCGCACCGACCACATCCCCAGGGCGGTGACCGGGGGCATCGCCGTGCAGGCGGCGACCACCGGGCTCCTCACCACGCTTGAGGGGACCGTCGTGCGGGGGGCCTGGCTCAACGCCGCCACCGAGCGGCAGCCCGCCGTCGTCCTGGGCTCCAAGGCCGCCGAACGGCTCGGTGTCACCGGGACGGGGGTGCGGGTGTGGATGGGGAAGCGCTGGTTCACCGTCATCGGCGTCCTGGGCCCGATGCCGCTCGCCCCGGAGATCGAACGGTCGGCGCTCGTCGGGTTCCCGGCGGCCGAGGAACATCTGGACTTCGACGGGCACCCCACGACGCTCTACGAGCGCTCGGCGGAGGAGGCGGTCGAGGCCGTCCGGGAGGTGCTGCCCCGCACGGTCAATTCGGAGAACCCGGAGGAGGTCGAGGTCAGCAGGCCCTCGGACGCGCTGGCCGCCCGGGTCGCCGCCGCGGGCGCGTTCACCAGCCTGCTGCTCGGGCTCGGCGTGGTCGCGTTGCTGGTCGGCGGGATCGGAGTGGCCAACACCATGGTGATCTCCGTTCTGGAGCGTCGTAAGGAGATCGGCCTGCGCCGTTCGCTCGGCGCCACCCGAGGGCAGGTGCGCGTCCAGTTCATGGCGGAGTCCCTGCTGCTGTCCGCGCTGGGCGGGGTGGTCGGGGCGGTGCTGGGCGCTCTGGCGACCGTCGGTTACGCGCTGTCGCGTGACCTGCCGCCCGTGGTGCCGCCCTGGGCGGTCGGCGGTGCGGTCGCCGCCACCCTCGTCATCGGGGTGGTCGCCGGTCTCTACCCCGCAATGCGCGCCGCCCGCCTGTCCCCGACGGTCGCCCTGACCACCTCCTGAGCCCCACCTCCTGAGCCTCACCTCCGGAGTCACCTTTTGAGCCGCCGCCCGATCCGGAGGGTGGCCGGTGGGGGGAAGCCTCCCCGGGAAAGGTCGCATCCCCGGCCCGAACCGTCCGGAACCCCGCGGTCCGTGGCGGGCGGCGGCTGTGGCCTGCCCGTTGCCGTGTGGTGGGCGGGGATTCACGTGAAACATGTGTCTCCGCCCACCATGCCCATCGCATGCCGAGCCCGTCGCTCAGGGGGCCCATCTTCGCGGTACTCGCGCCACACTCCTATATTGCATAATGCAATAAAGAAACCTGCATGAGGAGTGGTGATGGCGCGAGGCCCCGATCTGGTCGGACTGACCGTGCTCGCCCTGCTCTCGGTCAAGCCGAGCCATCCCTACGAGATGCACCGGCTGATCGTGGACACGCACAAGGACTACGTGACCGGGCTGCCGCGCAGCCTCTACCACGCGGTCGACCGTCTGGCCGGGGACGAGCTGATCGTGCCCGCCGAGACGAGCAGGGAGGGCCGCAGGCCGGAGCGTACGGTCTACCGGCTCACCGGCGAGGGCCGGGCGGAGCTGACGGCCCGGCTCCGGCGGCTGCTCGAGGAGCCGGGGCCGGACGCACGGAACTTCCACGCCGCGGTCTCGCTCATCGGATGCCTGCCGGTGCGCGAGGCCGAGCGGGCGTTGCTGACCCGGGCCGCGGCTCTGGAGAGCGGGGTCTTCGCCTGCGACACGCACATGAGGAACCTCGCGGAGAGCGGGCTGCCCCGGCTGCTGGTGCTGGAACTCGAATACGAGCGCGTGCGCTGTGACGCGGAGCTCGGCTGGGTGCGGAGCGTTCTCGACAGGCTCGGGACCGGGGAGCTGACCTGGCCGAGCCGCGGTGACGACACGTTGGGAGGACCTGATGAAGAAGACCCTGCTCTGTGAGGTCGCGGGAGTGGTCGAGACCGCGCCCGAACGGGTGGAACGGCTGGTCCTGGCGGTGAGCCCGGGGCCGGTCGGTCCCGGCAACGCCTGGCTGTTCTCCTCGCACGGCGGCACGGTCGAGGGAGGGCCCGAGCGGTTCGTCCTGCGGATGCCGGCGCACGCGATGACCGTCGAGGTGACCGGGAGCACCCTGGCCACCCAGGGCGGCTGGTGGTACCGGGGGGAGTACACCGTCGAGCCGCACTCCGACGGAGCGCTCGTCACCTACCGCGTCTTCAACGTCGCCTCGTGGGGCCGCTGGGGTGTCCCGCTGGCCAACCGGTTGTTCATCGGCTTCGCCAGGTGGAACCGGGAAGGCTTCGCCGCGGCGCTCGGCCTGATCGGCCAGGAGCTGGACTGTGGGACGCGCCTGCTCTGAGCGGTCACCTCTACGTGGCCCGGGTCAGGCGAGACGGATGACGCCCTTGGAGACCTTGATCCTCTGACCGGGCAGCGCGCGGGCGGCGGGTCCCCTGACCACCGAACCGTCGGAGACGCGGAACCTGCTGCCGTGGCAGGGACAGTTGATGGTGCCGCCGCTCACACTCGCGACCGTGCAGCCCTGATGGGTGCACTTCGCGCTGAAGGCCCGGAAGGTGCCCCTGGTGGGCTGGGTGACCACCCAGGTACCCCTGATGATCTTTCCGCCGCCGACGGGAATGCTCTTGGTCTTGGCCAGCACGGTGGTCGCGTCGGTGTCGGACTCGGTGGCCTCGGCGGGGCGCGCCCAGGCGACGGCGGAGGTCACCAGCGCGGTCACACCGCCCGCCAGGCTCCGGAAGATCATCACTCTGCGGGTCACGGGCGGCATGCGAGCCTCCTGGGGGAAGGATTCTCAACGAACCTCCTGTGAGTCATATCACAGGAAAGCGTGCGCGGAACCAGGCTCCCGGAGTTTCCGTGACGAGGTCGAGGGTGCCGCCGTGCCGTACCGCGATGTCCCTGGCGATGGCGAGCCCGAGACCCGACCCGCCCGCGTCCCGGTCGCGGGCCTCGTCCAGCCGGGTGAACCGGTCGAAGACCGCCGCGTGGTGTTCGGCCGGAATGCCGGGCCCGTCGTCGCGCACGTCGAGCACGGCGGCCGTGCCCCCGCCGGGGCCTTCGTCGAGGGCCAGCCGGACGGTGACCGTGGAGTCCGCGTGCCGTACCGCGTTGTCCACCAGATTGGCCACCAGGCGGCGCAGCTGCTCGGCCGAACCGCGGACCACGGCGTCGACGGCCACGTCGAGCACCACCTTGATCTCGGACCTGGGCCGTGACCTGGCGGCCTCCTCGGCGGCGACCTGGCCGAGGTCGACCTCCTCATGACAGACGGGTTCGCCGGCGTCGAGGCGGGCCAGCAGCAGCAGGTCCGCGGTGAGCTTCTGGATCCGGTCCACGTCGGTCAGCGCCTCGGCCGCCAGCGGCTCCGGCGGGGCGAGCTCCAGGCGGGTACGCAGGACGGCCAGCGGGCTGCGCAACTCGTGGGCGGCGTCGGCGACGAAGCGCTTGTGCCGGTCGACGGCGAGTTCCAGCCGGTCGAGCGTGCGGTTCATGGTCTCGGCGAGGCGGGCGATCTCGTCACGCGAGCGCGGCACCGGGACCCGGCGGTGCAGGTCGCTGGCGGTGATGTCGGCCATCTCGGCACGGATGGCCGACACGGGCGCGAGCGCCCGGCCGACCGCCAGCCAGGTCAGCGCCGCGACCAGCAGGAGCAGTGCCGGGATGCCGGGCAGCAGCAGGTCCTGCAGGGACCGCAGAGCGTCCCTGGTGGGTTCCAGGGAGGCCCTGGCCTGCACCACCAGGGCCCCTCCTGAGGTGAGGACCGGCATCTTGACCACGGTGAAGGAGCCGGCGGGCGCCCACTCGTCGGACTGGTACGCGGCCTCCGGAGTGGGGGCGGACACGATGCCGGGCACAGTGTCGAACATGGTGTCGGACACGGTGTCGGGCGCGGTGCCGGACATCGTGCCTGACATCGTGCCCGGCACCGTGTCGGGCGCGGCTTCGAGGGCGGGTTTCAGGAAGTCCTTCGGCGGGGTCTTCGACGTGCCCTCCGGCTCGGACGCCGCGGTTCCCGGACCGGACGCGGCCCCGGGCTCCGGGGCCGTCGAGCCGTCCTTCCCGCGGGCGGCCGAATCGGAGGAGCGCTTGGTGAGGACGAGCTTGGAGAACGTGTCAGGGGAGGTCTCTTCGACGATCTTGATGTCCGGGTCGAAGAGCCGGCCGACGGACTGGATCTTCCGCTCCTTGTTCGCGGTGTCCACGGCCCCGGAGGTGGCGACCAGCACGTTCGCGACGGCGTCGGCGCGCCGGGTGGCCTCGTTGGAGGCGCTCTCCACCAGGCTGCCCCTGAGCACGCCGACGAGTACGGCCGTCGCCACCCCCAGCGCCGCCGCGACGATGACCGTGGCCGCCAGGGTCGCCCTCACCCGGACCGAGAGGCGTGACATCTCAGCCCTCCAGCCGGTAACCGGCGCCGCGTACGGTCACCAGGGACGAGCGGCCGAACGGGGCGTCGATCTTGCGGCGCAGCGCGCTGATGTAGACCTCGACGATGTTCGGATCGCCGTCGTAGGAGAAGTCCCAGGCCTGGGCGAGCAGCTCGCTCTTGGAGACCACCTCGCCCGGTCTGCGGGCCAGGCCGTGCAGGACGGCGAACTCCTTGGGGGTGAGGGCTATCTCGATCTCTCCCCGGCGGCAGCGCAGGCCCGCCGGATCGACGGTCAGGTCGCCGACCACGATGGAGACGGGCCTGGCCCGGCCGCCCCTGCGGGTCAGCGCGCGCAGCCTGGCCAGCAGCACCACGTAGGAGAACGGCTTGGACAGGAAGTCGTCGGCACCGGTGTCCAGGGCCTCGGCCTCGTCGTGCACCCCGTCCTTGGCGGTGAGCATCAGGATCGGCGTCCAGTTCTCGGCGGCGCGCAGCTTGGAACAGACGGTGTAGCCGTTCATCCGGGGCAGCATGACGTCGAGCACGATCACGTCGTAGGTGTTCTCACTCGCCATCCACAGCCCGTCGCGTCCGTCGTGGGCGACGTCGACGGCGAAGCCCTCCGCGGCCAGACCGCCCTTCAGCAGGTCGGCCAGGCGCCTCTCGTCCTCAACCAGCAGCATGCGCATGCCGCCCAGCCTGCCGCAGACCGCCTAAAGCCAACCTGAAGACGACTTCTGCCGTCTTCAGGCCCGCTTCAGCCGCCGGGCACGAGCCTGTGCTCTCCAGATCCAACGATTCCGACGATCCGGCACCTCTACAGATCGACGGCACCTCGACAGATCGACAGGGAGAACACGCATGCGCCGTACCCGCATACTCGCGGCCGCCGTCATGGCGGCCGGTGTCCTGATGACCACGCTGACCGGCGCCGCGAACGCCGACGTCCCCGACTCCGCCGCGACGCCCGACGGCTACACCCTCAAGTGTGACGGCGGCCTGGTGACCGTGAAGGTGACCAAGGTGTACGGGGTCGCCGCGAGTGACTTCGAGAGGTCCGGAGGGCCGCAGAAGGCCCGGGAACTGAAGGAGCTCAGGGAGCTCAAGGTCGAGAAACTCAGGGAGGGCGAGAACCTCCCTCCGGGGGCCGGCGTCACCGAGGGCCGTCTGTTCTCCACGAAGCCCGGCGAGACCGTGCAGGAGGAGGTCGAGCGCCTGAAGGTGGAGGTCAGGACCCTCGAGGACCGCGTCAAGGGTGTGTCCCCGTCGGCGACCGCCGACGGAGGCGTCGCCGAGGAGCCTTCCGGCCCGACGCTCACCCAGGTTCCGGAGCCGGGCCGGCTCTCGCGAGAGGCGGCTCCGCGGGTGTCCCCCGAGGACGGCCGGGAGGCGCGGCCCTCGGACCTCCCCGAGAAGCTCCCCGCGGACGTCCCCGGGAAGCCCTCCCCGGACGTCTCCCAGAAGCTCTCCGCGGACGTTCCGGCCGACGACTCCGTCAAGGCCGGGGCCGAGGGCTCCTTCAGCGTCAGGGAGGACTCCGTCCGGGACCAGGGCGGGACGGACGACCCCTCGGTGAAGGCCGATGTCCTGATCGTCGAGTCGACGGACGCCGGTGACGCCGGAGCCAAGGTCCCGGCCTCCGGCGAGATTCGGGTGGTCTGCGGCAAGCGACCCTGATCTCCACGCGGGCCGTACCGCACGGGGAGCCGGTGCGGGCCCGCACGGGCGGATCCGGGCACGGGGAGGAACGGGAGATGCCGGGAACCGCCCGCCGAACGGGGAGGGGAAGAGATCTCACACGCACGGGTACGGCCCGCGCCCTTCGAGGGCGCGGGCCGTACCCGTGGTGGATCAGGACATCTTCCTGCCGACCTGGTCCGCCTTCTGCTCGGCCTTGTCGCCGAGCTGTTCCGCCTTGGCTCCGACGGTCGCCGTGGCCTCGTCCGCGGTGCCGGAGGTCTTCCCCGACACGGACCGTGCCTTGTCCGACGCCCACCGGGAGGCGTCCGAGGCGGTCTCCTTCATCGCCTCGGTCCACTGGTCGGCGCTTCTGCGGTACATCGCGAAGCCGACCGCGCCGATCGCGATGCCCGTGAACAACAGGAGCATCGGCCCTTTGCGAGACCTGACCCGCCTCGGAGTCGGGTCGATCCTGCTGGCCGCCTGTGACAGCAGCGCGCTGACCTTCGGCGCCAGCTGCTCCTCGACCGAGTGAGCGGCGGCGTCCAGTTTGGGCGCCGCCCATCCACGGGCGACGTAGATCCTGTCGTTGGCCGTGTCACGGACATGACCCGCGGTGTCGCGGGCGTGATCCGCCATGTCGCGGGCGTGACCGGCCATGTCACGGGCCTGGACGGCCACCGGGCCGACCCGCTCGGAGGCGCGGGCCATCTGAGCCTTCATCTGGCCCAGCTGAACGTCCGGAATCACGATCACGCGGCGCTTTCCAAATAGAGTAAGAGGCACGTTAACCTCCCCAGTTGTCGGGGCCCCGTTGCCTCCCCTTCCCGCTCGGTGGCGGCTCAATCATTACCGGTCGTGGGAGGATGCTAGGTGGAGCGGCTACGGCCGCAGCCATCGAAACACCATGAAACAGCACGTTGCAGAGGCTTTGGCCGACGACATGAAGGGGGAGCCCGATCGTGGCTGAGCAGTTGATCGCGAACCTGAAGACCAATCGCGGCACCGTGAAAATCCAGCTTTTCCCGAACCACGCGCCCAAGACCGTGCGCAACTTCGTCGAGTTGGCGGAGGGCGCCCGCGAGTGGGTGCACCCGGAGACCGGGCAGAAGACCACCGCCAAGCTTTACGACGGCACGATCTTCCATCGGGTCATCGACAACTTCATGATCCAGGGTGGTGACCCCCTGGGCCAGGGCATCGGTGGCCCGGGTTACAAGTTCGACGACGAGATCCACCCGGACCTGTACTTCAACCGTCCCTACCTGTTCGCCATGGCCAACGCCGGCATCCAGGGCGGCCGGGGCACCAACGGCTCGCAGTTCTTCATCACCGTGGTGCCCACGCCGCACCTGAACGGCAGGCACACCATCTTCGGTGAGGTCGTCGAGGGCCAGGACGTCGTCGACGCGATCGCCAAGACCGAGACCGACGCCCGCGACCGTCCGACCGAGCCCGTCGTCCTGGAGTCGGTCACCATCGAGCGCGTTCAGGGCTGACCGTTCCGGGCGGCGGCCTCCCGTGCCGAGGCGGCCGCCCGGGTTCGCGGAGGATCCGGGCGGGCAGGCGTCCGGCCGCCGCCGTGGAGCGTCCCGGGCTCGAAAGCCGGGAGCGTCCCGGGCCCGAAAGTCGTGGAGCGTCCCGGGCTCGGAAAAGGGCGCGTGGTCGTCACCCGAGTCCCACGCGTCCCACGCGTCCCACCGGTGGGCCGCACCCCGCCGACGGGCCCCGTTCGCTGGTGCGTGTGCTCAGGATCATGAATAGGCTGGCAGTCTGTGGATAACAGCACGGTCGAAGGGGCCAGCGACACGCCATGACCACTCAGCCACCCAGCGAGTCCGAGACCACCGCCGTTCCCACGTGTTACCGGCATCCGGGTCGTGAGACCTATGTTCGCTGCCAGCGTTGCGAGCGGCCCATCTGCCCCGACTGCATGCGCGAGGCCTCGGTCGGCTTCCAGTGCCCCGAGTGCGTGGCCGACGGCAACAGGACGGTACGGCGGGCGCAGTCGGTCTTCGGCGGCAAGGCGGTCGCCACGCCCAGGGTGACCTGGACGCTGCTGGTCGTCAACGTCCTGGCCTACGTCGCGGAGACCCTCAGCACCAACCAGGTGCTGGGCGAGTTCGCGATGAACGCGGGCGCCGTGGCCGCGGGCGAGTGGTGGCGGCTGTTCACCGGCGCCTTCCTGCACGCGCCGCTGGCCGGCGGTTCATTGGCGATCACCCACATCGTGTTCAACATGTGGGCGCTCTACGCCATCGGCCCCGAGCTGGAGCGGCGTCTGGGCTCCCTGCGCTTCCTGGCGCTCTACCTGCTGTCCGCGCTCGGCGGGTCCGTCGCGGTCTACCTGGTCGGCATCGCCGCGGTCGGCGCCTCGGGCGCGATCTACGGCCTGTTCGGCGCGCTGTTCGTGGTCGCCAGGAGGCTGGGATACGACGCCCGCGGCGTGCTCTGGCTGATCGGCATCAACGCGGTGCTCACCTTCATGGTGCCGAACATCAGCTGGCAGGGACACCTCGGCGGCCTGATCACCGGCGCCCTGGTCGGAGGCATCCTCGCCTACGCCCCGGCGAAGAACAGGAACCTGTTCCAGTGGGGCGGCTGCGCGGTGCTGTTCGTGGTGTTCGTGGCGCTGGTCACACTGCTGCCGCCGTACGTCTACGAGATGCAGTTCGGCCTGGTCGGCTGATCCACACCCTGATGCTTCCCCAGGGTGTGGATAAACACTGTGGAAAAAGTTAACGCCAGCGGGTGGACAGCACCACACCGAAGATGATGAAGACGAACCCGATCAGCAGGTTCCAGTTGTGCAGGTAGGCGAGGCCGGGCGCGGTGGGGGCGATGTAGTAGACGGCGATCCACAGGATCCCGATGATCCAGGAGGCCACCATGACCGGCGCCAGCCAGCGCGGGCTCATCTTGACCTGCTGGGAGGTCTGCGGCGGGGTGTAAACCGCCTTCTTGCGAGTCTTGGACTTGGGCACTGGGTTCTCCTGCGTCAACCCTGCGCGGTCGGATCGTGCGCAGGCCGTGTCAGCTAGCGTAATCGCTGGTGGCGAAGACCCGAGTAAGAATAGTCGGCACACCCGTGTCATGGCGATCCCATACGGTGCCATCACTGCGCAAACCTTGCTTCAATGGTGCGATTCCTGTCATGTCTTGTCAGGTCGCAATGGTTCATCGTCATTAGGGTGAACTCATGCGGGTTGCGTGGAGAAGGCCGAGAACGCCGGGGAAGGCGGCCGCCGTGAGGGTGACCGTCCGGCTCCCTCGCGCCCGCTCCCTCCGGAGAACCGGCCTCCGGCCAGTGGAGAACCGGCCTGTCCGCGACGCGGCCAAGACCTCCGCCGGGGCGGGATCCTTCCGGCCGGCGGCCGTATCCTGCTGTGTCGTGTTCTCCCGGATCGAACCCCTCGTCCCCGCCGGCCACGCCGCGCCGGGCCGATGACCCGCGTCCTCGTCGTGGACAACCACGACAGCTTCGTCCACACCATCGTCCAGTACCTCCGCGAGCTCGGCGCCACCTGCGACGTGCGGCCACGGGACCACGTCGTGCCCGAGGACGCGGCCGGCTTCGACGGGGTCCTGATCAGCCCGGGGCCGGGGACCCCGGAGAAGGCGGGGGTGAGCGTCCCGCTCGTCGGCTACTGCGAGGCCCGCGACCTGCCGCTGCTGGGTGTCTGCCTCGGTCACCAGGCCATCGCGATCGCCTACGGGGCCACCGTGGCGCGGGCCCCCGAGCTGATGCACGGCCGTACCAGCCTGATCGGCCACGACGGACGCGGCGTCTTCGCCGGGCTGCCGTCCCCGGTGACCATGACGCGCTACCACTCGCTGGCCGTCGTGCCCGGGACCGTCCCGGAGGTCCTGGAGGTCACCGCGACCACCGCCGACGGCGTGATCATGGGGCTGCGCCACCGCACCGCGCCCCTGGAGGGTGTGCAGTTCCACCCCGAGTCGGTGATCTCCGAACACGGGCATCGACTGCTCGGGAACTGGCTCGCCGGGATCGTGTAACGCGCGGGCCGTCCTGAACGACTAACCAGTGAGCCCTTCCGCCATCGCCCCCGAGTGGCGGAAGGGCTCTTTTTCGTTCGGAAACGAGAAGAACCCCCGCCGGAGGGCGGGGGTCCTTCTCAGGATGTCGTCAGGGCCCCGATGGGCCCCGGCGGAACCGGGCGCTCAGTTCTGGTTGCCGCTGTCGCCCGGCGGGTTGTCGAAGATCGAGCCGTCGTCGGTCTCGGTCGGCTCCGGCTCGGGCTGCTCGGTGTCCGTCGGCTCCTCGGGCGTGAAGGTGGGCTGGTAGGTCGGCTCGGGGGCCTTCCCGCTGGAGACCACCAGCGTGACCGTGGTGCCCGGCATGAGCTTCGCACCGGCCTGGGGGCCCTGGCTGAGCACGGTGCCCTCGGGCAGGTCGCTCTCCTGCTTGACCACCTTGACCTTGAAGCCGGCCTCCTTGAGCATCCGGGTGGCGTCCCCGATCGTGAGGTTGGCCACCTCCGGCACCTCGATGGCCTCCTTGGGGATGTAGATCCGGACCGTGCTGCCCTTGCCAGCCTTCTTCCCCGCCTCGGGATCGGTCTGGAACACCTTGCCCTGCGGGCGGCTGGACACCTTGGACTGCACGCTCACCTGGAACTCCTTGGCCTCCAGGGCCGCGGTCGCCTCCTCCACGCTCATGTTCAGCACGTTGGGCACCTCGACCTTCTGGACGCCCTTGGAGACCTTGAGGGTGACCTCGGTGTTCTTGTCCACCTCGGTGTCGGCCGGCGGGTCGGTGTCGATCACCGTGTCCTTGGGCAGCTTCTCGTCGAACTCCTCGACGACCTTGACCTTCAGCCCGAGATCCCTCAGCGCGTTGGTCGCCGCGCCGACGGACTGCGTGGCCAGCGCCGGGATCTTCACCTTGCCCCCCGTGGCGGTGTCGCCGGGCGAGCTCAGGAACATGTAGCCGACGCCGATGAAGGCACCGATGATCAGCAGCGGGACCAGGATCCACGCCGCCGTCTTGACCGCGGTGTTGCCGCCGCTCTGCTGGCGGCGCCTGCCGCGGCCGCCGCCGCCCTCCTGCGAGCCGTACTCGTAGGCGGGGACGGCGGTGGTGCGCTGGGTCGCCGGGCCGCCGGGAGCCAGGGGCTGCTGCTGCATGGTGTGGGTGGCGGCGCCGTAGTTGTTGGCCAGCGCCATCGTCTGGGCGTCCATCGGGATGCCCGACATCGCCCGCTGGATGTCGGCGCGCATCTCCGACGCGCTCTGGTAGCGGTGCGCCGGGTCCTTGGCCATCGACTTCAGCACGATGGCGTCGGCCCACTTGGGAATGTCGGGGTCGATCTGCGACGGCGGGATCGGGTCCTCGCGCACGTGCTGGTAGGCGATCGCGACGGGGGAGTCGCCGGTGAACGGCGGCTGCCCGGTCAGCAGCTCGTACAGCACGCACCCGGTGGAGTAGATGTCGCTGCGGGCGTCGACCCGCTCACCCCTGGCCTGCTCCGGCGACAGGTACTGCGCGGTACCGATGACCTGCGCGGTCTGCGTCATGGTCGCGGCCGAGTCGGCCATCGCGCGGGCGATGCCGAAGTCCATGACCTTGACGTCGCCGTTGCGGGTGATCATGATGTTCGCCGGCTTGATGTCCCGGTGGACGATGCCGCCCCGGTGGCTGTAGTCCAGCGCCCGCAGGATCCCGTCGACCAGCTCGGCCGCCCGCTCGGGCAGCAGCCGCCGGTCGGCGCGGAGCAGGTCGCGCAGCGTGCGGCCGTCGACGTACTCCATCACGATGTACGGCACAGGCGCGCCGTCCGTCACGTCTTCGCCCGTGTCGTAGACCGCGACGATGGACGGGTGGTTCAGTGACGCGGCGGACTGCGCCTCCCGGCGGAAACGGGCCTGGAAGATGTGGTCCCTTGCCAGGTCCGCGCGGAGGGTTTTGATGGCGACGATCCGATCCAGCCGGATGTCTCGTGCGCGATAGACCTCGGCCATGCCGCCACGCCCGACGACGCCGTCAAGCTCGTAGCGATCGCCGAGGCGTCGGGGCTGAGTCATTTCCTGCACTGTCCCTTACCGTTCATCTTGGGTGCCGGTGAGCTCTTGGGCCACCGGTGTCCATCATCGACCCGTTGCCACATCACGTCTCCCCGTTCGGCTCGTTTGTGTCGCCGGGGGTGGGGCTGGTGCTCGGTGTGAGGCTGGGTGTCGCCGGCGGGGTGGTGGTGGGCGTCGGGGTCGAGGTGGTCGGAGTGGGGCTGGGCGATGGTGACTGCGTCGGCTCGACGCTGGGCGTGGCCGATGTGCTTACCGTAGCCGACGGCGTGGGTGTAGGTCTGAACGACTTCGTCGGCAGGACCGGGGGTCTGGGCGTCATCGGCTTGGTTTTGCTCGGCCGGGCCGACGGGGTCCGGATGGCCGGGCTCGTCGGCGCGACCGGCTCCCGGTGGCCGTTGCCACCCGGCTGCTCCATCATGTCCCGGGCGATCAGCGTGCCCAGTCCCAGGGCGGCGGCGCACCCGGCGACCGCGGCGACGATCACCGTCTTCCGGCGCAGCCCGCCGCGCCGCGGGCGGGGCCGGGGCGCGCCCGCGAGATCCGGGCCGCCCGGGGGGACGTCCGCGGGCGGCGGAGCGGCCGGGACGGTGCCGCCGTCGGGCTCCTCCCGGGTGACCAGGGCGGGGGCGACCTCGCGCGGCCACTCGCCCGCGGGCTCGGCCCGCCAGCCCGCGGGGTCGGTGAGCATGGCCAGGTCGGCGGCACCGGCGGTGGCAGCGACGTCGGCGGACTCGCGCAGCGCGCGTGCCCGCTCGGCCAGCTCCGCGGCGCCGGCGGGGCGCGCTCCGGGGTCCTTGGACAGGCAGGACATGACCAGGTCGCGCACCGCGGGCGGCACGCTCGCGGGCAGCGGCGGCGGGGTCTCGTTGATGTGCATGAGCGCGATGGCCACCTGCGTGTCGGCCATGAACGGCGGTCTGCCCGCCAGGCACTCGTAGGCCACCACACCCAGGGAGTAGATGTCGGTCGCGAAGGTCAGCGACGCCCCCGAGGCCTGCTCGGGGCTGAGGTACTGCGCGGTGCCGAGCACGGTGCCCGTCTGGGTCACCGGCGCGGCCTCCAGCGCCCTGGCGATGCCGAAGTCTGTGATCTTGATCACACCGGCCTCGGTGACCAGCAGGTTGCCCGGCTTGATGTCGCGGTGGATGATCCCCGCGGCGTGCGCGGCTCGCAGGCCCCTGGCGGTCTGCCGGATCACCTCAAGGGTGATCGCGGTGCCCAGCGCGCCGTCGCGGGCCAGGATGCCCGCCAGCGACTCGCCGGGGACCAGCTCCATCACGAGATAGGCGACGTCTTCGGCCTCGCCGTAGTCGAAGACCTGGGCGATGCCCGGGTCGGCCAGCCTTGCCGCGAGCCTGGCCTCCATCCGGAACCGGTCGCGGAAGGCCGGGTCGGTGGCCACGTGCCTGCGCAGCAGCTTGACCGCGACCTCGCGGCCGAGCAGCTCGTCCTTCGCCCGCCAGACCTCGCCCATGCCGCCCGTCGCGATCCGCCCGAGCGGACGGTATCGACCTCCGAGCAGGGCGGTCATCTGCCCAGCACCGCTTCCATCACGCTCTTGGCGATGGGGGCGGCGGTGTGACCGCCCGAGGCGTCGTCGCCGGCGCTGCCGGACTCGACGATGAGGGCCAGGGCGATCTTGGGGTCCTCGGCGGGGGCGAAGGAGATGAACCAGGCGTGCGGGGCCTTGCCCTTGGCGGTCTCCGCGGTACCGGTCTTGCCCGCGACGGTGATCCCCGAGATCTGCGCGGCGCTCGCGGTGCCGTTGTTGACGACGCTGACCATCATCTCCTGGAGCTTTCGCGCGCTGTCCTCGCTCATGGCGGTGGACAGCTCCTTGGGGCTGGCGCTGTCGATCTCGCCGCCCTCGGCATCCGCGATCTTGTTCACGAGGTACGGCCTCATGACCACGCCGTTGTTGGCGATGCCTGCGGCGACCATGGCCATCTGCAGCGGGGTCATCTGGTTGCTGCGCTGGCCGATCGAGGTCTGGGCGAGCGCGGCCAGGTCCTCCTCGGGGCCGATCCCGCTGCCCGCGACCGGCAGTGGGATCTCCAACGGGTCGCCGCCGATGCCGAACTTCAGGGCCTGTTCCTTCAGGGCGTCGTAGCCCAGACTCATCGCGATCTTGGCGAACGGGGTGTTGCAGGAGCGTTCGAGCGCGAACGTCAGCGTCACCCGCCCGGAGCCGCACGCGGCGCCGCCGTAGTTGGGCAGGCCGACGCTGGTGTTGGGCAGCTCGAGCCGCTGCGGGGCGTCCACCTCGGTCTGCGGGCCGACGCTGTCGTCGCTCTCCAGATAGGCGGCCAGGGTGACCACCTTGAAGGTCGAGCCCGGCGGGTAGCTGCGCTCGATCGCCCGGTCGACCAGCGGCTGGTCCTCGTCCTTGGCCAGCTTGTTGTAGGCCTTGTTGACGTCGGCCTTGTTCGGCTTGGACAGCGGGTTGGGGTCGTAGGTGGGGATCGAGACCATGGCGAGGATCGCCCCGGTCTTCGGCTCGATCGCGACCAGGGCGCCCTTCTTGCCGCTGGCGCCCAGCGCCTTGTAGGCGGCCTCCTGGGCCCTGGGGTCGATCGTCAGGTCGACGTTGGCGCCCTTGGACCGCTTGGCGGTGAGCAGGTCGATGCTGCGCCGGATCAGCAGGTCGGCGCTGGTGCCGTCGAGCAGGCTGTTCTCCGCCGCCTCCATGTCGCGCGCGCTCTCCGGCGCGAAGAACCCGGTGACGGGCGCGTAGACCTTGCCCTCGGGGTAGCGCCGCTGGAAGCGGAACTGGTTGCTGCCGGTGTCCACGGACTCGGCCAGCACCTTGTTGCCCGCGGTGATCCGGCCGCGCTCGACCTCGTAGCGGGCGTAGAAGTTGCGGGTGTTGCGCGAGTCGGTGCGCAGCCCGTCCGCCCGCACGACCTGCAGGTAGTTCACGTTGATCATGAGCAGGCCGAACATCAGCAAGCAGACGAGGGAGGCGCGCTTGAGGGGACCGTTCATCGCTGGAACACCTGTGTCATTCCTTCGTCCTGGATGGCCTGGGGCGGCGGCTTCCTGGCCGCATCCGACATCCGTACCAGCAGCGCGATAAGGATCCAGTTAGCCAGCAGCGCCGATCCTCCCTGGGACATGAACGGGGTGACCAGGCCGGTCAGCGGGATCAGGTTGGTGACGCCGCCGACGATGATGAAGACCTGCCAGGCGAGGATGAACGACAGGCCGCCCGCCAGCAGCTTGGAGAACGGGTCGCGGGCCGCGATGGAGGTGCGCAGGCCGCGCTCGACGATCAGCGCGTAGACCATCAGCAGGGCCATCAGGCCGGTCAGGCCGAGCTCCTCGCCGGTGGCGGGGAAGATGAAGTCGGAGAAGGCCAGCGGGATCAGGTTGGGGTGGCCCTGGCCGAGCCCGGTGCCGATCACACCGCCCTGGCCCATGGCGAACAGGCCCTGCAGGAGCTGGAAGCTGCCGCCGACCTTGTAGTAGAGGTCGGGGTCCTCGGGGTGCATGAAGACGGTGAAGCGGTCCTGCACGTGGGTGAAGATCATCCCGGCGAGGATCGCGCCGCCCACGAAGAGCAGGATGCCGATCAGCACCCACGAGGTGCGCTGGGTGGCGATGTAGAGCATCGCGATGAACGTGCCGAAGATCAGCAGCGAGGAGCCGAGGTCCTTCTGCACGACCAGCACGGCAAGGCTGAAACCCCAGGTGATGAGGACCGGGCCGAGGTCGCGGGCGCGCGGCAGGTCGATGAACAGCAGCCGCCGCCCGGCCAGCGCCAGCACGTCGCGCTTGGCGACGAGGTAACCGGCGAAGAAGACGACCAGCGCGAGCTTGGCGAACTCGGACGGCTGGAGGCTCGCGCCGCCGATCCCGATCCAGATGCGGGCGCCGTTGATCTCCTTGCCCAGGAACGGGGTCAGCGGGGAGACCAGCAGGATCAGGCCGGCCGCGCCCGCGGTGTAGGTCAGACGCTGCAGCGCGCGGTGGTCACGCAGCACGATCAGCGTCACGGAGAACAGCACCACCCCGACGCCGGTCCACACGAGCTGGTTGGTCGCCGAGGCCCCCGGCATCTTGGCCGACTCGAGGCGGTAGATCATCACCAGGCCGAGGCCGTTGACCAGCGTCACCAGCGGCAGGATCAGCGGGTCGGCCCAGGGGGCGAACTTCGCCAGCACGAGGTAGGCGGCCAGCATGAACCCGCCGAGGCCGAGGCCGTAGGTGAGCATGCCTGCGGGGATCTGCTTGTCGATCGCCAGCCCCACGTTGGCGTACGCGCCCATGACGATCACGACCGCGAAGGCGAGCATCGCCAACTGGGCCACCCGCCGTTTGGCGGGCAGGGGGACGGGCTCGACGCTTGGGGTGCTCATGTGTCTACTTTGTCGGTTCCGGGGTGGGAGTGCCGCTCGGCGGGGGAGTCTGCTTGTCTTTTCCGGTGGGCTTCTGTGGGGAGGCGGATGTGGAGGACTTCAGCTCGGCGATCTTCTGCAGGCCCGCGTCGACGCTGGCGACGGGGATGCCGTCGCGGACCTGGCCCTGCTGGAAGGCGCCCAGGGCCGAGACCGACTCCGCGGTGCTCTTGGCGACGTCGAAGAGTTCGAAGGGGCCGACGTTGGTTTTCACGCCCTGGAAAACCACTATCTCGTCACCTTTCGCCCCTACGAAGTACTGATCCTCAAGCCACTGGGTCCCGAAGTACCAGCCTAGGCCGCCGCCGACGAGGACGACGCCTCCCACCGAGACCAGAAGTGGCCACAGGCGGCGACGTTTGACCGGCCGCCGCGTGGCCCTGGCGACCGGCTCCTCGGGTTCGTCGTCCGTGATGACGGGCTGCGGCATGGTGACCGCGCTCGCGCGGCCCGCCGGGGTGTCCGGCGCCTCCGAGCGCTGCCGGGTGGAGCCGGCGGCTCCAACCACGGCGGCCTCCACCGGCAGGGCGGTCCCCTCGTCCACCTCCAGCACGTCGGCGAGCACGCAGGTGATGTTGTCGGGCCCCCCGCCGCGGTTGGCCAGGTCGATGAGCGCGCGGACCACCGTCTCGGGGTCGTCGATCGTGCTGAGCGTGTGGTGCAGCGTCTCGGCGGTCACCACGCCGGACAGTCCGTCGGAGCACAGCAGGTAGCGGTCGCCGACCTGGGCCTCGCGCAGGGACAGGTCGGGTTCGACCTCGCCGCTGCCGTCGAGCGCCCGGAGCAGGATCGACCGCTGCGGGTGGGTGGCCGCCTCCTCCTGGGTGATGCGGCCGTCGTCCACCAGCGACTGCACGAGGGTGTGGTCGTGGGTGATCTGGTAGAGCTCCCCCGAGCGCAGCAGGTAGGCGCGGGAGTCGCCGACGTGGACCAGCGCCACCCTCGTCCCCGACCACAGCATGGCGGTCAGGGTGGTGCCCATGCCCTTCAGGCTGGGATCGCGCCCGACCATCTGGTACAGCCTGCGGTTGGCGTCGCGGACCGCGGCCTCGATGGCGCTGAGCAGGTCGGCGTTCTGGGTCTCCTCCTCCAGGGAGGACATCGCGGCGATGGCGACCGAACTGGCCACCTCGCCGTGTGCGTGGCCGCCCATACCGTCCGCGACGGCGAGCAGGCGGCCGCTTGCGTACGCCGAGTCCTCATTGCCTTCGCGGAGGAGGCCGACATCGGAGCGGGCGGCGTAACGGAGTGCGATGGTCATTTGCGCAATTCGATGACGGTCTTGCCGATGCGGATCGGAACACCGAGCGGCACCGGAGTCGGACGGGTGACTTTAGAGCGGTCGAGGTACGTTCCGTTGGTAGAACCGAGGTCTTCCACGATCCACTGACCGTCCTGGGGGAAGAGCCGGGCATGCCGGCTGGAGGCGTAGTCGTCGCTGACGACCAGCGTGGCGTCGTTCGCCCGGCCGATGGTGATCGGAGTCTCCGCGAGGGTGATGGTCGTGCCCTGAAGGGGGCCACCGGTGACGACCATCTGCCGTGGCTCCCCCTTCTTGGACTTGGCTACGGGCTTTACGGCCTTCGGCGCCTTGCGCGCGGGCACGGCCGCGGTGGTGCGTGATCCGAACAAGTCTGTCCGGATCACACCGACCGCCGCGATCACGAAGAACCACAGCACCGCCAGGAAGGCCAGGCGGATCAGTAGCAGCGTGAGATCGGACATGGACCGTCTGTCTACCTTTAATCGCGCCGGAAAACCAGAGTCGTCCGCCCCAGCGTCACGCGAGTGCCGTTCTGGAGCTCGACCCGGCGAACCGGCTGGCCGTTGACGAAGGTGCCGTTCGTTGAGCCCAGATCGACGAGCATGACCTGCGGGCCCTCCACACGCAGCTCGGCGTGGTGCCGGGACACTCCCGGGTCGACCAGCCGTAGGTCGCAGTCGGTGCCCCTGCCGAGCAGCGTCACCGGGGTGGTCAGGTCGTAGGAACGCTGCCCCTGCGGGTCGTCCTGGGTCGAGACCAGCAGGCGGGGACGGCCGCCGAAGGCCTGCGGCCTGGCCGCGGGCACGTCGCTCACCGGCTGGCGGATCTCGTCCTGCTCGACCGTCGCCCCGCGGATCACGCCGGAGCGGATCCGGAACAGGCCGACCGCCAGGTCGTCCGCGGTCTCGAAACGCACCCGCACCGGTCCGACAAAGGAGTAACCCTGCTCCTTGGCGTACTCCCTGGCGAGGTTGGCCAGTTCGTGGCTGATGCTGTCCGCATAGACGTCGAGGCGCTCGCTGTCGGTCATCGACAGCTCGACCACGAAGTCGTTCGGCACGAGCGTGCGTCCCTGCGCGACGATCGCCGCCCGCTCGTCCATCTCCCGCTGAACCGCGCTGGCCACCTCGACCGGTTGAAGGTCGGATTTGAACGCCCGCGCAAAGGCCCCCTCAACCAGACCTTCGAGCCTCCGCTCGAAGCGCTGAAGGACTCCCACCGGGTCCCTCCCTTCTTCCGTCTATGTAGGTCACGGCCGCTTGGGGCTGTTCCTCGCTCTCTCGCACCCAGCTACTCCGCTCCGCGTCTAGGAGGATCGTATCCGGGTTCGTGGGTATCGGCTGATCCGTGCTAATGTTTCACCGCACCCAACAAGGGCGGGTGGCGGAACGGCAGACGCGCACGGTTCAGGTCCGTGTGTCCGAAAGGACGTGAGGGTTCAAATCCCTCCTCGCCCACTCAGATCAGGCCCCGGCCGCGCGAGAGCGCACCGGGGCTTCTTCGTTCTCGCGGGAAGCGCGTGTTCATCGGGGCCGTCCGTGTTCCGTCGGGGGCGGGTCGGTTGCCGATCAAGGTAGTCGCTTGCTCCGTCGTAGAGAAGTCCCGGCCCCGTACGTTTTCCCGTGGGTTTCCGAGCCGGGTACGGCCTGCCTGCACGTTGTAGCCGTCTGCCCTTGACGATCACTTTCGAACCACTTGCACCAGGTCTGATCGCCGGATGTGATTACGCTGACAGAGAAAGCGGGCCGGGAAGGGATGGATCCCTTCCCGGCCCGTGCGTTCCCGTCCGCCCGGCGTCCCGGGCCGCGGCCCGCCTAACGCGTGGCCAGGACCCGCATGTCGAGGAGCTCGCCGAGCAGGTCGGTGAGGCTCACCATGCCGGCCACCTCGCCGCCGTCGGTGATGAGGCCCACGTGGGCGCGGGCCTCCTGCAGGACGGAGACGGCCTCGGGGACCGTCGTGCTCTTGTCCAGGCGGGGCACGGGGCGGGCGAGCTCGGCCGGGGTCGCCCCCGGGCGGACCAGCGCGTCCCTGACGTGCAGCACGCCCAGCACGTCACCCGGCCTGCCCGAGTTCACCAGCAGGCGCAGGTGCCCGCTGTCGGCGGCCGCCCGGCGCACCTGGGCGTCGGTGGCGTCCCCGGTCACGCAGGCGACCTTCGCGATGGGCAGCATCAGCCGCTCGACCGGCTGCTGGTGGACCCGCAGCGCCCGGGTGAGCAGGTCGTGCTCGGCCCGGTCGAGCAGGCCCATCCGTCCCGACTCGCCGACAAGCATCGCCAGCTGGACCGGCGTCCTGGTGGTGGCCAGCTCGTCCCTCGGGCGCACGCCGAACAGGCCCAGCACCCCGTTGGTCATGCCGTTGAGCGCGGCCAGCACGGGGCGCACCACCCGGGTGAAGCCGCGGAACGGCAGGGCCAGGCCTATCGCCGCGGTCTCGGGATGGGTCAGCGCCCACGACTTGGGGGCCATCTCGCCGATCACCATGTGCAGGAACGTGATCAGCGCCAGCGCGATCACCAGCGAGATGGGGACCCGCAGGGACTCAGGCACGCCGACCGCCCCGAAGAGCGGCTCCAGCAGGTGCTCGACGGCCGGTTCGGTCACCATGCCCAGGCCCAGCGAGCACAGCGTGATGCCCAGCTGGGCTCCGGCGAGCATCAGGGACAGCTCCCTGCCGCCGCGTACGGCGGCGCGGGCGGCGATCCTGGTCAGCCTGCCACCCCTGCCCGCGAGCTCCTCCAGGCGGTGCCTGCGGGCCGAGATGACCGCGAACTCGGCGGCGACGAAGAAGGCGTTGCCGATCAGCAGCGCGATGCCCAGCAGCAGGGCTCCGGTCGTGCTCATCGCTCGTCCACCCGGTTCCGTTCCGTGCCGCGTCCGGCCGCCCGTGTCGCGGCCATCACGGGTTCGTCGGTCTCGAGGTCCTCGTCGTTCCCGTCGTCCCGGGCCTCGGTCCCGGCCTCGGGCAGCGTCAGCCGTACCCACTCGGGGACCCTGCGGTGCACGGACAGCACGGTGAGCACCGCGTCCCTCTCCTCCTCGCCGTCGTCGTCGAGCAGGTCGGTCTCCGCGGACAGGGTGACGGTGACCTCGTCGCCCGGCTCGGCCATCCGGCCGAGGGTGGCCAGGACCAGGCCCGCGACGGTGTCGTAGTCGTCGCTCTCGGGAAGCGCCAGCTTCGTCGCGCGTTCCACCTCGTCGAGCCTCAGCGTGCCGGGCAGGTTCCAGGTGCCGTCGTCGTTCGCGACGACTCCCGCGGGCTCGGGGTCGTTCTCGTCGACCAGTTCGCCGACGAGCTCCTCGGCGAGGTCCTCGACCGTGACCACGCCCGCGAGCCCGCCGTACTCGTCGATGACGCATGCCAGGTCGTCGCGGGCGGCGCGCATGCGCTCCAGCACGACGGGCAGCGGCAGCGAGTCGGGGACCAGCAGCGCCGGGCGGGTGATCCGCTCCAGCGGGCCCTCGCTCAGGCCGGACCTCAGCAGTTCCCGCACGCCGGTGACACCGACCACGTCCTCGCCGTTGTCGTCGCAGAGCACCGGGTAACGGGAGTGACCGTGCTCGGCGATGGCGTCGATCAGGTCGGAGATGGGACGTTCGGCGCGCAGCAGCACCACGCGGGGGCGCGGCACCATGACGTCCTCGGCGGTGCGGTCGCCGAACTCCAGCGCCCGCTCCAGCAGCTCGGACAGGCGCGGGGGCAGGTCGCCGGCCGTGGCCGAGTCGGAGATGATCCGGGACAGCTCCTCCGGGCTCGCGCCGTGCTCGATCTCTTCGACGGGCTCGACGCCGACCCTGCGCAGCAGGCCGGTGGCGGCGGAGTCGAACAGCCGGATGACCGGGCCGGCGATCTTGAGGTATACGATCGTGGAACGGGCCAGGAACTTCGCCATCGGCTCGGGCCGGGCGATGCCCAGGTTCTTCGGGGCCAGCTCGCCGAACACCATCTGGACGACGGTCGCGACCGCGATGGCCAGCGCCACCGAGAGGCCGGGCACCACGGCCCCCGGCACTCCGGCCCATTCCAGCGGAGGGGCGAGCACGGTGGCGATGGCGGGTTCCGAGATGAAGCCGACCAGCAGGGCGGTGACGGTGATGCCGAGCTGCGCGCCCGACAGCATGAACGACAGGCGTCCGGTCACCGCCAGCGCGCGCTCGGCCGCCGCGTCACCGGCGTCGGCCTGCTCGCGCAGCACACCGCGGTCCGCGGCCACGAAGGCGAACTCCTGGGCGACGAAGTAGCCGGTCGCGAGGGTGAGGAGCAGTACGGCCAGCAGGCCTAGAGCCGTGTTCACCGGGCGGCTCTCCCGGCTGGGTCAGTGGTTCCCGTGCGTTCGCACGGGCAGGTACTCCACGGGTCCGGAGTGGACACGATCTTCCTTTCGAACAGCGGTCGTCATCTACCGTAACGATCCGCGCGCCGGTCGATGTTTCCAGATCGGCCAACGATCCCATTGTTGGTGGATAAGCACCCTTTTATGTACTTTTCCATAGGGAAAGCTTGAGGGCACGCCTGCGTGCGACGGAGTCACGACGTAGCGTCGATAATGACGGTCACATCGTGAGGGCAAGAGGCGGCGGGGAGACGACGTGGGTGACTGGACGGAAGACGACGATCGCACCCGTGCGCTGCGGTCGCCCACGCCCGGGGCGCCCCCGCCGCGAGCCGCCGGCCAGCCCGCCTACCCCGCGCAGGGGGCCGGACGCCACCCGGAGCCGCCCGCGGGCGGCGGGGGACGGCGCGGTGAGGAGCCGCCGGGCGACGCGCGGCTGCGAGGGACCTCCCGGGTCTACGGCAAGCCCAGAGAGGGCTCCGCGCCGGTCAGGCCACTGTCCGGCGCGGCCTCTCCCGAGGGGGCATCCGGAGACCCCGCGCGGTTCTCGGGCGGATCCTCCGGCGGCAGGGGCGGGGGCGGAGGCAGGGGCGGTGGCCTGCGGTCCTGGCGGCCCAAGCGGCCGGGGAGGCTGGCCCTGCGGATCCTCGCCGGGCTGGTGGTCGTCCTGCTCGTGGTCGCCGTCGGCGGATATTTCATGATCAACTCGCGGATGCAGCGGATCGAGGCGCTCACCGACTACACGGGCCGCCCCGCCGACACCCCCGGCACGAACTGGCTGCTGGTCGGCTCCGACAGCCGGGCCGGCCTGACCAAGGCCCAGCGCAAGAAGTTCGCCACCGGCTCGGCCGTCGGCCGCAGGACCGACACGATGATGCTCCTGCACATCCCCGACAACGGCGACCGCCCGACCCTGGTCAGCCTTCCGCGCGACTCCTACGTGCCGATCGACGGCCACGGCCGCGCCAAGCTGAACGCGGCCTACGCCTACGGGGACGGCGGCCCCAAGCTGCTCGCCAAAACCGTCGAGCAGGTGACCGGCATCCGGATCGACCACTACATGGAGATCGGCTTCGGCGGCTTCGTGGGCATCGTGGACGCCATCGGCGGGGTCGAGATCGACGTCAAGCAGGACATCAAGGACCGCAAGGCCGGGATCAATCTGAAGAAGGGCCGTCAGGTGCTGGATGGCGGCACCGCCCTCGGCTACGTCCGCACCCGCGCCACCGGGGCCATCCCCGACTTCGAGCGGACCCAGCGCCAGCGCCAGTTCTTCTCGGCCGTGGTGAAGAAGGCGGCCAGCCCGGGTGTCCTGCTCAACCCCTTCCGGTCCGTCCCGCTCGCCTTCGCCGCGGCCGACTCGGTCGCGGTCGGCGAGGAGACCGGCGCCTTCAACCTGCTCTCCCTCGGGCTGGCCATGGGCGACAACCCGGTGACCACCGTCGTCCCGATCGGCTCGCTGCCGACCATCAACGGCGAGGCCGTCGTGCAGTGGGACCGCGCCAAGGCGCTGCGCCTGTTCGAGGCCCTCGCCCAGGACAAGCCGGTCCCCCAGGACGTTCTCGGCAAGTGACGCCCACGGGGTCCGGGCCGTACGGCACGGCCCGGACCCGGTGACCGGTCACGTCTCCCCCGGCGGACGACGGCCCGGCCGGAGCCGGCACCTCGCCTGCCACGGCCCTTTCGCCGGTCCCGGTGATCAGCCGGAGCCGGCGGTGGCGGCGACGGCCCCCGCGATCACCCCGGCCATGACGGCGGCGTTGACGGCGGCGATGGTCCTGGCGACGGCGTCGCCCGCCCAGTTGCCTTCGACGATCTCCTTGACGCGCTCCTTGCTCACGCCGGGGAACGCCTTACGGTCGATCTTGGCTGCGTGCAGGACGGCGATCAGCACGGCGACCCGCTCGTCGGGGACGGCCCCGGCCAGCACGCTCTCCACGCGCTCGCGGACCTCCCGCTCGACGCTCGGGTCGAGCTCCGGATAGCGGGTGCTGGGGAAGATCCCGAGGATCTTGCGCCGCTCCTCGCCCAGCACGCCCCGCTCGGCCAGGGCGGACAGCAGACGCTTGCGGAGCCCGCCCGAGTGGAGTTTGCCGACCCACCAGTCGGGCTTGCGCTCCTTGGGGTCGGCGGAGATCCGGGCCAGCGCGGCGTCCAGTTCCTCGTTTCCCAGGGGGGCGGAGTTCAGGACGGCGACCTTCTTGCCGTCCAGGTCGATCCGTCCGTTGAGGGCCAGCTCGGCGAGAAGGGAACCGCCGAGTGCGGCGTCCAGCTCCGTCGAGCCGACCAGTTGCCTGCCCTCCTCCTCGCTGTGGGCGAGCAGGAGGACTTCCTCGGCGATGGTCGTCATTCTCCGACTCTATGGCGCGGACACCGCCGACACGGCGTGCGGGACCGTGGGGGCCGGGCGGTCGCCCGGTGGCCTCCCCGGGCGGCGCCGCGCCGGCCTGAGAGAATGCTCGTCCTATGAGCATCTCCGCGGAACTCCACACCATCGGCCGCCCCCTCGTCGACGTGCAGCTCGCCCACCCGACGGTGGTGGGCATCGCCAGGGGTGACCTGGCCGAGCCGGTGTTCCGGTCGTGGCTCGAACAGGACTACCTGTTCCTCCTGGACTACGTGCGGGTGTTCTCCCGGCTGGCCTGGCAGGCCCCGGACGGTCACCTGGGCGATCTGGTCGATCTCGCCCACGCCACCTTCCACGAGGAGCTGGACCTGCACCGCTCGCTGTCGGCCGAGTTCGGCGCGAAGCTCGGCGAGGCGCGGAAGGGGCCCGCCTGCGCCGCCTACACCTCGTTCCTGCTCGACTCCGCCGCGACCTACGCCGACGGCCTGGCCGCGCTCTACCCCTGCATGTGGGGCTACTCCACCCTCGGGCGCGTCCTGGCGGAGAACCCGCCCGCCGAGCCCCGCTACCGGGCCTGGGTCGACACCTACGCCCACCCCGGCTTCGCCGAGCTGACCGAGCGCATCGCCGTGATGATCGACGAGGCCGTCTCCGACCTCGACAGGGCGAAGCGGCTGTTCACCGAGGGCATGCGCCACGAGATCGCCTTCTGGGACGTGCCCTGACCTCGCCCGGGGCGCGCCGCGGCGCACCCCGCCCTCCTCTTCCCGGGTCTCCCGGGGCTCTTGCCGGGGCGTGACCCCCGTTCTTCCCGGGCCGTGACCTCCGCCGCCTTTCTGGCGGGGGTCACGGCCGTACGGCCGGCGCGTCCACGGTGGGTCACTGGGCCCACGGCGGCAGGATGGTCCGGCCGTCGAGGGTCGCCTTGATCCCGGCCGAGGTGCACACCGTGGCGGTGGCCCGCTCCGTCGGCGAGGCGTTGCGGATCGAGAACGGGGTGTCCGGTGCGACGATCAGCGCGTCTCCCGCCTCGATCACGTACTCGACGCCGCCGACGGTGCCGATCATCCGCCCGGAGTGGGCGACGAACACCTCCTCGCGATCCACGGTGTGCTCCAGGCTCGTCATGCCGGGCGCCATGTCGATCGACCAGACGGCCAGCTCCGCCGAGCCCCGGGAGGGGACGGCCAGCGAGCGGACGGTCATGCCGCCGTTGTCGAAGACCGGGGCCCCGGCCAGGTCCGCGATGGTCATGGATCCTCCAGATGGTAAACCTTGTTGTCTTTCTCAGAAGGTAAACCAGGTTGTCTATCTCGTCAACGGGTGAGGGGACAAGTGGGGCGAAGTCCGCGTGCCTGCATACGGTCCGTGGCCGCTTGTGGACGAGATAGGGCCGGTCGGAGGGCTTTGTTCCCCATTGGTCGAGGGACTTGGAACAATGAGGACATGAGTGTTCCTGAGGTCGAGGCGCAGGCCGTGCCGGACGGCGCGTTCCTGCTTGACGTGCGCGAGAACGACGAGTGGCGGGCGGGTCACGCGCCCAGTGCCGTCCACATCCCGCTGGGCGAGTTGCAGGCTCGCGTCGGTGAGGTGCCGAAGGACGCGCCCGTCTACGTGGTCTGCCGTGTCGGCGGTCGTTCCGCGAACGCGGCCGCCTGGCTCAACCACGTCGGCTGGGACGCGATCAACGTCGGCGGCGGCATGCAGTCGTGGAGCTTCGCGGGCCGCCCCATGGTCAGCGAGAGCGGCCAGGACCCGTTCGTCGCCTGAGCTCCCGGCGCCGGACCGGCGGAGTCGCGACGTCCGCTCCCCGCGAGCGGTTTCCCGGGTGTCCCGTCCGGCCCTCACGCGGCTGTCACCCGGTCGTGCCGCCTCGGGTCGCGACCGAGACGCTGAGGGCGGGCGGTGAGACGAACGGCTGTCGAGAGACGGACTTCGGGGACCCGGTGCCGGGCCGGCTCGTGGGGCTTCTGTTTCCCCGGGCAGGGGGTATGTTCCGGAGGCCGTACGGGCTGGCTTCACGGAGGGTGCCGACGGCGGCCGATACCTTGCGTCAACCCGCGCGACACGACATAAAGGAGTGCTCATCGTGACACCCGAGACGGACCCGGCGACCGACCTCGGCGGGTGGGGTGCCGCGCTGGCCGGTGCCTTCGAGATACTGCTCGGTGGAAAGCCGGCCGTCGACCCCGCCGCCGGATACGGGGTGTATTACGCCTCGGACCCCCTCGACGAGTTCCTGTTCCCGAATCCCTGGGCCACCCCTGACGCGCTGTCAGGCCGGGAGCCCAGGCACCTTCCGGATTCGGACGGTGAGTACCCCTTCTCCCCTTGGACATGGCGGTTCGACCTGAGCGAGTCGCTGTTCCGCTTCGACGCCGAACTTCTGGCAGGAACGGGACCGTGGGGCGACGGCGGCCACAAGGGCCCCCGGCCGTTCGACGACGCCTTCGTCGCCGACCTGCGGGTCGTCTCCTCGGTCGACGAGGCCGGTGAAGCGCTGGTGCACGGCGCGGAGCTGGGACCGCTCCTGGGCCGCCATGGCGTCGACCTGACCGACGAGAAATCCAGGAAACTGAACAGCTGGCTGACCGTGCTGCTGCGTGTCGCCACCGACGGCACTCTCACCGATGCGATGCGGGCCGCCACGTTCACCGAGCGCGGCCCCGAACACCTGGTGTCGATTCACGACGTGGACGACGCCTGCTCCGCCGACGAGCCCTGGGAGGAAAGGCTGAGCGCGGTCACGCATCCCGCGCTCCGCGACCATCTCCGCATGCTCTGCCTCGCCGAGGACGACGCGCGCAGCAAGGGCGGCTTCTACTGCGGCACCGGCCACTGGCCGTGGACCGATGTCCTGGAGGCGGCCGGCTGCTCCCTTGTCGCAGGCTGGGGGTTCGGCGAGTCCCAGGCCGGTACCGCCGTCGTGCGACTGCCGGACAAGCCGGGAGCACGCTGAGCACGCCGCTTCACAAGCTCTCACCGAGAACACCTCGGCGGGGAATCAGCGTCTCCTTCGGGCGACTCTCCCGACCCGGGCGGCCCTGGGGCATGTCGAGGGCGCTCAGCCAGCGGACGGGGGGATGCGGCGGGCGCGCCGTGCCATGTCCCTCGCCAGGGGGGTGGTAGCCGAGATCGGGCAAATGGTGCATCATTGGGGCGCGAACCGGGCTGATCCCGGTTCGGCACGTAAGCCAACGCGGGAGCTCGGGGCAACCGGGCTGAGAGGGCAGCTACCGCCGCTGCCGACCGCATGAACCTGTCCGGGTAATGCCGGCGTAGGGAGCACGTCGTGACGTCTGACGTCATTCATTCCAAGCATGCCGAGGCACCCCTCACCCTCGACCAGGCTCCTCCGAAAACCCTCGGCATGCTCGACCAGGGCGCGTTCTGGGCCAACCTGGGCGTCAGTCTGCTCGGGTTCTCCTTCGCGCTCTTCCTGATCAACCCGTTGCTCGACGACAACCCGCTCACCTTCGGCGCGGCACTGCTCGCCGCCCTCGTCGGCAGCCTCATCGGCACCGCGATGGTCGGCCTCGCCGCGGTCCCCGGGGTACAGACCGGCCGGCCCGCGATGGTACTGCTGCGCGGGCTGTTCGGCGCGAAGCTCTCCTACGTCCCGACCGTGCTCAACATCATCCAGATGATCGGCTGGGGCGCGTTCGAGCTGTGGGTGGTCGCGATGGGCGCCCAGGCGATCTTCGGCTCCTCCGTCCCCTACGCGGTCTGGGCGATCGCGGCCGGAGCGCTGACGACCGCGCTGACCATCTACCCGCTGGGTGCCATCAGGCTCCTGCGGCGGTTCGTCACGGTCGGCGTGGTCATCTCCATCGCCTGGTTCGCGGTGATCTTCCTGCGCGACACCCCCGCCCAGAGCGGCGGCTCGTGGGACGCCTTCGCCGCGGCCGTGGACTTCGTGGTCGCCCTGTCGGTCTCCTGGGTCCCGGTGGCCGCGGACTACGCCCGGCACTCGCGTTCCACCCGGGCGGCCTTCACCGGAGTCGTCGGCGGCTACACCCTCGGTCAGGTGGCCTGCCTGGCCGTCGGCGTCTACGCGGTGGCGCTCGCCGGGCACGGCGCGGTGCAGAACGAGCCGACCGCCGTGTTCGCGCCGTTCGTCGCGGCTCCGCTGGGCGCGCTCTTCTTCGGGATCCTCGTGCTGCGCGAGACCGACCAGTCCTTCGCCAACGTCTACTCGACCGCGATGTCACTGCAGAACCTGATGCCGAAGGTGGACCGCCGCGTCTTCTCCGTGGCCATCGGCGTACTGACCACGGCCGTCGCCCTCGTCGTCGACGTGAACTCCTACGGCGCCTTCCTCAGCATCATCGGCGCGGTGTTCGTGCCGATGCTCGGCGTGCTGGCGGTGGACTACTTCCTGCTCGGCGGAGGCAGGGACTGGGACACCTCACAGGACGCGCCCTCCCGCTGGCTCATGGTGCTGCCGTGGGCGCTGGGCTTCGTCACCTGGTGGCTGCTGGCGGCCTCCTCGCAGGTGTCCTGGTGGGCGGCGATCTGGGACGGTGTCAGGGACGCCGTCGGATTCACCCGGCAGCCCTGGATGAGCGCGTCCGTCGGCGCCTTCCTCGTCGCCGGCCTGGTCACGCTGGCCCTGGGAGCGCTGCGCCGCCGTCCGTCCGGACCGTGACAGGCCGTGGGACACCGTGGGACACCGGGGGACACCGGGGGACACGGGGGGACACCGAGGGGCCCGGTGATCCGGGAGGCAGGGCGGCAGACCGCGGGAGGCCGGGAGCCGTTCTCCCCGCTACGAGAGGCGGGGGGAACGGCCTCCGGCCGTTCTCTCGACGCGCAGCAGCCGTTCCTTGGCGGTCGGGCCCCCCGCGTAACCGCCCAGGACGGCCTCGCTCTCGACCACCCGGTGGCAGGGCACGATCACGCAGACCGGGTTGCTGCCCAGCGCGTTGCCGACCGCCCGCAGCGCCCGCGGCCTGCCGATCCGCTCGGCGATCTCGCGGTAGGTGGTCACCGTCCCGTACGGCACCGCCAGCATCATCTGCAGCACGGTCCTGGCGAACGGGGTCGCCAGCTGCAGGTCGATCGTGATGGTGAAGGCGCGGAGCCTGCCGGAGAAGTAGGCGTCCAGCTCCCGGCGGACCGGATCGAGCCGCCGGGGGTCGGGCCCGATGAACGAGCCGACCGCCCTGCTGACGCGTTCGAAGATGACGTGCTCGTTCTCGTAGCTGCACGCCACCACGCCCCGGTGCGTCACCGCGAGGGTCAGCCGTCCCACCGGGCCGTCGAGGGTGCCGAACGCGATGTCCGGGTGCGCGCTCCCCATGTAGGTGGGCGAGGTCACCCGAAGCAATGCGTCGAGGTCGCCGGATGACATGGCCCCACCCTTCGGTATCCAGGCGTGTGGTCACCGCAGCGTATCGGACGGATCCCCCCAACGAGTGTCAGCACATGCGGACGAAGTGCCAAGATCAGGCCAGTTGACACGGCACTATGGATGTGTGGGTGACGACAGGGCCGAAAGTGACGAGGGCATCGGCCGGGCGGTCGTCGCCGGTGCGCCCAACGCGATAGTCGCCCTGGACCGAGATCAGACGGTCCTGGTGTGGAATCCGGCCGCCGAGCGTCTGTTCGGCTGGTCGGCCGCGGAGATGGTCGGACGCCGTGCTCCGGTGGTGCCCGAGGAGCTGACGGCCGAGCACAACGCCGTCCTCGAACGGGTCCGTACCGGCGGTCAGGTCTCCCTGCGGACCAAGCGTTTCCGCCGGGACGGCAACCTGCTGGACGTGCGGGTCGACACCAGCGCGCTGCGCTCCGACGCCGGCGCGCTGCTGGGCTACGTCAGCGTCTACCACCTGGTCCAGGACGACGAGAGCGCCCAGGACCGGGTGGTCCGCAGGGCGCGGCTCGTGCGCAGGCTCACCGACGTGGTCGCCGACATCAACGCCGAGCGGGAACTGCCCGCGGTGCTCGACCGGATCGCGGCCAGCCTCACCGAGCTGACCGGGGCGGACGCGGGCGGGTTCGTGCTCATCGAGGGCGACCGGCTGCGCCTGGTGGCCAGTCACCGGCTTCCCGAGTCGCTGCGCGACTCGACCGCCCACATGCGCACCAGCCTGGTGGGCAAGCTGCTGCGCACCGGCAGGACCGTGATGCTGGAGACCGGGGACCAGGCCCGCCTCGACGAGCTGATCTGGTCGCAGCTTCCCGGCCTGCACACCATCGCGCTCGGTCTGGCGGCGGTCGGCGGCAGGCCGTACGGCGCGCTGTACGCCCTGTTCGCCAAGCACAAGGCCGGGCACGTGGAGCTGGAGCTGCTGGAACTGCTCGCGGGGCACGCCGGGATCGCCGTCGGCAACGCCATGGCCTACCAGGAGGTCGTACGGCAGCGCGCCCACCAGCGGGCGGTGTTCGACGCCAGCGCCGACGGCATCGCCGTGCTCGACGTCCGGGGCCGGATCATCCAGTGGAACCCGGCGGCCACCGAGCTGACCGGCTTCGACGCGGGCGAGGTGATCGGCGGTCCGCCGCCGTTCCCGCTGCCGGAGCCGGGCGACAAGCTCACCCTGCAGCTCCCCTCCGGCGCCTGGCTGGACGTGCTCTGCGCGGAGATCGTGGAGACGGGCGAGATCGTGGTCGACTTCCGCGACGTCACCCGGGCCAAGGAACTGGAGGAGGCCAAGGACCTCTTCCTCGCCACGACCAGCCACGAGCTGCGCACCCCGATCACGGTGGTCCAGGGCTTCGCGGGCACCCTCGACGCGCGCTGGGACGGGATGGCCGACACCGAGCGCCGCGCCGCCGTGCACATCATCGCCGAGCGGGCGCGCTCCCTCGGCAAGCTCATGGACAACCTCCTGCTGGGCTCACGCGCGGGGGCAGGAGAGCTCATGCTCAGGATCGAGGGAATCGACCTGGGCGAACTGCTCCGGGCCGCCACGCTGGGCCTGCCGGTTCTGTCCGATGTGCATAGAGTTGAGGTAATTGTCCCTGAAAACCTGCCCCCGGTATCCGGTGACGCACTCGCCACCGATATCGTGCTGGGCCAGTTACTGGAGAACGCGTTCAAATATTCACCGGACGGTGGCCTGATCAGGGTTGAGGCTTGGGCGGACGGTGACTGGGTGGTAGTCGTGGTGGACGACGAGGGGGTGGGCATAGCGCCGGCGAGCCGGGAGCGGATCTTCGAGCGTTTCGTCCAGGTGGACAGCGGCGACCGCCGCCGGTTCGGCGGAGTCGGTCTCGGTCTGTACATCGTGCGGAGCCTGGCTCGCGCGCAGGGCGGAGAGGTCTCGGCGCATCCCCGTCCCGGAGGCGGTACCAGGATGCGGCTGGCACTGCGCATTGCCGACACGCCGGGCGCCCTTACCTGACCGACACGCCGATCCGGTAACGAGCCGGTAACGGATGAGCTGATCTATTGTCGAATGTACACAAGCTGTAATTGGTGCTCGGTTTCTAAGACCGGCCAACGGGGCATTTCGGTCGTACTGGGGTGTGTTCCTCAGGGGGAACAGGGATACGGGGAGGTGAGTGCGTCGAGCGTCGTGTTGTTGCCCTATGCACCGTCCAGCGTCGCTGTCGCACGCCAACGCCTCTGCTCTGACCTGCAGGAATGGGGAGTCTACGAGACCGCGATAGACGACGCGGTCCTCGTGGTGAGCGAGCTGCTGAGCAACGCGCTCAGGCACGCGCATCCGTTGCCGTCCGGACAGATCAGAGTGGCGTGGCGCTGGACCGACGAGCACGTGGAAGTAGCGGTGAGTGACGGCGGGGCCGCCACGGAACCGCGGGCGGGACGTCCCACGCTCTCCTCTCTGGGGGGCAGGGGACTCGGTATCGTCGAGTATCTGGCCGCCAGCTGGGGGGTCAGACACGAGGGTGAGATCACCACGGTCTGGGCGGTGGTCACGACCGTGAGCACGGTGAGTAACGGCAAGGTTTCCGTACCCGAACCCGCGCTGCGGGAGTGCGGATAGGCCGTGTCCCGCCTCCTGCGATGAGGCGGGACACGATCTCCTGTCCCTGAGAGACGTTCCTTTGCCCCGGAAGCCCACTTCACGAACACTCGCGGGCCGCCCGTGAGAACCTCCGGTCAGTGCCCCGCGAGCGCGGGACGGTACAGCACCGCCCTCTCCCCGGCGGTCCACGCCGTCGTGACCAGCAGGTAGAGCCCGGCCGCCAGCGGCAGCACGGCCGCGGCCAGGATCGTGGCGAACGGCAGCAGCGGCATCATCGTGCGCAGCGCCCCCGGCCGGACCTCCTCGCCCATCGTCCGCCGGATCCGCCGGGACGTGACCAGCGCCACGGCCAGCAGCAGCGCGAAGAGACCGGCGAAGACCAGCGTCGGCCCGCTGATCAGGCCGAATCCGGCCACCGCCCCCGCGAGCTGCTGTCCCAGCGGCACGCCGAGCAGGCCGTGGGTGAGGAGCGCGTTCGCGTGACCGGCGATCGTCGAGGAGACGAAGACCCGATACATGACCATGAAGAACGGCGCCTGCGCCAGGCCGGGCAGGACGCCTCCCAGCGGCGAGACCTTCTCCTCGGCGTAGAGCGCGTTCACCTCCTGGTACAGCCGCGCCGGATCGCGGTGGTACCGCCCGCGCAGTTCCTGGATTCTCGGCGCGAGCCGGGCCTGGACCCGGGCACTCCTGGCCTGCATCACGCTGAGCGGGAGCAGCAGCAGCCGGACGGCGACGGTGAACACGACGATCGCCGCCGCGGTCGAGCCGAGGGGGTGGGCGAGTGAGGTGATGAGACCGGCGGTGAACGTGATGACGGGGTCGAACATGGGCGGCCCTTCTGAGCGGGATGGAATCAGCACAGAAGGCGCCCGCGCCGGCGGACGTGGGCCTGCTCGGCTACGCGGGCGCCGGGCCCGCGGAAGGCGCTCTCGGCCGCGACCGCCCCGCCCCGTCGGGGTCGCGCTGGCGGACGAACATGATCCGCCCGGCCCGCTCCCGCCGGGACAGCGGCGAGGGGCGTTCCGTTCGGGAGGCGGCCGGGACCCCGCGCAGCGCCCAGGCGAGCAGGAGCACACCCAGCCCGATGACGGCGGCGGCCGTCACGGCGCCGCCGCCGCCGCCGAACATCCAGGCGAACAGCGTCTGGACGGCGAACAGAGTGTTCACTTCTTGGAGAACCGGCCCGCCACCGTGACCGCGGCGACGACCACGAAGGCCACGACCGCCAGCACGAGGACGAACTTCAGCAGCCCGAAGAGCGCGGGCAGCACGAGCCCGAAAACCACGTAGAGCGCGAGGATCGCGCCCACCACGGCCAGCACGGTACGAGTCATGCGTGCCACCGTACGTCCACGGGCTGCCCGGCGCGCGTCCGAACCATAACGATCCAGTCCTGCCCCGGCGATCCTCACGGAGTGGTGACGCACGGTGGCGCCGGTCGTGGACGGGCCTACCGTGGAAACCATGAGCGCGCGGATTCTGCTGGTCGAGGACGACCCGACGGTGGCCGAGGTCGTGACCCGCTACCTGGAGCGCGACGGTCACCTGGTCGAATGCGTCGGGGACGGCGCGGAGGCCCTCGGGCGCGCGCTGGCCGGCCCGCCCGATCTGCTGGTACTCGACCTGAGGCCGTCCGAGACGGACGGTCCGCAGATCTGCAGGAAGCTCAGGGAACGCTGGCCGGTCCCCGTGATCATGCTGACCGCGCTCGGTGAGGAGACCGACAGGATCGTGGGCCTGGAGATCGGCGCCGACGACTACGTCACCAAGCCCTTCAGCCCCCGCGAGCTGGCCCTGCGGGTGCAGTCCGTGCTGCGGCGGGCGCGCGACGCCTCGGCGCCGGCGGGCACCGGGGTGCTCAGGGACGGGGACCTGACGGTCGACGTCGGCGCCCACGAGGTACGGCTCGGCGAGGCCGAGGTCACGCTGACCGCCCGCGAGTTCGACCTTCTCACCCACCTGATGCGCAACCCCCGGCAGGCCTTCAGCCGCCCCGCGCTGCTCGACCAGGTCTGGGGCTGGTCCTTCGGCGACTCCTCGACGGTGACCGTCCACGTGCGCCGGCTCCGCGAGAAGATCGAGCGGGACCCGACCGCCCCCCGGCGCATCGTCACGGTGTGGGGCGTCGGATACCGCTACGAACCCCTGGCCGTGCCGTGATCCCTGTGATCCCCGTGATCCCTGTGATCCCCGTGGTCGCGACGACCGTCGCGGAGCCGCTCGCCGGGGCCGAGGGGGTACGGCCGGCGGGCGAGGCGGTCCGGGCGGTCCGGGTCCGGGCGGTCCGGGTTCGGGCGGTCCCGGTCCGGGCCGACGCCGGGAAGCTCTCCCGGGCCCTGGGCGACCGCCGGGCCGCCCTCGTGGTCGGGCTCGACGCGCTGGCAGGAGGTCGGGGCTGGCGGGGCGCAGAAGGACTCGGCCATGGCGCGGAACGTCGGGCACGGCCAGCGCCACATGCAGCTGCGGCAGCGCAGGATCGGGTTGGCGGTGTCGCTGGTGATGCCCCCCGCGTCGCGGGGCTGGTGCAGGTCGAGCAGCCTGACCCCGAGCGCGGCGAAGCCGAGCAGCTCCTCTCGGGCGCCTTCGAGGAAGTCGAGGTCCTCGCTCGCCAGACGGGTTCTGATCGGGACGTATCCCTCACGGTTCACCAGGCCGCGCAACGAGTTGGCCGCGTCGTGCCAGGACGTGGCCTTCTCGGTGCGAGTGATCATGGACTCCAGGTGCTCCCGGAGTCGCTGTCGCTGGGGATCCTCTGGAAGGTCGGTGTTCATCGCTGTGTTCGAGCCCGTTTCCACTCAACGGCCGCCGCTGCCGTAGCGCAGGGACGGCCGGGAGATTCCGGGTCTCCCCCCTTTCCGGCTAAGCCGGTATCGCTCAGAGTCAAGTTTTGCGCACTCTGGGTTTCCTTGGAGGCCAAACGGGGGACAAAGGGCCGGCGACTCGTGGTCTGACGGGAGAACGTGACCAGTTGCCTTCGCGCCGCTAGTGTGCCCGCTGTGGAGCTAAAAGTCTCAACTCGATCACATGCCGGGCACACCGTCATGGCCATTACTGGCGAAATCGACCTATATACCGCTCCTGGCCTGCAGGCCGAGTTCGCTCGGCTGCTCCAGGAGAGCTCGGCCACCAACGTGGTCATCGACATGTCCGGCGTGGAGTTCTGCGACTCCACCGGGATGAACGTGCTGCTGTCGGCGCTCAAGCGACTGCGAGAGCGCGGCGGCGCCCTGGAGCTGGCGGCCCCCCGGCCGGCCGTTCGTAAGATTCTCCAGGTCACCGGCCTCGATTCGGTGTTCACCGTGCACGAGGCGATGCCCGAGAAGCTGCTGACGGTCAAGCGGCAGGCATGACCGGCACGGCGGTGATCATCCCGGCCAAGGACGAGGCGGACCGGATCGGCGCCACGGTGGCCGCGGCCCTGGCGCTGTCCGGCGTCGATCTCGTCGTGGTCGTGGACGACGGCTCGGCCGACCAGACGGGCCGGGTGGCCAAGGCGGCCGGGGCCCGCGTCATACGGCACAGCCGAAACCGGGGCAAGGCCGCCGCGATGGAGAGCGGGGCGGAGGCCGTGCGCCTGCTCGACGGGGAGACGCCCCGGAACCTCCTGTTCCTGGACGCCGATCTCGGAGAGACCGCGCGGGCGGCCGAGCCCCTCATCAAGCCGGTCATGGCGGGCGAGGCCGACATGACCATCGCGGTGTTCGTCACCCGGGTGAAGCTGGGCGGTCACGGGTTCGTGGTGAAGCTGGCCCGCCGGGGCATCGAGCGCGCGACCGGCTGGACACCCGCCCAGCCGCTCAACGGCCAGCGCTGCCTGACCAGGACGGCCTACGAGGCGGCCCGGCCCCTGGCCCGCGGGTTCGGCGTGGAGACGGCGCTGACGATCGACCTGATCCGCAGGGGATTCCGGGTGCGGGAGGTCGAGGTGGAGATGGCGCACCGGGCCACCGGCACCGACTGGAGGGCGCAGCTCCACCGGGCCAGGCAGTTCCGCGACGTCGCCTGGGCGCTGCTGGTCCGCGGATAGCCCGCCGTGTCTCCCCGCCCGGTGCGGGCGCGACCGTCGCGCGGGGCCGGGTACCACGTGGGATGTGCTGGAATTTGCAGGTGACTCGGGACGCGTCGGTTGTCGATGACTTGCGGGTTCCCGCGCGTGGCGGGCCGCGGGTGCTCGACGTCGTGGCGTTCGCGGCCGTCGGGCTGTCCGTCGGACTGACGGTCCTGATCGGGCTGCTCGGCCCGTCGGCCATGGTGCCGGCGCTGCCCGGCCCGGCCTGGCAGCCGCCGTTCTCGCTGGGGGCGCGACCCGACGGTCACCTGGTGATCGCCATGGCCGCGGCCGCGATCGTGCTGGGCGGAGCCGGTCTGGCGGGGGCCCTGAGGTCCCGCTGGCGGCCGGATCCGCGCTGGCCGCTCGTGGCGGGCTGCGCGGCGGCCGTACTGCTGGCGTTCCTGCCGCCGTCCGGCTCGGCCGACCACCTCAACTACGCCGCCTACGGCCGCCTGGTGACGCTCGGGCACAACCCCTACGTCACCGTCCCCTCCGCGCTGCCCGCCGATCCGGTGCTCGGCGCCGTCGAGGAGTGGGGCGGCGTGACCAGCGTCTACGGGCCGGTGGCGACGGCCGTACAGGCGCTGGCGGGGTTTGTCGGCGGCGACTCGGTCAGGCTCACGGTCTTCGCGATGGCGCTGGTCAACGCGGCGGCGTTCGTCGGGACCGCGCTGCTGCTGGACCGCTTCACCCGGGCCGACGCGGACCTGAGGCTGCGGGCGGCGCTGCTCTGGGCGGCCAACCCGCTGATGATCTACCACCTGGCGGCCGGGATGCACGTGGACACCCTGGCCGTGGCCTGCATGGTCGCCGCGCTCGCGGCCAGGGGCGCGGCTTCCGGGCTGCTGCTCGGGGTGGGGATCGGGGTGAAGCTGAACGCCGGGCTCGTCGCGCTCGGCCCCGCGTGGGAGCTGCGGCGCTCGCCGGGCAGGCTGGCCGTCGTCGCGGGGACGGCCACGGCGACCGTGCTCGTGATCTACGGCCTGGCCGGGTCGCACGTGCTCGACCAGGTCGGCGCGGCCAGCAGGAAGGTCTCACTCGGCACGCCGTGGCAGCCGGTCAAGACCGGCCTGCAGGCGATGTTCGGGCCCGGCGCCTACTCGGCCTGGACCCAGGTGGGCTCGCTGCTGCTGCTGGTCGTCCTGGCCTGGCTGCTGCTGCGGGCCGCGCCCCGGCACAGCGCCCCCGCTGTCGCCGCCGGGATCGTGGTCGCCTGGCTGTTCGCCGCGACGTACGCGCTGCCCTGGTACGACGGGCTGGCCTTCGCGCTGCTGGCCATGGTCGCCTGGCCCGCCCTGGAGGGTTTCGTGATCGCCAGGACGGTCGTGCTGTCGCTGGGCTACCTGCCCGCCAGGGAGGCCATGCGCCCGGAGGACCTGCTCTGGCTGAAGACCGTGCTCAGGGAACGGGTGGTGCCGTGGTCTCTGCTGGTGCTGACGGTCGCGCTGGCGTGGTGGGCGGCGAGAGCCGGAGCGCGCGCACGCAGGCGGTCAGCGTCAGCGGCACCGCGACCGTGAGCGCCATCGCGGGGATCGCGATGCCCGAGTCGTTCATCAGGAACCCGATCAGCGCGCAGGCCAGCGCGCCGATCAGCCCGGCGCGCAGCGGCGGGGCGAGCCGGTAGGCCCGGTCGAGCGCGGAGGCACCCCACCGGGACGGGCGGTCCAGCACCAGGAAGAGGAAGGCCAGCGCGACCAGCGACAGCAGGGTCAGCGACCAGTTGCCCACCGTGACGCCGACCATCGCCCCGAACTTGCGGCCGACCACCGTCCAGGCCTCGCCGTTCAGCACCTGCTGGACGAAGGCGCCCAGGTGGGTGCGCTGGCTCGGGGGCTTGAGCCAGTCGGCCACCGCGATCACCCCGATCAGCAGGGCGCCCGCCAGGCCGACCAGGGCGAGCTTGACCGGCGAGACCCGGCTGCCGGACAGCAGGATCAGGAAGACGGCGACGCCGACGAGGAAGGCGGGGACCCCGCCGAAGTCGGCGCCCCACGCGGGCCAGCCGTCGGCGAAGACGGTGAGGCCGCCGTAGAGGGCGCAGACCGTCAACGCGAGCGGGCGTCGTCCCCGGGAGATCAGCCACTGGGCGATCCCGGCCATGGCCAGGATCGTCCCGGCGGAGTAGACGGCGAAGGCGATGTTGCTGAAGCCGTAGAAGCGCCCGCCGGTGACGGGCTCGTAGCCGGTGACCGCGTTCACCTGGAGGCTGGAGCCGGTCATCACGTCGGCCAGCAGGGCCAGCGAGGTGATCGCGGAGACCACGGTCAGCGGGCCGAGGACGTGCGTGCGCCACGGCCCGGCGAAGGCGAGCCCGGCGATCGCGCAGGCGATGCCGAGGATGGTCAGGATCACCGCCGCCATCGGGGCCGGGAGCGTCCACCAGGGCACGAGCTGGGCGAGGAAGGTCGCGATCGCGATCGCGCCGCTGACCGTCCCGACGACCCCGGTGGCCGTCAGCGCCCGCGACCCGCCCCAGCCGCGGCGGATCGCCACGGCGGCCAGCAGGTAGAACAGGATCTGCACGCTGACGAACACCGTGAAGAACGGCCCCTGCACCCGGCGCAGCACCTGGCTGGCCAGGTCCTGGTCGGCCAGGTCGCCCACGATGCCCGCGGTCGGATCACCGCTCGTCCCCGCGCTCTGCCAGGAGTGTCCGACGACGCCGTCCGGGGTCTCCAGGCCGAGCAGGCCGAGCGCGGTCGTGGTCAGGTCGGTGTTGGTGACCAGGCCGTCCTGCCGGGTCGAGGTGGCGGTGAGATAGCCGTGGGCGTACGGCACGCCGTCCGCCGACGGCCCGCGGGCGATCGCCACGTGCAGGTGGGCCGAGGCCGCGGCGTCCGACAGGCCGCCGAGCAGGAGCGCGCCGCCGGGCGGCAGCCGGTCGGCGAGGGCCCCGATCCGGCGGTCGGCCGCCGCCACGGCCTCCCGTCTGGCCTCGGGACTCAGCGAGACCGGGGCGCCGTCGGCGTCGAGACCGGCCGCGAGCCACGCCTGGGAGAGGTCGGCGATCTCCGCCACGACCAGCCGGTACGGCGTCAGGTCGCCGAGCTCCTCAACGCTCGCCACGTATTTACCGATTTTTCCGGACTTGTCGGCGGCGCCGAGGGCGGCTCCCGGCCCGGCCGCGGCGACCTTCCCCCCGGCGTCCACGACGAGCTGCCCGAGCCGGCCGAGCGTCGCCCGGTAGGAGGTCTGGGTCGTGTTGAAAGCCGTCAGCGCGGACCAGTCCGGCACGCTCGCCCCGCCGTCGGGCGTGGGCAGCGGCGGCGCGGGCGGCGCGCACGTCGTCCCGGGGGCGCCGGAGCGCTGCCCCGCCGAGACGGTCAGCCAGCCCGCGACCGGACAGGTGATGCTCCGCACCGGCGGCGGCACCGCCCGGGTCGACATCGACGCGGCCCCGCCCCCGTCCACGAGCTTCCACAGGTTCGGCGTCCGCGTCCGGTCCAGGTCGCCCCACTCCAGGCCGGGCACCCCCACCACCACGACTCCGGTGGGAGGCGCCCCGGTCACCGATCCGGTCACCGAACCGGTCACAGATCCGGTCACCGTGGCGGCCGCCGTACCGGTCCCGAGGAGCCCGAAGAGCCCGAGAAACCCGGTCAGCGACAGCAGGACAGCGACCAGCGTGGTGCGGGTGGCGCGTTGACCACGCAGCCGACCGCCGTGCGCCGAACCCATCCGCTTCCCCCGTATCCGTACCCGTTGGCGGTCGTTTCCTCCAGGCCCACGGTAGCCTGCCTGGTCGTGAGGACTGGCGAGGTGACCACGACCAGGCGGCCACCGTGGACGTGGGCGCTCGCGTTGCTGTTCGCCGCGGTGGCGGTCGCCCCGCTGGTGCTGCAGTGGCTGGGCAACGTCGACGACCAGCGCCTGGTCGACCTGGATGTGTACCGTACCGGGGGGCAGGCCCTCCTGCAGGGACGGCCGGTCTACGACTTCGTGACGCCCGCGCCGCAGCTGCTGCCGTTCACCTACCCGCCGGTCGCGGCGATCCTGGCCACGCCGCTGGCCCTGATGTCCTGGCCGGTGGCGCAGTGGGTGTGGACGGCCGGGATCTTCGTGGCGCTGGCGGTCACGGTGGGACACGCCTTCCGCGCGATCCTGGGGCGGGCGGCCGGGCCGTACGGGGGGGACAGGCCGGGACCGGACGGCGCGGCGGGGCCTGGCGGCACGGCGGGAGTGAGCGGCGCGGCGGGATCGGACGGCGTGGCGGGAGCGGGACGCCTGCCGGGTCCGGTGCGGGCCCTCGCGCTCCCGATGGCGTTCGCGTTCCTGACGGTCGCGTGCACGTACCTGATGCCGATCAGGGACCAGGTCCGCTTCGGCCAGGTGGACATCCTGCTGGTCGCGCTCTGCCTGGCCGACTGCGTCGCCCGCAGGCCGGTGTGGCCGCGCGGCATGCTGATCGGCCTGGCCACCGCCGTCAAGCTCACCCCGGGTGTCTTCCTGATCTACCTGCTCGTCACGGGGTTCGGCCCGGGCGGGCGGCGGGAGCAGCGTGAGACCTTCCTCATGGCGGCCTTCACCGCCGCCCTGCTGACCCTCCTGCCGTTCCTGGTCATCCCGTCCGACGCCGCCGACTTCTGGTTCGGCGCGCTGTTCGACCCCGAGCGGCTCGGCGCCAACGCGGCCACCACCAACCAGTCCATGCGCGGCATGCTCATCCGCCTCTACCTTCCCGACCAGCTGACCTCCCTGCTGTGGCTGGCGCTGGTCGCGGTGGTCGCCTGGTACGGCTTCCGCCACGCGCGCAGGGCGCTGCTCGACGGGCACGCCGTGACGGCGGTCGCACTGGTCGGGCTGATGGCCGTACTGCTGTCGCCGGTGGCCTGGATCCACCACCTGGCCTGGGTGGTCGTGGTCCTCGCCGCGCTGCTGGGCGACGGGCGGGATCCGGTGCGGGTCCGGGTCGCCGCGGGGGTCTGGCTCTACTACGTGCTGCCGATCCCCTGGTGGGGGGTGGCGATCAAGGCGGCTGAGGTGCCGGTGCTCAGCCCGGTGGTGGGCAAGATCGTGCAGAACGCGTTCGGGCTGGGCGCGCTCGGACTGGTCTGGCTGCTGGGGGTGTGGCTGCCGAGACGCAGAGAGGTTTTCCGGACACTTCCCTGACCGGGCGATTACCCTGGGTTCCGTGCTGGTTACCGTGTGGACCGTCGTGGGGGGTGTCACCGGGATCACCGCCGTCGCCGGTGTGGTGATCGGCCTCCACGCGTCGCGAAGAGCGCGCCGGGCGGCCGACGACTGCCGCCGGATCCTGGCCGGGCAGGCGGCCGGGGGCGCGGGCGGGGTCGCGGGCGGCGACCTCAGGGCGATCAGGGACGTGGCGGTCTTCCGCTACGACGCGCTGGAGGGGATGACGGGGCGGCTGTCGTTCTCGGTCGCGATGCTGAACGGCTTCGGCGACGGCGTCGTGCTGACCTCGATCAGCACCCGCTCGGAGAACCGCTCCTACGTCCGCTCGCTCCGCGGCGGCAAGGGCCACCAGCCACTGTCCCCCGAGGAGGAGTACGCGGTGCGCGCGGCCAGGCTCGGCCGCGGCCCGGACGTGGAGCCGCCCCCGCCCGCCGGTTGACCGGGCGTGAGCCGCCGTGTGGCCGGTCGCGGGCGTCACATGCGGCGGGTCATGTAGTGGAATGCCCGAATATGCGATTCCCGGCGCATCCTCTCACGGGCTCCGGATAGCCTGTTGGACATGTCCAGACTCGCCTACCTGGGACCGGAGGGCACCTTCACCGAGGAGGCCCTGCGGATCCTGGCACCGCACGCCGAGCGTCTGCCGAGCGTGAACGTCAGCGCCGCGCTGGACGCCGCCCGGCGCGGTGAGGCCGACGGCGCCGTCGTCCCGCTGGAGAACTCGCTCGAGGGCGGCATCGCCATGACCCTGGACGAGCTCGCCTGGGGTGAGCCGCTGTTCATCGCCGCCGAGCTGCTGCTGCCCGTCGAGTTCTCGCTCCTGGCACGGCCCGGCACCCGCATGCGGGACATCAAGCGGATCTTCACCCACCCGGCGGCCATCACCCAGTGCCGCAACTTCACCGCCCGCGAGCTGCCCGACGCCGTGGTGGTCGCGGCCCCGTCGACCGCGGGGGCGGCCCAGGAGGTGGCCCTGCCCGGCTCACCGTACGACGCGGCCATCGCCGCGCGCATCGCCGGCGACAACTACGGGCTGGTCGAGCTCGCAGCCAACGTCGGCGACCGCTCCGACACCGTGACCCGGTTCGTGAAGGTGGAGCGCCCCGGGCCGCTGCCCGAGCCCACCGGTTCCGACCGCACCTCCCTGGTCGCCTTCCTCACCGACGACCACCCGGGCGCGCTGCTGGAGATGCTCACCGAGTTCTCCGTGCGCGGCGTCAACCTGACCCGCATCGAGTCGCGTCCCACCGGCGACGGCATCGGCCGTTACTTCTTCCACTTCGACTTCGAGGGCCACGTGGCCGACGCCAGGGTCGGCGAGGCCGTCTCCGGGCTTCACCGGATCTGCTCCGACGTGCGCTTCCTTGGCAGCTACCCCCGTGCCGACGGCCTGTTCCCGCAGGTCAAGCGGGGCACGGCCGACGGCGACTTCGTCGAGGCCGCCGACTGGCTGTCCAGGATCCGCGCCGGTCGCCCCTGATCGCCGCCCCCTTTCCCCGGCCCTCCCGCCGGACGCGTCGCGGAAGGGGGCGAAACGCGTGAGCCCGGTCTCCGGGGGATTCACGGGATCTGAGAGGGCTCCGAGGGCTTCAAGGGCTCGAAGGGTGTAATAGGTGCGCGGAGGCGTGCCGTACGTCGGTAGCCTTGTTCTGTGATTGACCTGCGTACCCTTCGTGAGGATCCCGACCGGCTACGGGCGTCGCAGCGTGCCCGCGGTGAGGACGACTCGGTCGTCGAAACGCTGCTCGACCTGGACGAGCGCAGGCGTGGCGCGCTGAGTCGCTTCGAGACGCTGCGCTCCGAGCAGAAGAGCATCGGCAAGTCGGTCTCCCGCGCCTCGGGCGAGGAGAAGGCGGCTCTGCTCGACCGGGCCAAGGACCTCTCCGCGCAGGTCAAGTCGGCCGAGACGGAGGCGGAGAAGCTCGCCGGGGAGCTTGAGGAGCTGCTCTACACGGTGCCCAACCTCGTCGAGGAGGGCGTTCCCGCGGGCGGCGAGGACGACTACGTCGTGCTCGAGGAGATCGGCGAGAAGCCGGTCTTCGACTTCGAGCCCCGTGACCACCTGGAGCTCGGTGAGCTGCTCGGCGCGATCGACATGGAGCGCGGCGCGAAGGTCTCCGGCTCGCGGTTCTTCTTCCTGAAGGGCGTCGGCGCCCGGCTCCAGCTCGGCCTGCTCAACATGGCCATGCAGCAGGCGATCGAGGCGGGCTTCATCCCGATGATCCCCCCGGTGCTGGTGAAGCCGGAGTCGATGCAGGGCACCGGCTTCCTCGGCGCCCACGCGAGCGAGATCTACCACCTGCCGGAGGAGGACCTGTTCCTGGTCGGCACGAGCGAGGTGCCGATGGCGGCCTACCACGCCGACGAGATCCTCGACGGCGCGGCGCTGCCGTACCGCTACGCCGGGTGGTCCTCCTGCTTCCGCAGGGAGGCGGGCTCGTACGGCAAGGACACCCGGGGCATCATCCGGGTCCACCAGTTCGACAAGGTCGAGATGTTCTCCTACTGCCGTCCCGAGGACGCGGCCGAGGAGCACCGGCGCCTGCTCGACTGGGAGAAGGAGATGCTCGCCAAGATCGAGGTGCCCTACCGGATCATCGACACCGCGGCCGGCGACCTCGGGGCGAGTGCCGCGCGCAAGTTCGACTGCGAGGCGTGGGTACCCAGCCAGGGCCGCTACCGCGAGCTCACCTCGACCTCCAACTGCACCGACTTCCAGGCCCGCCGCCTCGCCGTGCGCTTCCGCGACAAGGACGGCAAGCCCCGGCACACCGCGACGCTGAACGGCACCCTGGCGACCACCCGCTGGATCGTCGCCATCCTGGAGAACCACCAGCGGGCCGACGGCTCGGTGGAGATCCCTAAGGCGCTGCGTCCCTACGTCGGGCTCGACGTCCTCGAACCCGTCAAGTAGGTCCTTTCCGTCGGGGAGTTCCTCCAGGCAGGTCCTCTCCGGCGGGAGTTCCCTCCTCGGCGCGCTCCGGCCCTCTCCTGTTCGGGCCTGTTCGGGCCTGCTCGGGCCGGTCGGGCTTGTCCGGGCCGCTTGGGCTTGTCCGGGCCGGTCGGGCAGGGTTCCCCGGTGGGGCTTTCACGACGGCCGGGGCACGACCACTCCGGTCCGCACCCGGCCGTCACTGTTTTCCGGTTTTCCGGGTTCTTTCTTTTCTTTTACCGGTTTCTCCGGTTTTCCCGATTTTCTTTGGGCAGAGCGGGCGATCGCGGGAACGCCTCCGGGGTCGGTGGACGGCCAGCCGGTCGGCGGGTGGCGCCGCACACGTCCACAGCCTCGCAGGAGAGCGAGGGGCGGCGTCGGCATTCCTTCTTCCCGCCCTGCCCCGGGTGAGGCCCTCACGGTGGCTCTGAGGGGCGGACAGGGGGTCCTGGGTGGTCCTGTGCGCCTAAGCGGAGCCGCGCCGCCCGATTGCCGCCCGATCGCCACGTGAGCAGCCGCCTTCACGGGACCGTTGTCCCGGCCCGCCGACGTGAACCGAGACCCGCGCCTGAACCGGCCCCGCGCCTGATCCGGCTCCGCGCCTGATCGGGGTCCGCGTCCCATCCGGAACGTGCGCCCGACCGGAACCCGCTCTTGATCCGGAGCCCGTTCCCGGGGACTCCGATGGTCGGCCCCGTCTCCCGCCTCCGGAGTCCCGCCGGTCTCCGGAATCCGGCCGCTTCCACGGGGCCCAAACCGGCCCCGGAGAGCCTGAAAGGCAGTGAGGGGCTTTAGAAATCCGAGCAGCCCTCAGATTAGGGCCAAACGGCCCGGAGGGGCCCCGGCTGGCCCCCACCCGCCCCGAACAGGCCCTTGACAAAACGAGAAAGGCGGGGTTCGCGTTGAGCGAACCCCGCCTTCCTCGCTTACCAAGAGGTCTATGCGTCAGACGGCGCGAACCTGCGAGGCCTGCGGACCCTTCTGGCCCTGCGTGATCTCGAACTCGACCCGCTGGCCGTCCTCGAGGCTACGGTAGCCGCTGCCCTGGATCTCGGAGAAGTGCACGAACACGTCCGGTGCACCGCCGTCCGGTGCGATGAAGCCGAAGCCCTTTTCAGCGTTGAACCACTTGACGGTTCCCTGAGCCATTAAAGCTCTCCCTCAGGATTTGAAACTTTGGGATTCACACCTCATGAACCCCATGTGTCGTACAGCGGGCCCCGGGGTGGCTCAGTCAAACTGGTTTTCACAACGGGATTCAGCTAATACAACGCCATCACATCTAACACTATCTGGCGCGGCCGTGTTCCCGCCACGAGGAAGATTCCTCCGAGACGGATCCCGAGGTCGGCGTCCACCGGATCACGGTGCAGACTGGAGCCTGTTATGGGAAGCCCCCGGCTCGTCGCCACCGACCTCGACGGTACCGCTCTGCGCTCCGACGGCACCGTTTCTCCCCGTACCGCGGAGGCCTTCGCCCTCGTGGAACGGGCCGGAGCCACGCTCGTCTTCGTGACGGGGCGCCCGCCCAGGTGGATACACCCGGTCGCGGGAGCCGTACGCCACCGTGGACTGGCCATATGCGCCAACGGCGCGCTCGTCTACGACCTGCACACCGAACGGATCGTGAGGTCGCACCTCATCGACGCCGAGGTGCTCGAAGAGGCCGTTAGACGACTCCGTGAGAAGATCCCCGAGTTGACGTTCTCCGTGGAGTACGAAGGCGGGTTCGCCCACGAGGTCGATTTCCGTCTCGACGGCCTGGACCTCGCGGCGGAGGGCGGGTTCCCGGTCGAGACCGTCACGCTCACCTCGCGGCCCTGCGCCAAGCTCCTGGCCCTGCACCCCCGGATGGACCCCGACATCCTGCAGACGGCGGTCCAGGGCCTCGTCGGCGACCTGGTCACGCCGACCCACTCCAGCGGCCGGGCCATGATCGAGATGAGCGCCCGCGGCGTGACGAAGGCCTCGGCGCTGGCGGCCCTCGCCGAGGGGCGGGACATCAGGGCGGCCGAGGTGATCGCCTTCGGCGACATGCCGAACGACCTGCCGATGCTGCGGTGGGCCGGCATCTCGTACGCCGTCGCCAACGCCCACACGGAAGTGCTGGCCGCGGTCGATCACGTGACCGCGGCCAACGACGACGACGGGGTCGCCAGGATCCTAGAAACTCTCTACGGGCAGGCGCATCCGGCTCACAGATAGGGGCCCGAGCTGCCCTGCTGACTCTCCTGGGGGATGGACACGCCGCCGGGCAGCGCCCTGCGCATGTTCTCCAGCTGGGCGCGGGCCGCCATCTGCTGGGCGAAGAGCGTCGTCTGGATGCCGTGGAACAGACCTTCGAGCCAGCCGACCAGCTGTGCGTGGGCCACCCGCAGCTCCGCCTCGCTGGGCGGGGTGCCGTTGTTGTCGGTGAACGGGAGCGAAAGCCGCTCCAGCTCGTCGACCAGCTCGGGCGCCAGGCCGTCCTCGAGCTCCTTGATGGAGCTCTGGTGGATCTCCATGAGGCGCTTGCGGCTCGCCTCGTCGAGCGGGGCCGCCCTGACCTCCTCAAGGAGCTGGCGGATCATGCTGCCGATGCGCATAACCTTGGCGGGCTGCTCGACCATATCGGCGACAGAGCGCTCTTCGCCGTCCTCCTCGGTCTTGACCCCCTGGGGGCCAACGACCACTACATGCGGAGTGCTCTCCTCAGCGTTCATAGTCCTCAACCTACTAGCAGGATTTTCCCGATGTGCTCTCCGGATTCCAGGATCCGGTGAGCTTCGGCGGCTTCACTCATCGGCACCCGGGAGTGGATCACGGGACGGATCGCTCCCGCCTCCACCAGGGGCCACACGTTCTCCACGACGCCACGGACGATGGCCCCCTTCTCGTCGACCGGTCGCGCGCGTAGCGTGGTGCCGTGCACGGAGGCGCGCTTGGCGAGGAGCGCACCCAGGTCCAGCTCGCCCCTGGAACCGCCCTGCATGCCGATCACGACCAGCCTGCCGCCGCTCCTGAGCGCCCGGACGTTCTTCGAAAGGTACGGTCCACCGACGATGTCGAGGATCACATCGGCCTGGACCTTCTCCGAGAAGTCCCCGTCGTGGTAGTCGATCCCCTCGTCCGCGCCCAGCTCCAGGCAGCGGGAGATCTTCTCCGCCGACCCCGCGGTGACGACCACGCGCGAGCCGAACGCCTTGGCGAGCTGTACGGCCAGCGTGCCTATCCCGCTGGCACCGCCGTGGACCAGGAGCGTCTCGCCCCTCCTGAGCCGCGCGGTCATGAACACGTTGGACCAGACCGTGCACGCCACCTCCGGCAACCCGGCCGCCTCGACCAGGTCCACCCCCTCGGGCACGCGCATCACCTGCTGCCAGGGCACCGCGACCCTCTGCGCGTAGCCCCCGCCGGCCAGCAGGGCGCACACCTGGTCGCCGGGCTCGAAGCCGAGGACGTCCGGACCCACCTCGGCGACCACGCCGGAGCATTCCAGGCCGGGATACGGCGAAGCGCCGGGCGGAGGGTTGTAGAGTCCCTGCCGCTGGAGGATGTCGGCCCGGTTGAGCGCGGAGGCGGTCACGTCGATGAGGACCTCACCCGATCCGGGACGGGGATCGGGGACCTCCCGCCAGCGGAGCACTTCGGGTCCACCAGGTTTATCGATCACGATGGCGTGCATGTCTCCAACGCTATCCGCTGGGGATCAACTTGGTGGTTGCCCGCATTGACGAGAACACAGGGCGTTAACCTGCTATGTGTTTGCTGCCCTTTTACGCCCATCCCGAGGGGGAACACGGTGGCAAGACACGATCGTGAGGAATCTCTCGAGGAACAGCTTGCCTGGCTCGACGCTATCAAGGAACAGGAGGAGGCGCCCCCCATCGCGTTAAAGAGCAGTGCGGTGGACGACGCCGTCATTTCGCCATATCCGAAGGACCCCTGGAGCTCGGTTCCCGCCGAGCCGGAGGCCACGTCGTCATCGCTGTTCCGTACGGCCGCCGACCCCTCCCACAACCTCGCGGGCACGTCCACGGCCGTGACGGACCCCCCGATCGAGGAGGCCGACGCCGCCGACTGGATGGAGGTGTCCGGTCCGGCGAGCTCCTTCACCGTACCTCCCGCGCCTCCCGCCACGGGGGCCTCCACACGGGACGAGGCCTTCCTCGCCCCTCTCAAGCCGCTGCCCCGCCAGGAGGCGGACGACACCGGCGGCTACGGTACGGGCCGGTTCACCGAACCGGAGACCCGTACGCCCCGTCTCGACCCCGACCCGGTGCCCCACCCCGAACCCGCGGTTCACGCGACGCACACCGAGCCCGCGGCGCGGACGACGTCCGTCGAGCCCGTGGTTCACGCGGCGCCCACCGAGCCCGACCCGGCGTACACCGACCCCGAGCCCGAGTCCGGTTCTCGCTCCGAGCAGTCCCGCGGCCTGTTCGAGCACCGTCCGATCGACGCCTTGGAGACCTTCCCGCTGATCAACGTCGAGCCACGGGATCTTGAGGCGCCGAGCAGCCAGAACACGTCTCCCGGTCTCCGGCTGTCGTACGGTCAGGACACCTCGCCCGGTCTCCAGACGCCACACAGCCAGGACCCGTCGCCCGCTTCCCACACGTCACCCGGCCCGGACACCGCGCCGAGCTCCCACGCGTCACCGGGCCCCGAGTCGTCGCGCGGCTCCGAGTCGTCACACGGCCGGGGCGCGTCACGCGGTCCCGAACTCGAGCCGTTCATGCCCACGGCCCCTCAGCTCAAGACGCCTGCGTTCGGCGGTACGGCCTCCGGCAGCGACCGGCCCGCCGTCGGTGGCGCCGAGCGGGAGCACGACCGGCTCACGTCCACGGACGCCGACTCCGGCCGCGACCGTTTCGCATCGGTCACCGGTGAGTCCGACCGGTTCGCGCCGGCGGCCGGTGACTCCGGCCGGGACGGATCGGCACCCACGGGAGGCGATTCAGGCCACGAACGAACCGCCTCCGGGCACGAACGGGCTGCCTCCGGGCACGAACGGGCCGCCTTCGGCGGCGCCGCGCAAGAGCGCGACCGGTCCGTGTTCGAGGCAGCGGAGCCGCCGACGACGGGAGCGCCGCTCCGGCAGGCCCCCGAACGCGCCGAAGGCCCCGGTCACTCCGAGACCGCCGAGCGCTTCGACCGTCCCGAGCGGACCGAGCCCGAGGTCGCCGAGCCGTTCCGGAAGCCCGGCTCCTTCGGCACCGGCACACCGCAACAGACCGCTTCGCCGCAGCCGGCCCCGTCGCCCGAGCAGGCGGCTCCCGGCACCTCAGGGACTTCCGGGGCGTTCGGTTCCGCGCCGTCCACCACGGCGGGCGGTACCCCTTCGGCGAGCACCGCCGGCAACGCACAAGCCGGTACCGGTACGGGGGCCGGTAGCGGGGCCTTCGGCCGAGACTGGGACAGGTCTTTCTCACCGAGCAGGTCTGACAGGGAGGCGTCCTTCACGTCGGAGAGGGACACGGCCTTCGCTCCCGGCCCCGACAGGTCCTTCGCCGCGGAGCGGCCTCCGGCTCCCGAGCGAGAGGCCCCCTTCGCACAGGGCGGGGACACGACCGAGCCGGTGCGGGAGCCGTACCAGCCGCGCCGTCGTCACTCGACCCCGCCACCCGCCTTCAGCGCGCCGTCCAGGCAGCCCTCGGGGGCCAGGCCGTCCGCCGACAGCCTGGACCCGGACTCGCTGCTCAGAGGACGCCGCAACGCCCCTTCCGGGGGGTGGCGCGGGCTGATCTACCGGGCGTCCGCCGGGCTGATCAAGCCGGGTGAGTCCCCCGAAGCCCGCCGCCGTCGCGAACTGATCGCCCGCGCCCGCACCCCGGTGGCCACGGGCCACCACCGGGTCGCCGTACTGAGCCTGAAGGGAGGCGTCGGCAAGACCACGACCACGGTCGGGCTCGGCGCGACCCTCGCCCAGGCCCGCGGCGACAGGGTCATCGCGGTCGACGCCAACCCCGACCGCGGCACCCTGTCGGACAAGGTGGAGCTCGAAACCTCCGCCACCGTCCGCGACCTGCTCAACGAACGCCAGCAGATCAGGCGATATGTCGATATCCGGGCCTTCACCTCGCAGGCCCCCTCACGACTGGAGATCCTCGCCTCCGACCGCGACCCCTCGGTGTCGGAGGCCTTCAGCGCGTCCGATTACCAGGCGGTCGCCCAGGTCCTGGAGAACTTCTACTCGATCTGCATCACCGACTGCGGCACAGGCCTGCTCCACTCGGCCATGTCCGGCGTCCTCGGCCTGGCCGACCAGCTCGTCCTGGTGAGCTCACCGTCCGTGGACGGCGCCCGCGCCGCCTCGGCGACCCTGGACTGGCTGGAGGCCCACCACTACGAGGAACTGGTCCGCTCCGCCACGGTGGTGCTGTGCAGCGTCCGCCCGAGGTCGAAGTCGACCGTGGACCTCGACCGCCTGGAAGCCCACTTCGCAGCCCGCTGCCGGGCCGTGATCCGCGTCCCCTACGACCCCCACCTGGAGGAGGGAGCCGAGATGGAACTGGACAGACTCCAACCCGCCACCCGCGACTCCTACCTCCGCCTGGCCGCCTCCGTGGGCGACGGCTTCGCCGTCCAGGAACCCTGACCCGGTACGGCGAGCGCCTCACTCCCAAGCGGAGCCGAGGCGCTCGCCAAGTCCCGGACACGTCCGGAACAGTGAGAGACTAAAGTGCAATCTGACACGTTCTTGAGGCGTGTCAGCCAGGAGAGCTCGCCTAGTGGACGATGGCGGCGGTCTTGAAAACCGCTAGGGCTGGTGACAGTCCTCGTGGGTTCGAATCCCACGCTCTCCGCTCACCTCGCAAAACGGCGCCTGACCAGGGCTTTTCCCTTGGTGAGGCGCCGTTGATCGTTTCCGGGCTGCGCAGCCGTACGCCGTCGTGAGCACCCCTCGGCCGGTGTTCGCGGGATATACGCGGGATAGATCTTGAGACGTTTCCCCAGGTCGCGCCCGCAAAACGAAGGGGCCCCGCAGCGAACGGGACCCCTTGGGTGCGCTCCGTCAACGCTCTGGCCGGAGGTCGCATGATCCAATTCCCCTGGGAGCGATCTGGCCCGTAGGGCATCCTTCTTCTGTGACGCAGAGCGCTCCGGCTGACCACGTGCGTGTGCTGTTCGATCTCCAGCAGGACGACGACGGCTGGCCGCCAGTCGGTTCCGAAGGGGTGTGGGCGATTCCCGTGGGGCCGGATCGTGCGCGGCTGGACAACATCCCCTTCTTCGTCCCCGGGGTCGCCTGCGGCGACGTGGTGCACCTCGAAACGGACGCCGAAGGTGTCGTGTGGGCGAAGGAGGTCGTGGAGTTCTCCGGTAACTGCACGATCCGGGTCATCCCATACCCCGACGGTGATCTCGAAGGCGACCTGGGGGCCGTTCTCGATCTCTTCGCGCCACTGGGCGTCGAGGGGGAAGGTCTTGAGCAGTTCGGCTTGGTGGCGCTGAATGTCCCGCCGACAGCGGACCTCGCCGGAGTGAGGCGGCTCCTCCGGGAGGGGCAGAACGGCCGGTGGGACTACGAGGAAGGCTGCATCACCGACGACTGGTGCGCGCTCGATCCCGCGTGACCGGACCCCACACGATCCCAGCCCGAAGCGGCACGGTGACTCTGAGCGGCCCCGGCCGACCGTCTCCGGGGCTCCTTCTGTCTCCCGCAGGTCAGCACCCTGGACGTTGGCAAGGCCGTACAGAACGGACAGGGGCGATCATGCCGCGAGCGCGTCGTCTATCCGCCGGTTGGCGATCTCCACGCCGCCGTCGATGCACTTGGCGTAGACCTTGAGCAGTACGTCCACTCCGTGCCCGGCTCGTTCGGCCACCTCGGGAGCGGCCACTCCGGCGTTGAGCCAGAGCGAGACGGCCGCGTGCCGCAGGTCGTACGGCCGGGCCGCCAACGGGGAGACCTGCTGCTCGGGAGTCAGCGCCAGGAGCCGGGCCGCCTTCCACGCCTCGCAGTAGGTCCCGATAGAGATCACTCCGCCGCGCGAGGTCCGGAAGAGTCGGCCGTCCTCGTGGGCTCCGAACTCGTCGAGGTGCTCCCGCAGGATGGCCACCAGTTCCGGCGGGACGGGCACCGGCCGCCCCTCGTCCTCGGCCCGGTGCTTGAGTCCCCGATCGTCGTGGGCCTGCCCGGAATCGGTCCACCTCTTGTTGGCCTGCGGCTTGGACCTGGCCAGGACGAGCCGTCCCCACCCAGACTTTGGGAGGTGACAGTCCTGGACGCGGAGCCCGAGTGCCTCGGCCGGACGTAGCCCTGCGAAGTAGAGACAGGCGAAGAATCCCCGAAGGTGCTGCCCTCGATCCGGTCGGCCCACGTAGGTCACCGCAGTCAGCAGTTCCCGAGCCTGAACCGGGTTGACCACCACCCGGCGATCCACGACCTCCCGGACCTTGGGCGGCTTCCAGGCCTTCACCTTGTCGATCGGGTTGGAGGCCAACTCTTCCAGGTCCACGGCGTACTGCAGAGCGTTGTAGAAGACCGACCGCTTACGGGCGATCGTGGTGGCCGCGGCGGCCCCACCGTCGAGGTTGAGCGTCAGCGCGTCTAGGCCGAGCCGTACGTTACGCACCTTGGACAGGGCGTGCACGGACAAGGAATGGCGCTCAAGCCACATAAGGGCCGACCGAATCGTTTCCGAGCGCTTCAACTGCCGGGAGGCCGGAGGAAGCGCGTACTGTCGCAGAGCCTCCCGGAGAACGAGCGGCTCGGGCTTACCGGGCGCATTCTCGTCGACGAGGGCGGGGGTGACAGTTGCCAGTGCGTCAGTGAGGCTGTCACGGGTCTTGGCCGCGACATGAGGCCATTTCATGTCCACGTACGCCAAGGCGAAGGCGAACCACGTGACCGCGTTCTTCACCTTGGTCATGGAGACGGGTAACCCGGTTTCCATGTCGAAGGCCTCGCCCTGCTTGGCCGCCTGGCGAAGATCCGAGAGAAAGCTTTCGGCGAGCGCCTTCGTACGCAACGTCTTCGACTTCTGACGGCCGCCCACTTTCCAGCGGACCTCATAGGAGGCGGTCTTACTCGACTGGTTCCGCCGCACCTCCCAGAACTTCACGTCATAGGAGGCGGTCACGCCGCCTCCCGGAGGGATTCCAGCCAGGTCGTGAACTCGCTGCGCCAGACGCGGATCTCTCCGTTGGGGAGCTTTAGGCCCTGGGGTGCGTGGCCGATCTCGCGCCAGCGGTAGAAGGTGCGCCGGGACACCCCGCCGAGTTCATGGAGGATCTCGGGGACGGTCATGAGCTCGTCGCGGTTCTTCTTCACGCCGCCTCCCTCAGTGCCGTGGTTGCCGAAAGATCGGGGATGGGTCTGCCGTCGGCTCTGGCCCGTAGTTCGTCGAGTCGTGCTTTGGTCTGCTGTCGGTTGGCCACGCCGCGCAGTAGCCGCACCGGCAGCGGGGTTCGGGTCGGGTCCTTGGTCGAGACCGGCCGCCAGACGTAGCGGTGCGGGTCGGTGGCGGTGGCGTCGGCGGGCAGGCCGAGCATGTCGAGCACCCAGGCCCGGCGGTCGGCCTTGTGGTCACGCAGGGTCTTGTTCGACCACTTGCGCGAGACCAGGACACGACGGCCCGCGTAGCCGAGATGTTCGGCCTTGTGAGCCTTGGAACGGCACCGGCCCGGCGTCATGCCCGGCTTGCCGTTCTTGGGCTGGATGCCGTACCGGAGCCAGTTGGCGCAGGCAGGCGAGCAGGGTTCGTAGCGCAGCGCCTCGACCAGGCGGGCGGCGTGGTCCCGGCGGGCCTGGTTGATCGCGGCACGGGTGGAACCGGCCCCCTCGTCGTCTTGATCGTCTTCGTCGAGGTCGAGGGTGTCGCCCAGGCTTTTGGTGAGGTACTTGGTCAGGTAGCCGATCCGCTTGTGCGCGTCCGCTGATCCGGCCAGAAGACCTTGCACGTCGACCTGGGCACCGAAGCGCATCACGTGCAGGGGCTCGGCTTCGTCATCGGTGTCGAGCCGGTCGAGGGCCTCATCCCAGGTGGGAAGCAGCTCTCCCGTGGCGGGGTCGAGGTAGTCGCCGGCCTGCCCGTCCGGGTACGGCTCGGCCTGCTCGGCCCGCTCACTCCAGACCGGCAGGTGGTCGCCCTCAAAGCGCACTTCGTCGATGGAGGGCCACCACACTTGGTGGTAGGTGGCGGCGGCGATCTGCTTGATCTCCGCACGGGGCAGGGTCCCGCGGATCGCCATGTGCAGATGCGGCGCGAACCTCTTCTGTGGCTCCACTGTGGCGAAGTACTGCAGGTCGTACCCGGCGACCCGGCGCAGGTTCTGCACGAACCGGTCCACCAGCTTGGAGAAGTGCAGCGCGTCCCGAGCCGCCGCCGCGTAGTCGTAGCTGGCCGGATCGACCGGCACGCCCTGACCGGGGCGGATCTTGCCGTACGACGGCAGGGTGAGCGTGACGAACAGCGAGGGCCGGAACACCTGCCCGTCCGGGGCGATGAAGGTCCGCCCGAGGGTGGTGTTCTGCCGAGCCCGTTTGGGAAGGTCCGGGGCGTCCTGCCGCCGTCGGGTGGAGCGGGAGCGGCGGGGAGCGGTTCGGCCGCCGGTGATGTTGCCTCGCATCCCGGCGGCGTTGATCTCCGCGTCGATGCCCGCGATCGCCTCGTCCCAGTCGGCCACGTCCTGACCGTCACGTTCGGCGGTATCCCGCTTGGCCTGGACATCGGCTCGGAACTCGATCAGCCACTTCTGATCGTCGGTGGCCGGGTGTGGCTCGGGCACGGGTTCGGTCTCCAGATGCCAGCCTTCCCGGCACTGGGCCTTGCGCAGCTGCTTGTTGCGGGTAGCGCACGGCGGGCACTTGGCTTCGTTGGTGGTGCCGCAGGGGATGTCGAACGGTTCGGTGCGGCCGGTGTGGGTGTCGAAGCGGCGCAGCTCGATCGGTCGGATGCAGACGCCGTTGAGCTTGGCGACTTCCACCGCCACGTCCAAGGCCAGAGGCAGGGTGTCGCGCACCAGACGAGGAAGGGTGCGGTCAGCACCGTTCGGCATGTCGGCGGTGAAGGGCAAGGGCTGGAGGGTGGACGGGTGGGTGGTGTCGGTCATCTGGCCTCCTTCCGGTACGGGTCGAGGACGTCGGCGTGCAGCCGGTAGGCGTCGCTGTAGGGGTCCTTGCAGAGCTGAAGGTTGACCAGCACGAGACGCGGCTGGATCGTGGCGTCGTCGAGGTCGAGCAGCCCGGAGGCACTCAGTTCGGCGAGGGTGGCCTGGAAGACGACGCGCATCAGCCCACCCCCTCGGGTAGTGGCAGGGTGTCGGCGGTGAACACGGCGACCATGTCGCGGATGTCGTCGTCGGAGACGTAGGCGGCGCGGGCCCGGATCGGGTCCGGGGAGGTCTCCAGCCGTACATAGGCGATGCCCGCCCCCTGCTCAGGCCGGGAAGGGATCAGGTCGGCCAGCGCGCCCCGGTCCCGGGCTCCGTCACCGAGCACCATGTCCACCTGTTCGGACTCGTCCAACCGGAGCGCGATCTTGTCCGGGAACAGGTTGCGGATGGTCAGCACGTCCTTGCGCGGGTCCTGGAGTGCGGCCAGAACGCCGACCCCGACCGCCCGCCCCTGAGTCGTCAGAGTCGCCAGGGCGGCGATGGTGCGTACCCGAAGGCCCTTGTCCGGCTGGTAGGCGGTCAGGAACGCCACCTCGTCCACCACGACCAGGACGAACGGATCCTGCACGGTGGGGGTGTGGTTGCGGCGGACCCCAGCGAAGCGGCCGGCCCGTTCCTGCATCACCTTCACCGCGGCTTCGAGGAGGGCGACGCAGGCTTCCGGGGACGCGGCGTAATGGTCGCCGAACAGGTCGCGGCCGAAGGACAGTTCCATGAGCTTGGGGTCCAGCGCCCAGATCTCGGCCAGTCCCAAACTGACGGCGGGCAGCAACCCCCGGATGGTCGACCAGATGACCGACCCCTTGCCCGCCCCGGTGGCCCCGGCGACCAGGACGTGAGTGCCGTGGACCTTGAGCCGCCATCGCGCGCCGTCCTCGCATCGGCCGATCTCCACCGGCCCCACCGACGCTTCAACGGGGATCGGTACGGCGGGCAGCGGTACGGCTAACGGGTCCCGGCGGGGGAAGGTCAGCAGCAGCCGGCCGGACCGGATGACGGTCACCTGGCAGGAGGCGGCGCCGAACCCATGGGCGAGCTGTTCGATCCGGTCGGCCCAGTCGGTGACGGCCTGACCGGTGAGGATCTTCACGGTGACCAGGTCGGCCCACGAGGTGCAGGCCACGCCCAGCAGGTGGGGCAGGTAGTCGCGTCCGCCGAGGTGGCGGGCCAGGCCGGAGATGGTCATCACCGGCTGCCAGTGCCGCCGGTAGACCCACACCAGCCGCCAGAAGGCCAGCAGCCGCCAGCCGACCAGGCGCAGGAACGAGGACCGATGGACCAGCGCCCATCCGGTCGGGACAGCCACCAGCAGGACGACGACGCCGAGGCCGTACGGCCAGCCGTAGACGGTCCAGATCACGCCGGGAATCGCGACGATGGCCGAGGCTATCGGGTGGCGCCAGATGAGCCGCAGGAGTGCGGTGACCGTGCGCCAGGCGAAGACGGCCAGCGTCACCAGGGCGGGAGTGCGGACCACGGCCGGGCGGAACACCACGGCGGTGTCGGGGGTGGTGGAGACGAGGCGCTGTGCCTCGTCGCCGGGCAGTTTTTTGAACATTAGGCTGAAGGCCTTCCTTGATGTGGAGTCTGGGGAGAACCGAGGGGCCGCCGGGAGCTGCAACTTCCAGCGGCCCCGCTTACGTGATCAGGCCGGGTCGTCGTCCCAGTTGGGCGAGGGGGCCGGAACGATGGCCTGGACGGCGTACAGCCGCTCGCACTCGTCGCGGTACCGGATGGCGGCGGTGGCGATCTCGCGGGCCAGGTCCAGGTCGGCGGAGGTGACGGGTCCGCCGCCGGTGGTGGAGATCGACAGCTGGCCCTCGGCGCTGCCGAAGCACAGGTAGGGCCGGATGCCCTGGACGGTCATCGCCATGACCGACAGCTCGGCGGTGTGGAAGGACACATCCAGCCGGGTGTCACCATCGTGGATGGAGGCGGTGACGTAGGTGTAGGGCTGGTAGTTGTCGTGGGCGCTCATGCTGCGATCTCCTTGCTGGTCGTGGTGGTGGCGTCCTTGGCCGACGCCGAGGCGGTGTGCTTGGTCGTGGCGGTGCGGGGAGCACGCATAGCCCGCGCCCGCAGCGAGTAGGCCAGTCGTCCGGACTCCTGGCCGACGTACGGCGTGACGCTCATCCCGTCGAACTCGACCGGGGTGAACGGCAGGCCCGGCAGCGGGGGCGGGGGAACCGGCTGGACCTCGGTGAGGATCTTGACGGTGACCGACTTCTGCGAGGCCTTGGCCTCGGGGTCGGCGTCGACCACGGAGACCTGCCAGACCGGAAGGCCGGTGGTCTTGTCCTTGGCGTAGACGACCCGGGTGGCCGTCGAGGCGTCGAAGTCCTTGACCTGCTGCACCTCGCCGACCAGGTAGCAGCCGTGCGGGAAGACCTGATCGAAGCCGATCGAGATCGGGCCCTGAATGGCCATGGTGATTCACTCCTTTCAAGAGAGACCGATGTTCGGTCGTCCACTTGTCCGACTGAGTTGAGAGTAGCTCCTTCAACTCGTCCGCACAAGTGATTGAGGTTGGTGGGTGGAAGAAGTCTCAGCTCACCCGGCAGGCAGCCTCGCCCAGGTCAGTGACAGCGGATGTCCATACCGGCGTCCGTGCTGCTGTTCAGCTCCACGATCACTGTCTGGCTGCGGTAGGCGGCACCTTCCGAGGAGGGCTGTATCCACAGGGTGATGGCCGCCCGACTTCCCTCGATCCCCGCGATGTTCGCCCGGTTGTAGTAGGCCGTGAGCTCGTCGATGGCCAGGCCCGTCTCAAAGGTGAACCGGGCGCGGTAGTCGCAGTGGTTGCCGTTGCCGCGAAGCACGATGGATCCTTCACCGCCGTAGTCGGACCAGCCAGTCTCGGGCGGCAAGGGGTAATCCTCGAACCGGCCGATCATGTCCGCCAGCTTTCCGTTGTTGACCCACATAGGGATCATGACGAGGAGCACGAGAAGAAGCAGGCCGATCACTGGTACGAGGGTGACCACGAGGCAGCCCCCCTTCGAACTGCGCCAGAACGACTTCTTCGCGGCCGGTTCTTCGCTGACGACAGGAGGAATGTCTTGCATGGCACCACCCGAAGTCGGCCTATGTCACGGGATAGACATCCTGCAACTCATGAAGATCACCTGGCAACGCCGCTTCCAGCACCAACAGCACGGCTCCCGCCGCGTCGTGCACCGTGGCCAGCACGCCGAGGACGGGCTTCGAGCCGCCGAGCAACTCGCTCTCCTCTTTCCTGGGGCTGCGAGCCGTGAGGCGTTCGGTGATGTGGTCGAACCGCAGATGCTTGACCGCCTGGAGATGCTGGCGCACTCCCTGCCGCAGCGGTTTGTGCTTGTCCACGTCGGTACCGAGCGCGATCTCCAACGGGAACCACAGGGTCTCCACGGCCGAGAGCCGTCCCCCCTGTTGCGCTGTCCGCCGCCGCGCGATCACCGGAGTCTTCTCGTCGACGCCCAGAAGCCGGGCAATGTGACGAGGAGCCGGGACACGCCGAACATCGACGACGCTCTCGGGGCTCTCCGGCTGCTCGGACACCGCCAGGCCCGGCCGTACACGATCCGGTGAACTCTCCGGCCGCCCCTTCACGAAGGAGCCACGCCCGTGTTCCCGCTCGATCCAGCCCTGCATGGCAAGTGTCTGCAATGCCCGCACCACGGTCGTACGGCCCACGCCGAACTCCCGGACAAGCTGCGTCTCGGACGGCAGCATGGCACCCGGGGCGTATTCGCCGGCCTCGATACGCTGCTGAATAGCCGTCATCACCTGGGCATACTTCGGCGGAGCGAAGTCCATGCTCATGTCAACCGCCCGATCAGTCTTCCACTTGTCTGCATAAGCACAGTACTGGTTAAGGCGGAGCCTGTCAGGACTCTGTCGACCAGGAGGACGCTAACGCGCCCTGCCCGCCAGCAGAGCCGCCCAGATGACCCGCGCCTCCCCGCACGACCACGCGTCGGTCTCGGAGACGATCCGCCTGCCCTTGCTCACGACCGTCCGGCGGATGAAGGACACGCCGCTCGCCTCGCACAACTCGTAGGAGGTGATCCGGTGCTCGTAACACGTCCATGCCGTCACCCGCGCACGCCCGAAGCGGTACAGCGGACGCCAGATGAGGATGCGGTGCCCGTCCTGCAGCGGAAGCGGGTGCGGTGCCGAGCAGGACGGCCCCTCGATGATCGTCCGTACCCTCATGACGCGACCCGCTTGAAACGCACCGATCCGGCCGGGTCCACGGTCGCCCGGAAGATCACCCGCCGCGACCAGTCGTCCGGCAGGAGACCGAAGTCGTAGACCCGGTGCGTGATCCGTCCCCAGGCATCGGTGTTCGGCGCCAGCTTGCGCAACGCCATGCGGAGCGCGTCCATCGAAGATGCCTGCCACGAGCTCGTCCCGCACGGCCCGAGCCGGTCGGTTCCCGCGGTGAGGAACACCTCCCACTCAAACATTTCGACGAGAGGGGTGGATCCGTCGCAGTAGAGGCAATCCTCGCGAGTTGAGTGATTTATACCCAGACTTGTCGCAGCGACGCATCCACGACGAGTGATGATCTTCCATCCCCGCCCATCGCATTCCGTGCATTTAACTGGCTCTGTCATGTGCGAAAGGATGGTCGCAATAGTTTCTTATTCCTATTCCACGTGGATATACCATCGAGGGATATAGGCTCTGACCTGTAGTGATGCGACGCTGCGACGAATGTTCGCCGGGGGTTCAGAGTGGACAAGCGTGCTTTCGATGCGATCGATATTCCGGCATGGGTGTGGGATCGTGATGAGACTTGTCAAACCCTAAAAAATCGTGACGTATCAGGGTTGTTTAACCTCGCTGCCAAGTACAGCGGAGCAAGTCAGGTTCGCATCAGTACGGCGACCGGAATATCCCAGGGACGTATCAGTCAAATCATTCGAAAGCAGCGCTACATTACCGATCTGGAGGTCTATGAGCGCATCGCCACCGGCCTCGGCCTGCCTGACCATGCCCGTATGCTCCTGGGCCTGGCCCCGCTCGACATCGCTTCCCCTACCGGGAACCAGGACGACAGTCACAGGGAACAAGCCGAAGAACTCGCCGCGCGGCTCGAAGCGGCCGCTGCCGTCGACTCCACCATGGTCATGATCCTTACGACCGATACCAACAACCTGCGTCTACTGGATCGTCGACTCGGGGTCTCGGCGATCGCCGACAAGATGCGCGCCCAGATCGCTCAGATAGAACGGGCCCATCGGCATGCCATACGGCCCGGCATCCGAACCCGCCTCGCTCACGTCCTTTCGGAGACCGCCGCCCTTGCCGGATGGCAGGCCATCGACACATGCGCGCTCTCGGACGCCTGGGATCACCACGAGCGTGCGATATCCGCCGCTCGTGCAGCCGAGAACTCCGCTCTCCTCGCCTACGCATGTGGTCAACAGGCTTACGTCCTGGTTGACCTCGGACAGCCGGCGGAGGCCACCGAGCTACTCCAACATGTCCGCGCGACCTATGACCATCGTGTCCCAGGCCACTTGCGGACGTGGCTCGCCGCTGCCGAAGCGGAGGCCGCCGCGGTTCTCGGCGACGAGGCCGCATGTCGTACGGCCCTCGACCAGGCCGCCGCGCTCCTGCCCGAAGGAGAAACCGACCCTGACGTGCCCTACGTCTCCCTCAACAGACATCACCTCGCCCGCTGGCGTGGTAACTGCCTCGTCCGGTTCGGAGACCCCGACACCATCGAAGATCTTCGTTCAGCCCTCGCAGGTATGGACGGTACTTACAACCGAGCCGAAGCCGGGCTGAGGTGCGATCTTGCCCATGCCTTCCTCGCAATGGGTGAGCTGGACGCCGCGCAACCGCACCTTCACAGGGCCGGGCAACTCGCTACCTTGACCGGCTCGCGTCGACATGGACGACGCGTCAAGGAACTGACTCGCGCGGCTACCCGCGGATCCCGTTGAGCCGCTCACGGGCGTACAGGAGACCAACCAGTACACCGGAGTTCCATACGTCTCCACGGGCGATCATGTCCGGGATCTCCGCCATCGGGATCCACTCCAGCCGATCGGCCTCCACCTCCCCGACCGGCTCGCCGACCAGCTCGGCACCTCTGCCGAGAAACACGACATGCTCGGAGTCGACCATGCCCACCATCGGCTGAAACGTGATGAGGTGCTCCAACTCCTTGGGCCGGTAGCCGGTCTCCTCTTCCACCTCACGAGCAGCGGTGTCCTTCGGATCCTCGCCCACCTCCACGAGGCCGCCGGGCAGTTCCCAGCCCCACCGGTCGAACAGGAAACGGTGGCGCCACATCATCAGCACACGGTTCTGCTCGTCCACCAGCACCGTCATGGCTGCCGGCCCCAGGTGCACCGCGTGATGCTCGAACCGCTCTCCACCGGGGATCTCGACGTCCACCAGTCCGAGCCGGATCCACTCGTTGTCGTAGATCAGCCGCTCGCCGTGCACGACCCACCGCGTCTGCTCTTCGTTGGTAGCCACACCGTGAAACTACAGCCCACATCCCCGGCGTACACGGCCATCGCGACAGACGACGACATCCCATCGCGGAGCATTGCCGAATTGTTCTCATGGGTTGTCAAGCGCGGCGGCGCGGGGGGCCGCCCCCCCGCCCCCCCCCCCCACCCCCCCCCCACAAAAAAACC
>NZ_JBFBCF010000040.1:0-95778 GCF_040683035.1 Streptosporangium sp. NPDC051022 | reverse complement strand
GTGTTCGACACCCTGACCGCCACCGGCGTCGACGCCAAATGGATCCCGGTCGACTACGGATCACACTCGGCCGACGTCGACCGCATCCACGACGAAGTGATCTCGGCCCTGAAAACGGTGACGCCCCGGACCTCGGAGATCCCGTTCCACTCCTCGGTGACGGGAGAGCCGTTCGACACCGCCGGGCTGGACGCCGCCTACTGGTTCACGAACCTGCGCAACACCGTGCTGTTCGACCAGGCGGTCGCCTCGGCCGGCAACGGCCCGTTCATCGAATGCAGCCCCCACCCCGTCCTGATCCACGGAATCGACAACGCCCTCGGGACGTTGCGCCGCGACGACGGCGGCCCCGGCCGTTTCCTGCGCTCAGCCGCCGAAGCCCACACCGCCGGAATCACGATCGCCTGGGAAACCCTGCTGGGCGGCGGTCCCGCGGCGGAACTCCCCACCTACCCCTTCCAACGCAAACGCTTCTGGCTGCCCGACCACCTCCGGCCCGCCGTCGCCGCACAGACGGACAGCGAGTTCTGGGACCTCGTCGACCGTGGTGACGCGGCCGGCCTCGCCTCGCTGCTCGGTGTGGACGTCGAGGATGTGCTTCCGGCGCTGTCGGACTGGTGGCACGGGCGTCAGAGCCGGCGCACCGTCGACGGATGGCGCTACCGTGTCGGCTGGAAACCGGTCACCGGCTCCACGCCCCGTGCACGGCTGAGCGGGACCTGGATCGTCGTCACCTCCGGCCAGGAGGACGTCGCCGCCGCCCTGCGCGCGCACGGCGCCGAGGTGACGGTCGTGGCGGACGTCGCCGGCGTCACCGCGCACCTGCCGGCCGCCGCCGGTGTGCTGTCGCTGCTGCCGGTGGAACAGGAGCCGGAGACCTCCCTCGCCCTGTACCGCGCGATCGCCGATGGGGATGTTCCCGTATGGACGGTCACGCGGGGCGCGGTCTCGGTCGGCCCGTCCGATCGTCTCACCGAGCCCGGCCAGGCGACGGTCTGGGGACTGGGCCAGGTCTTCGGCCTGGAGCACCCGGCTGTCGGCGGTGGCCTGCTCGACCTGCCCGAGACTCTGGACGACCGGGCGCTGAGCCGCCTGGCCGCCGTGCTCGCCGGCGCCTACGGCGACGAGGAGCAGCTCGCGATCCGTTCGTCCGGTGTCTTCGCCCGGCGGCTGACGGCCGCACCCACGCACCACTCCGACACGACCCCGTGGCGGCCGGACGGCACGGTCCTGATCACCGGCGGCACCGGGGCACTCGGCGCCCACGTCGCCCGCCTGCTGGCCACCCGCGGTTCGAAGCACCTGCTGCTGGTCAGCCGGAGCGGCCCCGACGCGCCCGCGGCCGGTGCGCTCGTCGCCGAACTCGCCGGTCTGGGCTGCGCGGCCACCGTCGCGGCGTGCGACGTGGCCGACCGCGCCGCGCTCGCCGAACTGATCGCCACGGTCCCCGAGGACCGTCCGATCACCACCGCCGTGCACGCCGCCGGCATCGGGCGGGGCATCGCGCTGGCCGAGACCACGGCGGAGGATCTGCGCGAGGCGCTGGCGGCGAAGGCGGCCGGGGCGTCGAACCTGGGCGCGCTGCTGGAGGGAACACTGGTGTTCTTCTCCTCGGGCGCCTCCACGTGGGGCAGCGCCGGGCAGGCCGCGTACGGAGCCGCCAACGCCTACGTGGACGCGCTCGCCGAGAACCGCCGTGGCCGTGGGCTCCGTACGCTGTCGATCGCCTGGGGAGCCTGGGGCGGTGGCGGCATGGTCGACGACGCCGTGCGCGCGCACCTGTCCCGCCGCGGCCTGACCGAGATGGACCCGCTGCTGGCCGTCGCGGCGCTGGAGGACGCCGTCACCGGCGGGGAGACGACGCTGACGGTCGCCGACATCGACTGGGACCGTTTCCTGCCGCTCTACACCGGCGCCCGGCCCCGGCCGCTGGTCGAGGAGTTCGCCGCGTCCGAACCCGCCCCGGTCGCGACCGGCCCTGAACTCAACGGCCTCGGCGGCCTCGGCGATCTGCCTCCCGCCGAGCGGGAACGGCGCGCGCTCCGCCTGGTGCTCGACGCGGCCGCCGCCGTACTCGGCCACGACTCCGCCGACGGCATCGATTCCGCCCGCCCGTTCAGCGAACTGGGCTTCGACTCGCTCACCGCGCTGGAGCTGCGCAACCGGCTGGCGGGCGCGTCCGGGCTGAGGCTGCCGCCGACCCTGGTGTTCGACCATCCGACGCCCGCCCTGCTCGCCGCCCACCTGTCGGGCGGCGTGGTCACGACGGCGCCGGTCGCCCGGGCCGCGGTCGATGACGATCCGATCGTCATCGTCTCGGTCGCCTGCCGCCTGCCCGGCGGCGTCCGCAGCCCGGAGGACCTGTGGCGGCTGCTGGCCGGCGGCCGCGACGCCGTCTCGGCCTTCCCCGCCGACCGTGGCTGGGACCTGGGCGGACTGTACGACCCGGATCCCGGCCGCCCCGGCAAGACCTATGCCTTCGAGGGCGGCTTCCTCGACGACGCGGGCGGGTTCGACGCGGACTTCTTCGGCGTCAGCCCGCGGGAGGCGCTGGCGATGGACCCGCAGCAGCGGGTGCTGCTGGAGACCTCGTGGGAGGCGGTCGAGCGGGCCGGCATCGATCCGGCCGGTCTGCGGGGCAGCGACACCGGAGTGTTCGTCGGCGCCATCCACCAGGGTTACGGGGTGCGGGCCGGTGCCGTGCCCGCCGAGCTGGAGGGTTACTTCCTCACCGGTAACGCGTCGAGCGTGATCTCCGGCCGGGTCGCCTACTCGCTGGGCCTGCAGGGACCGGCGGTCACCGTCGACACGGCGTGCTCGTCGTCGCTGGTCGCGATGCACTGGGCGGCGCAGGCGCTGCGGTCCGGGCAGTGCTCGCTCGCACTCGTCGGCGGTGTCACGGTGATGGCGACCCCGGCGACGTTCGTCGAGTTCTCCCGCCAGCGCGGCCTGGCCCCCGACGGCCGTTGCAAGTCGTTCGCCGACGCGGCCGACGGCACGGGCTGGGCCGAAGGCGTCGGCGTCGTCGTGCTGGAGCGGATGTCCGACGCCGAACGCAACGGGCACCGGGTGCTCGCGGTCCTGCGCGGCAGCGCCGTCAACTCCGACGGGGCGAGCAACGGCCTCGCCGCGCCGAACGGGCCGTCCCAGGAGCGCGTCATCCGTCAGGCGCTGGCCGACGCCGGTCTGGGCCCCGGCGAGGTCGACGCCGTGGAGGGCCACGGTACCGGCACCACCCTGGGCGACCCGATCGAGGCGCAGGCGCTGCTGGCCACCTATGGGCAGGACCGTGACCGTCCGCTGTGGCTCGGCTCGCTGAAGTCCAACATCGGCCACTCCCAGGCCGCCTCCGGCGTGGCAGGCGTGATCAAGATGGTGCTCGCCCTCGGCCACGCGGTGCTGCCCAGGACCCTGCACGTGGACACGCCGAGCACGCACGTCGCGTGGGACACCGGCGCGGTCTCACTGCTCACCGAGCAGATCGACTGGCCGGAGACCGGTCGCCCCCGGCGCGCGGCGATCTCCGCGTTCGGGGTGAGCGGGACCAACGCCCACCTGATCCTGGAGCAGGCCCCGCCCTCCCCGCCCTCCTCGGCCGCGCCGGCCGCCGTCGACGGGCCCGCGCTGCCGGTGCCGGTACTGCTCTCGGCGGCGTCGGCGGCCGCGCTGCGGGATCAGGCCACCCGGTTGCGCGCCTTCCTGGAGACGGGTCCGCTGCCGGTGCGCGACGTCGCGTTCATGCTGGCCGCGGGCCGGGCCGGGCTGCGGCACCGCGCGGCGTTCGTGGCGTCCGGCCAGGACGATCTCCTCGCCGGGCTGGACGCCCTCGCCGGTGGGCCAGAGGTGCCCGCTGCCGTCGGTGGCGACACCGCCTTCCTGTTCTCGGGGCAGGGTTCCCAGCGGCTGGGCGCCGGCCGGGAGCTGAGGCTGCGGTTTCCGGCGTTCGCCGACGCCTTCGACGAGGTGTGCGCGCGGTTCGACGCCCTGCTCCCGCTGCCGCTGATCGACGTCGTGCACGGTGACGACGCCGGACTCCTGCGGCGCACCGAATTCGCCCAGCCCGCGCTGTTCGCGATCGAGGTCGCGCTTTTCCGTCTCGTACGGTCGTGGGGCGTGCGTCCCGCCTGGCTGCTCGGCCACTCCGTCGGTGAACTCGCCGCCGCCCACGTCAGCGGCGCGCTGTCCCTGGACGACGCCGTCGCCCTGGTCGCGGCGCGTGGCCGGCTGATGCAGGACCTGCCCGCGGGCGGTGTCATGGTCGCGGTCGAGGCCACCGAGGACGACGTGCGCCGGCTGCCGGCCGACGGCGTCGACATCGCCGCGGTGAACGGCCCGGCGTCACTGGTGCTGTCCGGTGCGGAGCCGGCCGTCCTGCGGCTGGCGGAGCGGCTGGCCGCGGCCGGTCACCGGACCAAGCGGCTCGACGTCAGCCACGCCTTCCACTCCGGTCTCGTGGAACCGGTGCTGGCGGACCTCCGGGCCGCGGCGGCGGGCCTGACGCCTGGTGTGCCGGAGTTTCCCGTGGTGTCCACGGTGACCGGCGGCCCGGTCGACGCGGCGACGCTGGCCTCCGCGGACCACTGGGTGCGGCACGCCCGCGCCACGGTCAGGTTCGCCGACGGTGTGCGGTGGCTGCGGGACTCCGGCGTCACGAACTGGCTGGAGATCGGCCCGGACAGCGTGCTGTCCGCCATGGTCGGCGACGCTGTGCCGCTGCTGCGCGGCGACCGGCCCGAAGGGCGGTCGGTCCTGGAGGCCGTCTCGCGCCTGCACGTGCGAGGGACGACGGTGGACACCGGCGCCATGGTCGGCGACGGGCACCGGGTGGACCTGCCCACCTATCCGTTCCAGCACGAGCACTTCTGGATCGCCCCGGACGACCCCGAGGCCGTCGCGGACCGTGACGACGCGTTCTGGCAGGCCGTCGGCCGTGGCGATCTCGACGCGCTGTCCGCGGCGGACGACGACCGGGCCGCGTTGGCGGCGGCCCTGCCGGCCCTGGCCAGGTGGCGGGCGGCCGACCGGGCCCGCTCCGCCGCCGAGGAGTACCGCTACCGCGTGCGCTGGCAGCCCGCGGGCGAACCGCGCGGCCGGACGGCGAACCGCTGGCTCGTGGTGCACCCGCCCGGGATGGGCCTGGAGTGGACGGCGGGGTTCGACGCCGTCGAGGTCGACCTCGACCAGCCCGACCCCGGCGCCCAGGTCGCCGCGGAACTCGCCGGGCGGGACGTCGCCGGCGTGCTGTCCCTGCTCGGCCTCGACACCACGCCGCACTGTGATCATCCCGGCGTGCCGCGCGGGACGGCCGCCACGCTGTCGCTGGCGCGCGCCGGTCTTTCGGTGCCGCTGTGGCTGGCCACTCGCGGCGCGGTCACGATCGGCGCGGCGGACGGTGCGCCGGATCCCGCCGGCGCGCTGATCTGGGGCCTCGGACGCGTCCTGGCCCTGGAGCAGCCCGACGCCTGGGGCGGCCTGGTCGACCTTCCGGAGACCCCCGGCCCGCGCGCGATCGCGCGACTGCTGCGGGTGCTCGGCGGAACCGGCGGCGAGGACCAGGTCGCGCTGCGGGCGTCGGGGGTGTTCGTGCCCCGGCTGGTGCGCGCCCCCCTGGAGCAGCCGCCCGCCCGGCGGCGGTGGACACCACGCGGAACCGTGCTGGTCACCGGCGGTACGGGTGCCCTCGGCGCGCACAGCGCCCGGCGGCTGCTCAACCTCGGCGCGGAGCGTGTGATCTTGACCAGCCGTCGCGGGAGCGACGCCCCCGGCGCGGCGGAACTGCTCGCCGAGCTGGGCTCGAAGGTGACGATCGCCGCCTGCGACGTCGCCGACCGTGACGCGCTCGCCGCGCTGCTGGACGGCCGCCACGTCACGGCGGTCGTGCACGCGGCGGGCGTCGGGCAGGCCACCCCGCTGGCCCGGATGGAGCTCGCCGAGTTCGCCGAGGTGCTGTCCGCCAAGGTCACCGGCGCGTCCCACCTGGACGACCTGCTCGGCGGGACGGTCGAGGCGTTCGTGCTGCACTCGTCGGTGTCCGGCGTGTGGGGCGCGGGGGAACAGGGCGCCTACGCGGCGGGCAACGCCTACCTGCTGGCGCTGGCCGAACGCCGCCGGGCGGCCGGGCTGCCCGCCACCGCGCTCGCCTGGGGACCGTGGTCGGGCGGCGGCATGGCGGCCGGGCGGGTCGGCGAACACCTGCGGCGGCGCGGCCTGACCGAACTGGACCCGGACATCGCACTCGACGGACTGGTCCGCGCGCTCGACGACGGCGACTCCGGGCTCGTGCTGGCCGACGTCGACTGGACGCGTTTCACCTCGGCGTTCACCGTGGCCCGGCGACGTCCGCTGCTCGAGACGATCCCCGAAGCAGTCATCGCCCAGGACACGCCCCAGCCGGCCCGGCACGAGAGCGACCTGACCGGCCTGCCGACGGCCGAACTTCGGCGCGCGCTGACCGACCGCGTGCTCACGGCGACCGCGACCGTGCTCGGCCACGCCGACGCGGGCCGGATCGACCCCGCCCGCGCGTTCACCGCCCTCGGGTTCGACTCGCTGACCGCGGTCGACCTGCGCAACCGGCTCACCGCCCTGACCGGCCTGGCCCTGCCCGCGACGCTGGTGTTCGACCACCCCACCCCGGCCACGCTGGTGGACCACCTGTGCGCCCTGCTGGCCGGGGAAGCCGACGCCGGTGAGGTCCGGGCCGCGGCGGCGACGCACGAGCCGATCGCGATCGTCGGGATGGCCTGCCGCTTCCCGGGCGGTGTCGCGACGCCGGAGCAGCTGTGGCGGCTGGTGCTCGACGGACGCGACGCGATCACCGGCTTCCCCGTCGACCGCGGCTGGGACCTCGGCCGCCTGCACCACCCCGACCCGGACAACCAGGGCACCAGCTACGTCCGGGAGGGCGGCTTCCTGGAGGCGGCCGGCGACTTCGACGCGGACTTCTTCGGCATCAGCCCGCGCGAGGCCGCCGCGATGGACCCGCAGCAGCGGCTGCTGCTGGAGACGGCGTGGGAGGCGTTCGAACACGCCGGCATCGACCCCGCGTCGGCCAGGGGCAGCGCCACCGGCGTGTTCGTCGGCCTGTCCTACCAGGGCTACGGGCTGGGGGCGGCGCCGGACGGCGCCGAGGGCTACCTGCTGACCGGCACCACGACCAGCGTCGCGTCCGGGCGGCTGGCCTACGTCCTCGGCCTGGAGGGCCCGGCGGTCACCGTGGACACGGCGTGCTCGTCCTCCCTCGTGGCGCTGCACCTGGCGGTGCAGTCGCTGCGTGCCGGTGAGTGCGAGCTCGCCCTGGCCGGCGGCGCCACCGTGATGGCGACCCCCGGCACGTTCGTGGAGTTCTCCCGCCAGCGCGGGCTCGCGCCCGACGGCCGCTGCAAGGCGTTCTCCGACGACGCCGACGGCACCGGCTGGGCCGAGGGCGCCGGTGTCCTGCTCGTGGAACGGCTGTCGGACGCCCGGCGCAACGGGCATCCCGTGCTGGCCGTCGTCCGGGGCAGCGCGGTCAACTCCGACGGCGCGAGCAACGGCCTCACCGCGCCCAACGGCCCCGCGCAGCAGCGGGTCATCCGGACGGCGCTGGCGGCGGCCGGGCTCGGGCCGTCGGAGGTGGACGCCGTCGAGGCGCACGGCACCGGCACCGCGCTGGGCGACCCGATCGAGGCGCAGGCGCTGCTGGCCGCCTACGGTCAGGACAGGGACGTCCCGCTGCTGCTGGGCTCGATCAAGTCCAACGTCGGCCACACCCAGGCGGCGGCCGGCGCCGCCGGTCTGATCAAGATGGTCATGGCGATGCGGGAGGGCGTGCTGCCCAGGACACTGCACGCCGACACGCCCTCCTCACACGTCGACTGGGACAGCGGCGCCGTACGGCTGCTGACCGAGCGAACCGACTGGCCCGACACCGGCCGTCCACGCCGCGCCGGGGTGTCCGCGTTCGGCATCAGCGGTACCAACGCCCACATCGTGCTGGAGCAGGCGCCGCCGGGCGCCGGCGCCGCGGTGACGCCCGTCGTCGGCCCCGCGCCACTGGTGATCTCCGGACGCACCGAGGCGGGCCTGCGGGCACAGGTCTCCCGGGTGCTCGACCACCTGCGCCGGCCTGGCACCGGCGAACTGCACGACATCGGCCGCTCACTGGCGCTGGGCCGGGCCCACCTCGAGCGCCGGGCCGTCGTCGTCGCCCACGACCGTGACGAGGCGATCGCGCGGCTGTCGGCCCTGCCGGCCTCCCCGCCGGTCAGGGTGAGCGGACACGCCGTGGTGTTCGGCGGCCAGGGCGCGCAGCACGCCGGCATGGGACGGGACCTGTACGCCGCCTTCCCCGTCTTCGCCGACACGTTCGACGAGGTGTGCGCGCACTTCGACCTGCTGCTCGGACGGCCGCTGCGGGACATCGTCCTCGGTGACGACGAGGCGCTGCTGGCCCGCACGCAGTTCACCCAGCCCGCGCTGTTCGCGTTCGAGGTGGCCCTGTTCCGGCTGGCCGAGTCATGGGGCCTGCGGCCGGAGTTCGTCGCCGGGCACTCCGTCGGCGGCATCACCGCCGCGTACGTGGCGGGGGTGTGGTCGCTGGCCGACGCGTGCACGCTGCTGGCCACGCGGGCACGACTGATGCAGTCCCTGCCGCCCGGTGCGATGGCGGCCGTCGAGACCGGCCATGACGACACAGCCGACACAGCCGACACAGCCGAACTGTCCGGCGTCGCGATCGCCGCGGTCAACGCACCGGGTTCGGTCGTGATCTCCGGTACGGAGTCCGAGGTGGACGCCGTCGTCGAGCGGTACCGCGCGCGGGGACGCCGGGCGACGCGGCTGAGGGTGAGCCACGCCTTCCACTCGCCGCTGATGGACGGCATGCTCGACGAGTTCGCCGCCGCCCTGCGCGGCCTGACCTTCGCCGAGCCGGCGATCCCCGTCGTGTCCGACCTCACCGGGCGGATCGCCACCGCCGGCGAACTGCGCACGCCGGAGTACTGGGTGCGGCACGTACGGTCGACCGTGCGCTTCGCCGACGTCGTCACGACCCTGCGCGGCACCGGTGCCGGTGCCATCGTCGAGATCGGGCCGGACGCGGCGCTGACGGCCGCGGTGCGCTCCGGCGCCGACATACCGGCGATCGCGACCCAGCGGGCGGGCAGACCCGAGATCGACACGCTCGTCGAAGCGGTCGGCGCCCTGCACGTCGCGGGCGTTCCCGTCGACTGGGCGGCCGTCTACCGGTCGCTGGGCGGGCGGCAGGTGCCGGTACCCACCACGGCGTTCCAGCACCGCAGGTTCTGGCTCGACACGCCCGGTGCCGCACCGGACACCGGCGCCTGGACGCATCACGTCGAGTGGACTCCGGTCCCCACCGGCGCCGGCACGATCAGCGGGGACTGGCTGGTCGTGGGGGACCGGGCACACGAGGTCGTCCGCCGGTGCGTGACGGCGCTGGAGTCGGCGGGCGCCCGCGTGCACGAGACAGTGGCTGATCCGCCAGCTGATCCGCCGGCCGGTCCGCCAGCTGATCCGCCGGCCGGTCCGCCGGCCGGTCCGGTGACCGGGGTGGTGTCGCTGCTCGCCCTGACCGTGGACGCGCCCGAGGTGCTCGCCCGTACGGCGCGGCTCGCCGAAGAGGTCGACGTCCCGCTGTGGCTGGTGACGTTCGGCGCCGACGATGACGCCGGGCAGGCGGCGCTGACCGGGCTCGGGCGCACGATCGCCGCCGAACGGCCCCACCGCTGGGGCGGTCTGGCCGATCTGCCGCGCGACGCGTCGGAGGCGGACTTCCGGGCCCTGGCCGCCGCGATGGCAGCCGCGACGGAGGACCAGATCATGGTACGCGCGGGTACGGTGCTCGCCGCGCGGCTGCGCCCGCTGCCGCTGCCGCCGTCGACGACCTGGCGGCCCAGCGGAACGGTGCTGGTCACCGGAGGTACCGGTGCGCTCGGCGCACACGTCGCGAGGTGGCTGGCGCGATCGGGCGCGGAGCACCTCGTGCTGACCGGGCGCCGGGGCGCGGACGCCCCGGGCGCCGGTGAGCTGGTCGCCGAGCTGACCGGGCTCGGCGCGGAGGTCGACGTCGTCGCCTGCGACGTCGCCGACCGTACGGCGGTCGCCGAACTGCTGGCGCAGTACCCGCCGTCCGCCGTCTTCCACGCCGCGGGAGTGCTCGACGACGGCGTCCTCGGCGCGCTGACCCCGGACCGGTTCGAACGCGTCTGGCGGCCGAAGGCGGAGGCGGCCCGGCACCTCGACGAACTCACCGGCGACCTCGACGCGTTCGTACTGTTCTCCTCGATGGCGGGCACGCTCGGCAGCGCCGGGCAGGGTAACTACGCCGCCGCCAACGCCTTCCTGGACGCCCTGGCCCGTCGCCGCCGTGCCGAGGGCAAGCCGGCCGTCGCCGCCGCCTGGGGGCCGTGGGCGGGCGAGGGCATGGCGGCCGATCCCCGCGCGGTGGAGCGGATGCGGCGCGGCGGCGTGCACCCGATGGACCCCGCGGCGGCCGTCACCGTCCTGCACCGCGCCCTGTCCGGTCCGGGTGGGTCGCTGGTCATCGCCGACGTCGACTGGAAACCCTACGCCGAAGGCAGCCGGGCCGGCCTGCTGACCGATCTGGTGACGCGGCCGAGCACCACGACCCCGACGGACTACGGCCGGGTAGCGCCGGCCGACCGGCAGCGGCTGCTGCTCGACGCCGTGCGCACCCACGTCGCCGCCGTCCTCGCCCACGGCGGACCGGCGGAGGTCGACCCCGACCGGTCCTTCCGCGACCTCGGGTTCGACTCGCTGAGCGCGGTCAACCTGCGCAACCGGCTGGCCGCCGAAACCGGGCTGGAGCTGTCGGCCGCGCTGGTGTTCAACCACCCCACACCGGCCGCGCTCGCCGGGCACCTGGTGTCCGCGCTGTTCGGCGAGGATCCCGCCGGCCCCGCCCCCGCCGACCGGGGCGGCACGGGGGAACAGGCGAGCGGCGAGGACGACCCCGACCTGGCCGAGGCAACCGACGACGAGCTCTTCAAGCTCTTGGACGAGGAGTTTGGCGACCGATGACCGACACCGAGACGGACAAGCTCCGGGCCTACCTCAAGCGGGCCACGACGGACCTGCGCCGCGCCAACCGCAAGCTGGCCGAGCTGGAGGAACGCGACAGCGAGCCGATCGCGATCGTCGGCATGGGCTGCCGCTTCCCCGGCGACGTGCGCTCGCCCGACGACCTGTGGGACCTGGTGGCCGCGGGGACCGACGCGCTCACGCCGCTGCCCGCCGACCGCGGCTGGGATCCCGATCTGGTCGACCCGGATCCCGAACGGACCGGTCACGTCTACGCCGCCGAGGGCGGGTTCCTCGACTGCGCCACCGAGTTCGACGCGGACTTCTTCGGCATCAGCCCGCGGGAGGCGCTCGCCATGGACCCGCAGCAGCGGCTGCTGCTGGAGACGGCGTGGGAGGCGTTCGAACGCGCCGGAATCGACCCCGCGTGGGCGCGTGGCAGCCGGACCGGTGTGTTCGTCGGCACCAACGGCCAGGACTACCCGGCGGTGCTCATGCGCTCCCCCGAGGACTTCGAGGGCCACCTGGGCACCGGTAACGCGGCGAGCATCGCCTCCGGCCGGATCTCCTACCTGCTGGGCCTGGAGGGGCCGTCGCTGACCGTCGACACCGCGTGCTCGGCGTCGCTGGTCGCGCTGCACCTGGCCGTCCGATCCCTGCGGGCGGGCGAATGCGGGCTCGCGCTCGTCGGGGGCGCCACGGTGATGGCCACCCCGGGCACCTTCCTGGAGTTTTCCCGCCAGCGCGCCCTCGCCCCCGACGGGCGGTGCAAGGCGTTCTCCGCCGACGCGGACGGCACCGGCTGGGGCGAGGGCGCCGCGGTGATCCTGGTGGAGCGGCTGTCGGACGCCCGGCGCAACGGCCACCCGGTGCTGGCGCTCGTGCGCGGCAGCGCGGTCAACTCCGACGGCGCCTCCAACGGCCTGACCGCGCCCAACGGCCCCGCCCAGGAACGCGTGATCCGTGAGGCGCTGGCGGCCGCCGGGCTCACGCCGTCCGACGTGGACGCCGTCGAGGCGCACGGCACCGGCACCAGGCTCGGCGACCCGATCGAGGCCGACGCGCTGCGGGCGGTCTACGGCCGGGACCGCGGCCGGCCGCTGTGGCTGGGCTCGGTCAAGTCCAACATCGGCCACACCCAGGCCGCCGCCGGACTGGCGGGCGTCGTGAAGACCGTACTGGCCCTGCGGCACGGCCTGCTGCCCAGGACGCTGCACGTGGGCACGCCGACGCCGCGGGTCACCTGGTCCGGCGTCCGGGTGCTCACCGAGCAGATCGGCTGGCCGGAGACCGACCGCCCGCGCCGCGCCGGTGTGTCGGCGTTCGGGGTGAGCGGCACCAACGCGCACGTCATCCTGGAACAGGCTCCGGAGCCGGAGCCGCTCGCCGCGCAGGACGCGGAGGGGACGGAGGACACGGAGTCCGGCCCGGCGCTGTTCCCGCTCTCGGCCGCCGACCCCGTCGCGTTGCGCGCGCAGGCGGCCGCGCTCGCCGGCGTGGACGCGCCGTTCCGGCGGCTCGCCAGGGATCTCGCCACGACCCGCTCACACCTGCGGGAGCGTGCCGTGATCGTGGCCGGCGACCGTGACGAACTGATGGCCGGGCTGCGTGCCGTACGGGACGGCGAGAACGCGCCTTCGGTGCTGCGCGCGGTCAACCCGGTCCGGGGCCGGACCGCGTTCCTGTTCTCCGGTCAGGGATCCCAGCGCATCGGCGCGGGGCGTGAGCTGCACGCGCGTCATGTCGCGTTCGCGAACGCCTTTGACGAGGTCGCCGAGCACTGCGGCCTGCCGTTGCGCGACATCGCCTTCGGCGGGGACGCGGCGCGGCTGGACCGCACCGAGTTCACCCAGCCGGTCCTGTTCGCCGTCGAGGTCGCCCTGTTCCGCCTGCTGGAGAGCTGGGGGATCACACCGGACTTTCTGCTCGGCCACTCCATCGGCGAACTCGCCGCCGCACATGTCGCGGGCGTGCTCGGTCTGCCGGACGCGGCCAGACTGGCGGTGGCCCGCGGCGCGCTGATGCAGCGGCTACCCTCGGGCGGGGCGATGGTGGCGGTCGAGGCGACGGCGGACGAGGTCCGGCCACTGCTGGACGACCGGGTCGGGCTGGCCGCCGTGAACGGCCCGTCGTCGGTCGTGCTGTCCGGAGACGAGCCGGCCGTGCTCGCCATCGCCCAGGACCTCGCCGCACGTGGCCGCAAGACCAGCCGCCTGCGCGTGTCGCACGCCTTCCACTCGCCCCGGATGCGGCCGATCGCCGACGAGCTGCGCCAGATCGTCAGGACTCTGACGTTCACCCAGGCCCGGCTGCCGATCGTGCCGACCGGCCCCGGCGACGACCTGACCGATCCGGAGTACTGGGTACGGCAGGCCGTCGGCACCGTCCACTTCGCCGACGGGATGCGGCGGCTGGGCGACAGCGGTGCGACGACGGTGGTGGAACTCGGCCCCGGCGGTGTCCTGGCTGCGCTCGCCACGCGATGCCGGCCGGAGATCGTCGCCCTGCCGACGCTGCGAGAGGGCACGGACGAGGCCCGGTCGCTGCTCACCGCGGTGGGCCGGCTGCACGTGGAGGGAGCCCCGGTCGGCTGGCCCGCCCTGTGCGCCGAGGTGACCGGGCCGCGCGTCGAGCTGCCCACGTACCCTTTCCAGAGCAGGCGGTTCTGGCCCAGCCCCGCACCGCCGGAGGCCAAGGGCCGGCGGTACCGGATCGCGTGGGAGCCGGTCGAACCCGCCGGACGCACGCTGTCCGGTCGCTGGCTCGTGGTCACCCCGGAGATCGACGACCCCCTGGTGCCGGCGGTGTTCGCCGCGCTCACCGAGGCCGGCGCCGAGCCGGTGACCACCGCGGACGGCGAGATCACCGGTGTGCTGTCCCTGCTGGCACTCGACGAGCGACCTCATCCCGACCACCCGGCCGTACCGCGCGGCTACGCGCGGACCCTGACCCTCGCCCAGACCGTCGAGGCCCCGCTGTGGTGCCTGACCCGGGACGCCGTCGCCGTCACGGACACCGACCGGGTCACCGGCTTCGCCCAGAGCCTGGTCTGGGGGCTCGGGCAGGTCGTCGGCCTCGAACACCCCGAGCGGTGGGGCGGGGTCGTCGACGTCTCCGACGGCTTCGACCCGGGCCTGCTCACCGGCCTCCTCGCCGGGCCCCGCGCCGAGGACCAGGCGGCGATCCGCGGCGGACGGCTCTACGGCCGCCGGCTGGTCCGCGCCGAGCAGGGGCCGTCCCGGGCATGGCGGCCGCGCGGTACCCTCCTGGTCACCGGCGCGACCGGAGCCCTCGGCGCGAAGGTGTCCCGCTGGCTGGCCGCCGACGGCGCGCCGCACCTGCTGCTGACCAGCCGCAGTGGCGCCGACGCCCCCGGCGCCGCCGAACTCGTCCGCGAACTGCGTGAGCTGGGCGCACGCGTGACGCTGGCACGCTGCGACGTCGGCGACCGCGACGCCGTCCGGGACCTGCTCGCCGGGCAGGACGAGCCGGTGACCGCCGTCTTCCACACCGCCGCCGTGCTCGACGACGGAATGCTCGACGACCTGGGGCCCGGACGGGCGGACGCGGTACTGCGCACCAAGGCCCGAGGCGCCGAGATCCTGCACGAGCTGACCGGCGACCTCGACGCGTTCGTGCTGTTCTCGTCCAGCTCCGGCATCCTCGGCGGCGCGGGACACGGCAACTACGCCCCCGGCAACGCCTTCCTGGACTCCTTCGCCCGCCACCGCCGCGCCCTGGGACTGCCCGCGACGTCGATCTCCTGGGGCCCGTGGGACGGCGGGGGCATGGCCGACGGCGCGGTCGGGGACCGGCTCCGCCGCTACGGCGTGCGGCCGATGGATCCGCAGCGCGCGCTCGCCGAACTCGGCCGTGTGCTCGCCGACGACCTGACGCACGTCGTCGTCACCGACGTCGACTGGCCGCTGTTCGCCGCCGGCCTCCCGGACGGGCGGCGCCTGCTGGCCGCACTGACCGACCGGCCCGCGACCCAGCGGCCGGCGGAGGCGACGGCGACCGGCCTGGCCGCGCTGCCCCCCGAGGAACGCCTGCGGGCGGCGGTGCGGCTGGTCCGCACCACCGTCGCCACCGTGCTCCGTCACACCGACGCGGCGTCGGTCGGCACGACGAGGCCGTTCGGCGAACTGGGCTTCGACTCGCTGACCGCCCTGGAGCTGCGGGGCGCGCTACGTCAGGCCACCGGCCTGGACCTGCCCGTGACCCTGGTGTTCGACCACCCGACGCCGCAGGCCGTCGCCGAACACCTCGTCGCGCTGCTGGCCGGTACCGGCCACGGCTCACCGGAGGCGCGGCCGGTCGACTGCGCCCCCAGTGCCCCCAGTGCCCCCGGTGAGCCCATCGCGATCGTGGCGATGAGCTGCCGGTTCCCGGGCGGGGTGAGCTCCCCGGAGGACCTGTGGCAGCTCGTGCTGTCCGGTACCGACGCCGTCACCGGGCTGCCCACCGACCGCGGCTGGGACGTCGAGGGACTCTACGACCCGGACCCGGACGCGCTCGGCCGCTCCTACACCCGTGAGGGCGGCTTCCTCACCGGGGCCACCGAGTTCGATCCCCGGTTCTTCGGCATCAGCCCGCGTGAGGCGCTGGCCATGGACCCGCAGCAGCGCCTGCTGCTGGAGGTCTCCTGGGAACTGTTCGAACGCGCCGGACTCGACCCCGCCGCGCTGCGCGGCAGCCGCACCGGCGTGTTCGTGGGCACCACCGGGCAGGACTACGTGCCGCTGCTGCTCGCCTCGGACGACCCCGTCGAAGGCCATCTCAGCACCGGCACCGCGGGCAGCGTGGCCTCCGGCCGGCTCGCGTACGCGTTCGGCCTGGAGGGCCCGGCCATCACGGTCGACACCGCGTGCTCGTCGTCACTGGTCGCCCTGCACCTGGCGGCGCAGGCGCTGCGGACGGGCGAGTGCTCGATGGCGCTGGCCGGTGGGGTGACCGTGATGTCCACCCCGGGCACGTTCATCGAGTTCTCCCGCCAGCGCGGACTGGCCGCGGACGGCCGGTGCAAGGCGTTCGCCGAGGGCGCCGACGGCTTCGGCCCCGGCGAGGGCATCGGCGTGCTGCTGCTGGAGCGGCTGTCCGACGCCCGGCGCAACGGCCACCGGGTGCTGGCCCTGCTGCGCGGCAGCGCGGTCAACTCCGACGGGGCCTCCAACGGCCTGACCGCGCCGCACGGACCGTCCCAGCAGCGCGTCATCCGCGCCGCGCTCGCCGACGCCCGGCTGACCGCCGCGGACGTCGACGTGGTCGAGGCGCACGGGACCGGCACCGCGCTGGGCGACCCGATCGAGGCGCAGGCGCTGCTGGCCACCTACGGTCAGGAACGCCGCTCCCCGCTGCTGCTGGGCTCGGTGAAGTCCAACATCGGCCACGCGCTCGGCGCGGCGGGTGCGGCGGGCGTGATCAAGACCGTGATGGCGATGCGCGCGGGCGTCGTGCCGCCCACGCTGCACGCCGGGCAGCCGACCTCGCACGTCGACTGGTCCAGCGGCGGCATCGAGCTGGTCACCCGCCCCACCGACTGGCCGGCGGCCCACGGGCCGCGCCGGGCAGGCGTCTCGTCGTTCGGCATGAGCGGCACCAACGCCCACGTCGTGCTGGAGCAGGCCCCGCCGACGCCGGTGGACACGTCCGTGCGGACGCCGCCCGCGCACCTGCCGCTACCGCTGTCGGCCGCGGACGGGCCCGCGCTCGCCGCCCAGGCCGAGCGGCTGGCCGGGACGATCGAGGCCGGCGCCGACCCGCTCGACGTCGCGTTCTCGCTGGCCACCTCACGTGCCCACCTGGAACACCGTGCCGTGGTGCTCGCCCGGGACGGCGCCGAGGCCGTCACCGCGCTGCGTGAGCTGGCCGCCGGCCGGATCCCGCCGACGGTGGTCACCGGCACCGCGCGCGGGGGACAGCTCGCGTTCCTGTTCGCCGGGCAGGGCACACAGCGGCTGGGCATGGGCCGCGCCCTGTACGACGCGTTCCCGGCGTTCGCCGGGGCGTTCGACGAGATCTGCGCCGCGTTCGCCGACCACGTCCGGCTCCCGCTCGCCGACGTCGTCTTCGGCGAGGACGCCGCGTCGCTCGACCGCACAGAGATCACCCAGCCCGCGCTGTTCGCGCTGGAGGTGGCGCTGTTCCGGCTGTTGGACAGCTGGGGCGTGCGACCGGACGCGCTGCTGGGCCACTCCGTCGGCGAGCTGGCCGCCGCCCACGTCGGCGGGGTCCTGTCGCTGCCGGACGCCTGCCTGCTGGTGGGTGCGCGCGGCCGGCTGATGCAGTCGCTGGCCGACGACGGCGCGATGGTGTCGATCGCCGCGGGTGAGGACGTGGTGCGCTCGTGGCTGGCCGGCCGTGCCGACATCGCGGCGGTCAACGGACCCGCGGCGACCGTCGTCTCGGGTGAGGCCGGCGCGGTCGCCCGTATCGAGGAGATCGCCGCCGGACAGGGGATCCGGACCCGCCGTCTGCGCGTGGACCGGGCCTTCCACTCGCCGCTGGTGGACCCCGTGCTCGACGAGTTCGCGCGGATCGCCGGGACCGTACGGTTCCAGCCGCCGCGCATCCCGATCGTCTCCAACGTCACCGGCGAGCTCGCGCCGGCCATGACCGCCGACTACTGGGTGCGTCACATCAGGCAGGCCGTGCGTTTCGGCGACGGCGTGCGAACCCTGCTGCGCGAAGGCGTCCGCACGTTCGTCGAGCTGGGGCCGGACGGCGTGCTGTCCGCGCTGGCCAGGTCGGGGATGGACACCGAGGACGCCGAGGACGCAGTGTTCGCGCCGGCGCAGCGCCGGACCGGTTCCGGTGCGCACGCGGTCCTGTCCGCCCTCGCCCAGGTCCAGGTGACGGGCGGCCGCGTGGACTGGGCCCGCGTGTTCGCCGGCACGGGGGCACGGCTCGTCGACCTGCCGACCTATGCCTTCCAGCGCGGCCGCTACTGGCCGACGCTGCGCGACGGACATTCCGCCAGGGCGACACGCCCCGACACGGCGACGTCCACCCCGTCGGCCGCGCAGCCGTCCGCCGGGCCGATGACGGCCACGGCGAACGGCCTGGTCGCGCTGCCCGACGACCAGCGTGAGGCGGCCGTGCTCGACCTCGTGCGCGCCCAGGCGGCCGCGGTGCTCGGGCTCACCTCCGTGGCCGAGGTCAAGTCCGGCAAGGCGTTCCGCGACCTCGGCCTGGACTCGATCACCGCGGTGGACCTGCGCAACCGGCTCGCCGGTCTGCTCGGCCGGCCGCTGCCCGCGACGCTGGTGTTCGACCACCCGACACCGCGTGCCCTGGCGGGGTTCGTGCTGGCCGAGCTCACCGCGGCCGGTCCGGCCGCCACGACGCCCGTCGCCTCGGCCGTCGACCGGGACCCGATCGTCATCGTCGGTATGGACTGCCGGTACCCGGGCGGCGTGCGCTCGGCCGGCGAGCTGTGGCAGCTGGTCGTGAACGGGCGCGACGCCGTATCGGGCTTCCCGGCCGATCGCGGCTGGGACCTCGGCTCGCTCTACGACCCGGAACCTGGTGTTCCCGGCCGCTGCTACACCGACCAGGGCGGCTTCCTCGACGGCGTGGCCCTGTTCGACCCGGCGCTGTTCGGGATCTCGCCGCGTGAGGCGCTGGCGATGGACCCGCAGCAGCGGCTGCTGCTGGAGACCGCCTGGGGCGCCTTCGAACACGCCGGAATCGATCCCACCTCGGTACGGGGCCGTCGCGCCGGCACGTTCGTCGGCATCAGCGTGCAGGACTACGTCAACCTCGCCGCCACCTCGGCCGACGACCTCGGCGGCTACATCGGCACCGGTAACGCGGGCAGCATCGTGTCCGGCCGACTGGCCTACGTCTTCGGCCTGGAGGGCCCGGCGGTCACCGTCGACACGGCGTGCTCGTCGTCCTTGGTGGCGTTGCACCTCGCGGCGCAGTCGTTGCGGTCCGGCGAATGCGATCTCGCGCTCGCCGGCGGCGCCACGATCATGTCCACACCGGCGGCCTTCGTGGAGTTCTCCCGCCAGCGGGGCCTGTCCCCGGACGGCCGGTGCAAGGCGTTCTCCGACGCCGCCGACGGCACCGGCTGGGCCGAGGGCGTGGGCATGCTCGTGCTGGAACGGCTGGCCGACGCCCGCCGTAACGGCCACACCGTGCTCGCGGTCGTCGCCGGTAGCGCCGTCAACCAGGACGGCGCGTCCAACGGCCTGACCGCGCCGAACGGGCCGTCGCAGCAGCGAGTGATCCGCGCCGCGCTGGCGAACGCCGGTCTGTCCGCTTCCGAGGTCGACGCGGTCGAGGCGCACGGCACCGGTACGCGCCTGGGCGACCCGATCGAGGCGCAGGCGCTGCTGGCGACCTACGGCCAGAACCGTGATCGCCCACTCTGGCTGGGCTCGCTGAAGTCCAACATCGGCCACTCGCAGGCCGCCGCGGGGGTCGGCGGCGTGATCAAGATGGTGATGGCGATGCGGCACGGCGTCCTGCCGCGGACATTGCACGTCGGCACGCCGTCGTCCGAAGTGGAGTGGAGCGCCGGAGACGTCCAGTTGTTGACGGAGAACCGGGAATGGACCGGGCCACGCCGGGCGGGCGTGTCGTCGTTCGGCATGAGCGGCACCAACGCGCACGTCGTGCTCGCACAGCCACCTGCCGAGGCCGACGAACCCGTCGCCCCCGAGGTGACACCGCCGGTCCACCCCGTCGCCCTGTCCGCGACGAGCGCCGAAGGACTCGCCGACCAGGCGCGGCGGCTGCGTGATTTCGTCACCGAGGACATGCCGGTCCGGGACATCGGGCTGTCCTCCTTCACCACCAGGGCCGCGCTGGAGCATCGTGCCGTGGTGCTCGCGGAGCAGCCGTCCGACCTGGTGGACGTCCTGTCCGCGCTCGCCGAGGGACGTCCGTCGCCCCGGTGCCGTACCGGCGTCGCCGACGAGGGCCGGTTGGCGGTGTTGTTCGCGGGTCAGGGCTCGCAGCGGGCGGGCATGGGGTGTGAGCTGGCCGGGGTGTTCCCGGTGTTCGCGGAGGCGTTCGACGCGGTCGTGCAGGCGTTCGACGAGGTCACGGGGCGGCCCTGGGCCGAGGGCGACCTGTCGCGCACGGAGTTCGCCCAGCCCGCGCTGTTCGCCTTCGAGGTGGCCCTGTACCGGTTGCTCGAGTCCTGGGGCCTGCGGCCCGACGTGGTGATGGGGCATTCGCTGGGTGAGATCACCGCCGCCCACATCGCCGGGATGTTCTCCCTGAAGGACGCCTGTCTGATCGTGACGGAACGGGCCCGGCTGATGCAGGCGCTGGAGCCGGGCGCGATGGTGGCCCTGTCGGTGTCCGAGGACGACGTACGGCCGGTGCTGGCGGGCAGGGTGTCCATCGCTGCGGTCAACGGCCCGCAATCGGTGGTCGTCTCCGGCGCGGAAGAGGACGTCCTGGCGGTCGCGGGCCGGTTCGAGCGGTGGCGCCGCCTGGCGGTGGGTCACGCCTTCCACTCACCCTTGACCGAACCGATGCTGGAGGACTTCCGCCGGGTCATGGAGCGGGTGGAGTTCCACCCGCCGAAGCTCCCCCTGATCTCCAACGTCACCGGCCAGACCGCCACCCCAGAGCAGGTGTGCACGGCCGGCTACTGGGTGGAACACGTACGGGCCACCGTACGCTTCGCCGACGGCGTCAAAGCATCAAACGCCTCTGTACTGTGCGAGATCGGCCCTGACGGTGTCCTGTCCGGGCTGACCGGAGCCATCCCCACGCAGCGGCCCGACCGCCCGCAGGTGGAGTCGTTGCTCGCCGCGGCGGGGGAGTTGTTCGTCCGTGGTGTGGAGGTCGACTGGCCGTCGGTGTTCTCGGGAACCGGGGCTCGCCGCGTTCCGCTGCCCACCTACGCCTTCCAGCACCGGCGGTTCTGGGCGGTCCCGGCTCCGGTCGGCGACGTGTCGGCCGCCGGTCTCGTGCGGGCGGCGCACCCCCTTCTGGGCGCGGTGCTGCCACTGGCCGACGGGCGGCAGATCGTCCTGACCGGACAGTTGTCCACCCACACCCATCCGTGGCTGGCCGACCATGTCGTCAACGGTGCCGTGCTGCTCCCCGGAACGGCCTTTCTCGAGCTCGCCGTGCGCGCGGCCGACGAGGCCGGATACGCGGCCGTCGAGGAACTGAGCCTGGCCACGCCGCTCGTGCTGGCCGACGGGGAGAACAAGGTCAACAAGGTCGGCCTGCAGGTGGTCGTCGACGAACCCGACGACACCGGCCGCCGGGCCCTCCGCGTCTACTCGCGGCCGGCCGCCGACGACGACGGGCCGTGGACCCTGCACGCCACCGGTGTGCTCGCCGAGCGGGCGACGGCCCCGGCGCGAGACCTGGTGGAGTGGCCGCCGCCCGGGGCCACCCCCATCGAGGTCGACGGGCTTTACGAGGCGTTGGCGCAGGCCGGATTCGGCTACGGCCCGGCCTTCCGGGGCCTGCGTGCCGCGTGGCGGCTCGGCGACGACGTCCTCGCGGAGATCGAGCTGACGGCCGACGTCACGGGCTTCGCGATTCACCCCGCGCTGCTCGACGCGGCACAGCACGCCGTGCTGCTCGGCGGGTTCCTCCCGGCCGACGCGGGCTGGCTGCCGTTCTCCTGGACCGGGGTGTCGGTCACCGCGTCCGGCGCCACCCGGGCCAGGGTGCGGATGTCACCGGCGCGAGGCGACGCGGTCTCGCTGCTGGTCACCGACGCGGACGGCATGCCCATCGCCGCCGTGGACTCGCTCGCCTTCCGCCCGGCGGCGCCGTCGGCCCCGGTCGCCGACCACGGCCGGGACGCGTTGTTCCACCTCACCTGGGCCGACCGCCCCCGCGCCGAGGGCGGGCCGGTGCCGGTCATGCTGGAGGGCTCCCTGGCGAGCCTGCGTGCGCGCCCCGCGCCGCCCGTCGTGCTGGTCGATGTGCGCGGCGAGGCGCGGGACGTCCTGCACGAGGTGCTCGCGCTGAGCAACGAATGGCTGGCCGACGACCACTGGGCCGACTCGCGCCTGGTCGTCCGTACCCGGCACGCCGTCGCCACCGGTCCGCAGGACCGCGCCCACGACCCCGCCCTGGCCGCCGTCTGGGGCTTCGTGCGCTCGGCGCAGCTGGAGCACCCCGAGCGTTTCCAGCTGGTCGACTCGGACGGCACGCGGGCGTCCGAGGACGCGCTGGCGGCGGCGGTCGAGACGGGGGAACCGCAGCTGGCGCTCCGTGACGGCCGTGCGAGCACGCCACGGCTCACCAGGGCGATGCCGGCACTGGTACCGCCCGCCGATCAGCCCTGGCGACTCGGCCTCGTCGACCAGGGCAGCCTGGACGGGCTCGCGCTCGTCGCCGACCCCGCGGTGGCCGCGCCGGTTCCGCACGGCTGCGTCCGCGTCGCGGTCCGCGCCGCGGGCCTGAACTTCCGGGACGTCCTCAACGCGCTCGGCATGTACCCGGGCGACGCCGGCCTGCTGGGCAACGAGGGCGCGGGCGTCGTGCTCGAGGTCGGCCCCGGCGTCACCGACCTGGCCCCCGGCGACCGGGTCATGGGTCTGGTGCCCGGGTCGTTCGCGACGATGGCCCTGGTGGACCGGCGGCTGCTCACCCGCATCCCCGACGGGTGGTCCTTCGCCCGCGCCGCGTCGCTTCCGATGGCCTATCTGACCGCCTACTACGCGCTGGTCGACCTCGCCGCGCTGAAGCCCGGCGAGTCCGTGCTGATTCACGCGGCGGCGGGCGGTGTCGGCATGGCGGCCGTCCGCCTGGCCCAGCACCTCGGCGCCACCGTGTACGCCACCGCGAGCCCGCCGAAGTGGCCCGTGGTGCGGGACCTGGGCGTGCCCGACGGCCACATCGCCTCCTCCCGCACCCTGGAGTTCCGCGAGCGGTTCGCCCACGGTGTCGACGTCGTGCTGGACGCGCTGTCCGGCGAGTTCGTCGACGCCTCGCTGGACCTGATCGTTCCCGGCGGCCGTTTCGTGGAGATGGGGAAGACCGACATCCGCGACGCCGACGAGGTGGCCGCCGCGCACCCCGGTGTGTCCTACCGCGCGTTCGACCTGATCGAGGCGGGCCCGGACCGGATCCAGCGGATGCTCACCGAGATCGTCGCCCTGCTCGCCGACGGCACGCTGGCCCCGCTGCCGCTGACCGCCTGGGACGTGCGCCGGGCCCCGGAGGCGTTCCGCCACGTCAGCCAGGCCCGCCATGTCGGCAAGGTGGTACTGACCGTCCCGGCCCCACTGAACCCCGACGGCACGGTCCTGGTCACCGGCGGCACCGGCTCGCTCGGCGGACTCATCGCGCGTCACCTGGTCACGGCGTACGGCGTGCGCCGGCTGCTGCTGACCAGCAGGCGTGGCCCGCGGGCCGAGGGAGCCGCCGAACTCGTCGCCGAGCTGACCGGGCTCGGCGCCCACGTGGACGTCGCCGCGTGCGACGTCGCCGACCGCACCGCCCTGGCCCGGCTGCTGGCGGACGTCCCGGGCGACCATCCGCTCACCGGTGTCGTGCACACGGCCGGTGTCTCCGACGACGGCGTGCTGGAGTCGCTGACCCCGCAGCGGATCGACGCCGTGCTGGCGCCGAAGGCCCACGCCGCGACGGCCCTGTCCGAGCTGACCGAGCACGCGGACCTCGCCCTGTTCGTGCTGTTCTCCTCGGTGGCCGGTCTGCTGGGCAGCCCGGGGCAGGCGAACTATTCGGCGGCCAACGGCCTGCTGGACGGCCTGGCGCGTCAACGCGGCGCACGCGGCCTGCCCGCACAGGCGCTGGAGTGGGGACTGTGGGCCGATGGCACCGTGCGCAGCGGCATCAGCGGTCATCTCACGACCGCCGACATCGACCGCCTGACCCGCACCGGCCTGACACCGCTGGACGCCGAACGGGGACTGGCCCTGTTCGACCTCGCGACCGCGCTGCCCGAGCCGGTGCTGGCCCCGGTGCCGGTCGACATCTCGGTGCTGCGCAGGCACGCGGACAGCGTGCCGCCGATGCTGCGCGGCCTGGTACGGGTGCCCGGCCGCCGTACGGTGAGCGCCGCCAAGGCCGGCGGCGAGCTGTCGCGGCTCTCGCCCGACGAGCGGGCCCGCGCGCTGGGCGATCTCGTCCGCGCGCACACCGCGGCCGTGCTCGGGCACGACAACGCCGACGCGGTCGACCCCGGCAGGCCCTTCCGGGACCTCGGCTTCGACTCGCTGACCTCGGTCGAGCTGCGCAACCGGCTGGCCGCCGCCACCGGTGTCCGGTTGCCCGCGACGCTGGTGTTCGACCACCCGACACCGGCCCGGGTGATGGAATTCCTGGACGGGGAACTGTTCGGCACGGCCGTCGAGCGGCAGGCCGGAACCGCCGCGCCCGTCGACGGCGACCCGGTGGTGATCGTGGCGATGGGCTGCCGCTTCCCCGGCGGGGTGACCTCGCCCGACGAGCTGTGGCGGCTGGTCGTGGACGGGCGGGACGCCATATCGGGCTTCCCGGCCGACCGCGGCTGGGACCTCGGCTCACTCTACGACCCCGACCGTGCCCGGCCCGGCACGTCGTCGGTGCGCGAGGGCGGATTCCTGGCCGACGTGGGCGGCTTCGACCCGGCGTTCTTCGGGATCTCGCCGCGTGAGGCGCTGGCCATGGACCCGCAACAGCGCATCCTGCTGGAGATCTCCTGGGAGGCGTTCGAGCGGGCGGGGATCGACCCGGCGACCGCGCGCGGCAGCCGGACCGGTGTGTTCGTCGGCGCGTTCGACCAGGCGTACGGGGCGCTGGCCGGTCCGGCCCGTGACGAGCTGGAGGGCTACTTCCTCACCGGCAACGCGGCGAGCGTGATCTCCGGCCGCGTCGCCTACACATTCGGTCTGGAAGGCCCCACCCTGACCGTCGACACGGCGTGTTCGTCCTCGCTGGTGGCGCTGCATCTGGCGGCGCAGGCGCTGCGGTCGGGGGAGTGCTCGATGGCACTCGCCGGTGGGGTGACCGTCATGTCCAACCCGGGAGTGTTCGTCGAGTTCTCCCGGCAGGGCGGGCTGTCGCCGGACGGCCGGTGCAAGGCGTTCTCGGACGCCGCAGACGGCACGGGCTGGTCCGAGGGCGCCGGTGTGCTGTTGCTGGAGCGGCTGTCGGACGCCCGCCGCAACGGTCACCCGGTCCTGGCCGTACTGCGCGGCAGCGCGGTGAACTCCGACGGCGCCTCGAACGGGCTGACCGCGCCGAACGGCCCGTCACAGCAGCGGGTGATCCGCGCGGCCCTGGCGAACGCCGGTCTGTCCGTCATGGACGTCGACGCGGTGGAGGCGCACGGCACGGGCACGCGTCTCGGTGATCCGATCGAGGCGCACGCCCTGCTCGCCACCTATGGCCAGGACCGTGACCGTCCGCTGTGGCTGGGCTCGCTGAAGTCGAACATCGGGCATTCGCAGGCCGCCGCGGGGGTCGGCGGTGTGATCAAGATGGTGATGGCGATACGGCACGGTGTGCTGCCGCAGTCGCTGCACATCGGCACGCCGTCGTCCCAGGTGGAGTGGGACACCGGCGACGTCCGGCTGCTGACGGAGAACCGGGAGTGGGCCGGGCCGCGCCGGGCCGGGGTGTCCGCGTTCGGCGTCAGCGGCACCAACGCCCACGTGATCATCGAACACGCCGACGAACCGGCACGGCGGACGGCACCCTCCGTGTCTCCCGTACCCTCCGTGCCCTCCGTACCCTCCGTGCCTCCCGCGCCGGCCGCCCTACCGGTCGTCGTCTCGGCGCGGTCCCGTTCGGCCCTCCGCGCGCAGGCCGCGAACCTGGCCGAGCACCTGGCCGCGACCGACGCCACGCTGGCCGACATCGCGCACTCGCTGGCCACCGGCCGCTCCGCCTTCGAGTACCGGGCCGTGGTCGTCGCCGGCGACCACGGGGCCGCGATCGCGGGACTGCGGGCGATCGCCGCCGGAGAGCCCGCGCCGTCGGTCGTCACCGGGCAGGCGTCCGGCGGCAGGCTCGCCATGATGTTCGCGGGCCAGGGCACTCGGCTCGCGGGCGCGGCCGAGAGCTTCGCCCGCGCCGTCCCGCTGTTCGGCCAGGTGCACGCCGAGGTGTCCGCCCGGCTGGCGGCCGGGGACGACCTGACGCGCACCGAGTTCGCCCAGCCCGCCCTGTTCGCCTTCGAGGTGGCGCTGTTCCGCGTTCTCGAGTCCTGGGGTGTCTCGCCGGAGGTGGTACTGGGCCACTCTCTCGGCGAGATCGCCGCCGCGCACGTCGCCGGGGTGTTCTCCCTCGACGACGCGTGCCTGATCGTGTCCGAGCGGGCCCGGCTGATGCAGGCGATGCGGCCCGGCGTCATGGTGGCCCTGCCGGTGTCCGAGGACGACGTGCTGCCGCTGCTGACCGGCCAGGTGTCGGTGGCGGCGGTGAACGGGCCGCGATCGGTCGTGATCGCGGGTGCCGAGGACGAGGTCCTCGCCATCGCGGCCGGGTTCGGCCGGTCGCGCCGCCTGCCGGTGACCCGCGCGTTCCACTCGCCGCTGATGGAGCCGATGCTGGCGGAGTTCCGGACGGTCCTGGACCGTGTCGAGTTGTCCGTCCCGCGGATCACCCTGGTCTCCGGCGGGGATGTCACCGATCCGGATCACTGGGTCCGCCACGTCCGGGAGGCGGTCCGCTTCGGCGACGCCGTGCGCGGGGCGGCGTCGGCGGGAGCGCGCACCTTCCTGGAAATCGGGCCCGACGGTGTGCTGTCGGGGCTCGCCGCGGACAACCTCGGTGACGACGCCACCGTCATCCCCTCCGCGACCGGGCCGCTCGACGTCGTGGCGGCACTGCACGTCGCCGGGCACCGGATCGACTGGCCCGCGCTGCTCGGACCGGCCCGGCGCGCGAGCCTGCCGACCTACGCGTTCCAGCGCAGCCGGTACTGGCTTGTGCCCGAAGCGCCCGAAGTGCTCGGGCCTCGGACGCCCGTGGTGCCCGAGCCACGTGCCGAGGCCGCCGAGGAGGGCGAGCCGGACATCGAACGCCTGGTGCGCGTCGAGGTCGCGGCGGTGCTCGGCTACACCGATCCCGCCGATGTCGAACCGGACCGCGCGTTCCTCGAACTCGGCTTCGACTCGCTGGCGATCGCGGGGTTGCGGGCCCGCCTGCGCCGGTCGGCGGGGATCAGTCTGTCCGCCGACGCGCTGTTCGAGCACCCGACACCGCGGGCACTGGCCGCGTTCGCCGCCGACCGGCGCTCCGGCGCCACCGCGCCGGAGCAGGAGCACGAAGGCCCGGTCACCAGCCTGTTCCGCCGCGCCTTCGCGCAGGGGGGCTACCAGCAGGCATGCGACCTGGTGGACCTCGCCGCGACCCTGCGGCCCACGTACGACGCGGCCGATGCGCGCGGCGACGCCGACCCGGTGCGGCTGTGCGACGGCGGCCACGGCGAACCGCTGCTGTGCGTGCCGTCGCTGGTGGCTCCGGTGACCCCGGTGCAGTTCGCGAAGTTCGCCACCGCGTTGCGCGGACAGCGGGAGGTATGGGTGCTGCCCACTCCCGGCTACGGCAGGGGCGAGCCGCTCCCGGCCGACCTGGCGGCGGCGGCCGCACGGCACGCGGACGCCCTCCGGCGCGGATTCGGCGACAAACCGGTCACCCTGGTCGCGTACTCCTCGGGCGGGTGGCTGGCGCACGAGCTCGCGGCACGCCTGGAGGCCGACGGCACGCCACCGCGGGCTCTGGTGCTGCTGGACAGCCCCGCGGGCCCCGGCGAGCACCTCGCCGTGCGCATGGCGGGCACCACGCACCGGCTGCTGGAACAGGTCCCGCAGCTGGCGGTCGACGACGACCAGCTCACCGCGATGGCCTGGTACGCCCGGTTGTTCGGGTCCTGGGCCCCACGCGCGACGACCGTGCCGACGCTGTTCCTCCGCGCGAGCGAGTTCGTGCCTGACCTGCTCGCGGGCGGCGTGCGGCCGTCGTGGCCGCTTCCCCACACCATGCGGGAGGTGACCGGCGACCACTTCACCCTGATGGACGAGCACGCAGACACGACCGCGACCGCGGTGCACCACTGGCTGAACGACCGGCACTGACCGGACGAGAGTGAGGAAGACATGAGCGTCGAGCAGACCAATCTGGCCGCCGTCGAGAAGTGGGCGGCGCTGTACAACTCCGACCCGCACCGCATGATCGACGAGTGCTACGCACCCGACCCCGAGGTGATCGCGCCCGAGGAACTGCACATCACCGACACCGCGATGTTCCACGAGATCGAGCGGGCCGCACGCGAGGCGATACCCGACCGGCACTCCGAGGTGCTCAGCACCACCGCCGTCGGCGACAAGGTCTTCATCGAGGGCGTGATGACCGGCACGAACCCGGTCACCGGCGCCCCGCTGAGCGTGCGCTGGTGCAGCGTGCTGACCTTCGACAACGGCCTGATCACTCAGGACCGCACCTACATGGACTGGTACGCGTTCAAGGACTTCGCGGGCACCGCCGAGTACCGCAACATTCCGGCCCCGGCCTCGATCCCGGCCAACCCCAGCGCCTCGGACATCTCCGACTTCTACGACCTGTCCAGCCAGGCGCTGTGCGAGCTGTGGGACGAGAGCTTCCACGCGGGCTACTTCCTGTCCGACGACGACGACAGCTCCAACCGCGTCGCCGCCGACCGCATGACCGACCTGCTCATCGACCGGCTCGGGCTGACCGGCGGCCGGATGCTGGACGTGGGGTGCGGCATCGGCACGCCCGCACTGCGGCTGGCCGGCACCTGCACGGCCGAGATCACCGGCATCTCCATCAACAAGGCGCAGGTGGACGAGGCGAACCGGCGTGCCGCCGCGGCGGGGGTGGCCGACCGTGTCAGGTTCCAGCACGCCGACGCCCTGGCCATGCCGTTCGAGGACGCCGCCTACGACGCCGCGTGGGCCTTCGAGTCCCTGATCCACATGGACCGGGTCCCCGCGCTGCGGGAGATCAGCCGGGTGGTCAAGCCCGGCGCCCGGCTCCTGGTGGCCGACCTGCTGCAGACCGGTCCGCTCACGCCGGAGGAGCAGGAACTCGTGCGGGACGGTCTGGAGCGCATGTCCTCCAGCCCCGTGTTCACCGAGGAGCAGTACCGCGAGCTGGTGGCCGAAGCGGGCTGGGAGATGGTCGAGTTCCTCGACGTCAGCAAGCACGCGGTGAAGACGCAGCAGCGGATGATCGAGGCCGTCAACACCCGCTACGACGAGATGATCGAGCGGTTCGGCCCCGAGGTGGCCGAGCTGATGGACCTCATGCTCTCGCCCGCGGGCCTGCTGCCGCAGATGGGCTACCTGGTGGCCGTCCTGCGGAAGCCGTTGTGAACGCTGAGGTACCCGCAGCCGGCCGGGCATGCCGTGTGCCGGCTCAGGACGCGAAGTGATCGGTTGAAGCGGGCGGCGTAGCCGAGGGCGCGGGCGTGGCGGGGTACGTGGGCTGACCGCGGGCGTCGCCGACGGGCCGGGCCGAATGGGTGAACCGGTTGCGGTTGCATCGGTGAGGGCTTTCGTGGCCCGGTGTGCGGCGGTCAGACCGCGGCACCGGCCCGAAAGCCCTCACTGATCTTTAATTCGTGATGTTCAGCGATCATGTGAATATGCCGGGTTGCTGCGGTGTGTCCAGGTCATGCGGTATGCGCAAGGCGGTGGGCTGACCGCCGTCCAACGAGCCAGGCGTGAGCAGGTACGGCTGCGCGCGGCCGAGCTGTTCGCCTGTGGATACACCGATGAGCAGGTGGCCAGGGAACTGCGGGTCACGCGGATGTCGGCCAACCGGTGGCGCCGGGCGTGGACCTGCGGTGGCGGCGCGGCCCTGGTCTCCAAGGGCCCGGCGTCGCTGCCGCGGCTGAGTGATGCGCAGTTCGCCCGGCTGGAGGCCGCGCTGCTACGGGGGCCGGTCGCGCATGGCTGGGAGGACCAGTGCTGGACGTTGTCGCGTATCCGGCGGGTGATCGGCCGGATGTTCCACCTGTCGTACTCGCTGCCGGGGGTGTGGAAGCTGCTCAGGCGGCACGGCTGGTCGCGTCAGGTACCGGCGCGCCGGGCGAGCGAGCGGGACGAGGAGGCGATCGCGGTGTGGAAGAGGCAGGTGTGGCCTCTCGTGGAACCACCGCGGCGGACCTGGGCGCGTGGGTCTGCTTGACAAGACGAGTGCGGCCGGACGATGAGGCCACCGATGGCCCGTACGTGGGGACGGCGCGGGGTGACGCCGGTGGTGAGGGTGCCGGGGCGCAGGGAGGGCAGGGCCTCGGTCGCCGCCCTGGCCTGCTACCGGCCCGGGCAACGGTCCCGGCTGATCTACCGGATCCATCGCTACCGGCGGCGCAAGGGCGAGGCGGCGAGCTTCACCCGGCGCGACTACCGGGACCTGATCATCATGGCCCATGTGCAGCTCGGCGCTCCGATCGTGCTCGTCTGGGACAATCTGAACCGGCACATCTGCCCGGAGATGCGGCACTTCATCGCCGACAACGCCGACTGGCTGCGGGTCTTTCAGCTGCCGTCGTATGCTCCCGATCTCAATCCGGTGGAAGGCGTCTGGTCGCTGCTGAACCGCGGTGGTCTGGCCAACCTGGCCGCGGCGAGCCTGGATCACCTGGTGCGCGTGATCAAGCGGGGGTTGAAGAAGATCCAGTACCGGCCGCATCTGATCGACGGCTGCCTGGCCGGGACCGGCCTGGTCCTCAAGTCGTCGTAACTCCACGAATTAAAGATCAGTGATCCCGTGCGAGGGCTGCGGCTCGGCCTGGACGAGCCCAGGCCCCGGTTCCGCGCCGATCTCCATCAGGGCCGGCGCGCGGCCTGGTACTCACTGGCGTTCCTGTTGCGCACCGCCGCCGCGGAGTTCCTCGACGTCGACCCGCGAGAGCTCATCGCGGGCGTGCATCCCGGGCCGCACCGTGACGGGACGGCACTGTACGCCTTCCTCGCCGACGCGCTGGAGAACGGCGCGGGATTCAGCACCCACCTCGGCGAGGTCGCGGGGGAGTTCACCGAGCACGTCGCCCGGTTCCTGAAGGATCTCGCCGTGCCGGCGCACGCCGACACCTGCGAGACGTCGTGCTACGGCTGCCTGCGGGATTACGACAATATGGTGTTCCACCCGCTGCTGGACTGGCGGCTCGGCGCGGACCTGTTCGCGGTGCTGTCCGGCGGGCGGCTCACGCCGACGAACTGGGCCGTGCGCCGCGAACTGGGCCGTGCGCCGCGAACAGGTGTCGCTGGGCGGACTGCGGGCGTTGTACGACGGGAGGTTCCTTCTACCGGACGCCGGGGTCATCGGAATGAGGGTACGGCGCACGCCGTACGCCATCGTGGTCCGCCATCCCCTGGAAGCGTGTGAGGAGAGCCTTGTGAGCCCCCGGCTCGAACCCGCGCTCGACGCGGCGCTCGCCCACGCGGGCGACCCGTCACGGGTCGTCGTCACGGACTGGTTCACCGTCGAACGCAGTCCCCTGTTGATCGTCCAGCAGGTGTCATCCCGCCGTAAACGGAGCCGTGACTGACGGGCGCGTCTTTTCACCGGTGGTGGAGGCGCCGTGGTCCGCGGTGTGTACCGGCGGGACAGCGGTGCCTCGACCGCTTCTGCCGGGCGCTCCTCACCGCGGAAGCCGCTACGGCGAGTCACCGGGATCTGCTCTCTTGAACGGAGTATCCCCAGGTCATCCGCCATAAAATGCGTGAATGGAATTCACGTATGCTGGGCCGGTGGTCGACGTACAGTCAAGTCGTGAGATACGTTGACGTCCACATACCTCTGTCTGAGGGGGTGGAGAGTCCGTTCTGGGACGGGAGCGCGGGGCCGAGGATGGCAGGAGACGAGGCGACCGTCACCGCGGCCGACATCGCGCGGATGGCGGGTGTGGGGCGTGCGGCGGTAAGCAACTGGCGTAAGCGGCACGAGGACTTCCCGGAGCCCGTGGGAGGTACGGCGACCAGCCCGGCGTTCTCCCTGGAGGCCGTCGAGGCGTGGCTGCTGGAGCAGGGCAAGGTGGAGGAACTGCCGCTGCGGGAACGGGCCTGGCAGCAGATCCGCGCCGCCTCCGACGATCTCCGGCTCGGCGAGAGCGTCGCCGAGGCCACCGAGCTTCTGCGTCGTGGCGGAAAACCCCGGACGCTCCTCGCCTCCGCGTGGAAGCTCGTCCAGCGGTACGCGCAGGAGGAGGGAGACGCCCAAGCCGCCCGCTTCCTGCTGGACCGCTACGCCGACGTCCACTCCCGCAGGCTGGCCGAGACCCCGGCCGAGGTCGCCGACCTCATGGCGCGGCTGGCCGGACCGGACGTCCGATCGGTTCTCGACCCGGCCTGCGGGCTCGGAATCCTGCTCGCCGCGGTGCGCGACGTGGAGCATGCCTACGGTCAGGAGCAGGAGGACTCCCTCGCCAGGCTGGCGCAGTCACGCCTGGCGCTGAGCGAGGTGGACGCCACCGTCAGGACGGGTGACTCCCTGCGCGAGGACGCCTGGCCCGGCCTGACCGTCGATGCCGTCGTGTGTCATCCGCCCTTCAACGAGCGCAATTGGGGATACGACGACCTCACGGGCGATCCGCGCTGGGAGTACGGCCTGCCGCCCAAGACGGAGTCCGAGCTCGCCTGGGTCCAGCACGCGCTCGCCCACCTGGAACCGGGCGGAGTCGCGGTGCTGCTCATGCCCGCGACGGCGGCCAACCGCCGGTCGGGCCGCCGAATCCGCAGCAACCTCCTGCGCAGTGGGACGCTTCAGGCCGTCATCGGTCTTCCCCCCAAGGTGACCTCGGGCACCGGGCTTCCCGTGCATGTCTGGGTGCTCCGTAAGCCGTCGGGCGACGGCCGCATCCCGTCCCGGGTGCTGATGGCCGAGGCCGACCCCGGCGACGTCGACGCGATCGTCGAGTGCTGGCACGAGTTCCGGGCGGACCCGGATCGGGACCTCGACCGGCCAGGCGAGAGCCGTACGGTTCCGATCATCGATCTGGTCGACGAGGACGTCGACGTCACCCCGGCCCGTTACCTGGGGACGCGGGCGGTTCCGGCCGACACCTACCCTCTCCTGCGCGAGCGCCTGGCCGGGCGGCTCGGACGGTTCTCCACTCTGCTGCCCGAGGCCGTGCCGGGGGCGGGCAGGGAGTTGCCGACGGTCGGCCTGGCGGAGCTGGAACGGGTCGGAGCGCTGGTCGTCCAGCAGGCCGGGCGGTTCGAGATCGACGGTGTGGGCGATCCCGTGCTGACCGATCGGCACTTGTTCGACGGGGAACCGGCGGACGCCACACGCACCCGGCCCGAAGGCCGGATCACCGCCGAGCCCGGAGACGTGGTCGTCGCCGCCAGGGGGAACAACCTGGCGGTCCTGGTCGTCGAGACTCCGGGCCTGCTGCTCGGCCCCCGGCTCGCCCTGCTCAGGCCGGACCCCGCCCGGCTCGACCCGTTCTTCCTCGCGGGGTTCGTCCGGACCCTGTCCTCCGCGGCGACGGTCGGCACCCAGTCGGGCGCGACGCGCTTCGACCCGCGCCGCGCCCAAGTGCCGCGCCTGTCACCGGAGGAGCAGAGACGGTACGGAGAGGTGTTCCGGCAGGTCTTCACCTTCGAGGTCGAGCTCAGGGAGCTGAGTGCGTCCGGCCGTTCGACGGTGACCGCGCTGCTCCACGGCCTCATCCATGGAACGCTCACCCCGCCCGAACCTCTCTGAGTGAATATTCAATCCGTGAGATCGTCGCTGAGTACGATGCGGCGCCGGAGAGAGGTAAGGACGCGATCCTGCGCCGGGCGGGGCTGTATGAGCCCAGCATCTCGCTGTCGCGGCGCCGGTGTGACAACGGCGAGCTGACCTCCGCCTCCAGTCCGGCCAGTGCGCCCCGAGCCCGCAAAACGCCCGAGCAGCCCCGGAGCCGGAACGGCTGCGCAAGGAGAGCGCGGGGCTCGCGCGGGACAAGACGCGGGCAGAGATGCCATCTGAGCGGCATCGTCTTCTCGCATCGCTTCTGCCAGGGGTTAGGGCACATGTTCAACGTACATCGATGCTCCACTCCCGGTTGCTGAGGTGAATGGCGCCGTCAGCGTCGATGACGGCGCGGGCGCCGTAGAGGGGATTGGTGCCGCGCGTGATCCATAAATGGCGGATGTCGTCGAGCAGGTCCCACAGGCGGTGAGGCCCGGCTTGGATGGTGGCGGGTGGCTCGCTGCCGTGTGCGACGGCGCGGGCATAGGAGCCATCGGAGTGGGTCATCGTCACGGTGCGGCGGCCGTCGGAGGCTTCGACGTAGTGGTGGCGGATACCGGGAGCGTGGAGCTCCAGCAGGGTGGCCATTTCCGACCCGGGGCGAATGCGGGTGACGGGGTAGCGGCCCCGGCCGGGTGCTGTGTCGGCACCGTCCCTGAGGGCGTCCGGAGACGTCTGGGCGGTTCGGCCAGGTGAGGTGCCCGCCGCCGGGGTGAAGGTGGCGCGATCCAGTTCGATCCGGCCGCGGGCGCCTGGCCCGTCGGTGTCTGCGGTGGCGGTGAGGATGAGATGGGTGCCGGCGATGGTGGTGACCAGGCGACCGCCGGGGCGTAAGGCGTGCAGCCAGCCGGCCGGGATGGGACGCACGCCGGTCATGGAGATGACGCGCTCGAAGGTGCCGGGTAGCGGGCCCAGAGCGTCGAGTGTGTTCAGGGCCGGGTACAGGCCGAAGGCGGCCAGGCGTTCGGTGGCTGCGCGGGTGAGGTAGGAGTCGAGGTCGACGCTGGTCACGTGGGCGTCACCGTAGCGGGAGGCCAGGAGTGCGGCGGGATAGCCAGAGCCGGTGCCGACGATGAGCGTCCGGCTGTCGTCGGTGAGGCGGGCGTGGCGGATCATGCGCAGCACCAGGCTGGGCATGGCCGAGGAGGAGGTGTGCTCACCGGCCGGTGTGTCATCCGGCGTGGCATGGTCGGCGTGCAGGCCTGCGACAGCGGTCACGAGCGAGAGATTGTGGTAGGCGGTCTCGCTCCACACCCGTTCGTCGAGAGGGCCGTCGCGCAACTGCCAGGCACCGGGCTTGCCGTCGTCGGGGGTGCTCCACCAGCGGGGAACCAGCAGGTGGCGGGGGATGGCGGCGATGACGGAGTGCCAGCGGGATCCGGGCCCGACGACCTCGTCCGCGAGCCGACGGGCAAGCGGCTTCCAGTCCATACGATCTCCTCGTAGCCGCCCGGGGCTCTGTGGGCCCCTGGAAGAAGGTGGTGGCGTTTCTTGAGAGTGCCCACCGCGATCGGAAAGTTCTAGGGAATCCGTCCGCCGGCTGACCATCGAGAAGGATCCGCTTCAAGCCTGGGGCGAACGGCTCAGCGGCATGACCGACCTGACCAGTTGGCGCGGCCCGGCGCAGATGGCCACTGACGGCAGTGACGGTGCCACCGTACGCTCGTGCGCAGGGTGCACCGTCACCGGCTTGCTATCAGTAGGCGATGACCATCCGGACGCCAGGCTTGTCGATGACATAGCCGCCGCCGGACTGATCGTCCGGTGTCCTGGCGGGGTAGAGCGTGATGGTGGGCCGGGCGTCTCGCGCCCTGTCCCAGGCGCGGATTTGCTCACACAGACGCTCTGCGAGGTGTCGGCCGGCGGCGCCGTGGCCGGTGGCGCCCAGCTCCCATCGGGTGGGGCCTTCGACCTCGCGGCGGGTCAGGGTCAGGTAGGCAAGGGAGTCGCCTTCGGCTAGAGCAGGGCTGCGGGCGGGGATCGCGGGCCTGCACAGGCCGCTGTCGACGGCGGCGCGGTCGGCGGTGATACGGCAGGTGGCCGGGTCGGCGGCGGTCAGCCGTAGCCAGACGCCGTCGAAGGACTCATCGCCGCGGATCGTCACGCCGGAAGCGACGGTGGTCTTCGGCTGCTCGAGGACGCCGCGCTGGGTGGCGGGGGCGATGTGCTGGTCGGCGTCGAAGTGCAGGGTGACCAGACCGTCGGCGTCGATGGCGGCGGTGCGTTCACCGTCCTGGCCGAGCATGGGAACGAATCCGCACAGCTCGACCACATCGGACACCATTCGGTCGCCGAGGCGGTCCAGGCCCAGGCAGCGGGTCTGACCGCGCCAGCTGAGCGGTACCACCAGGCGGGTGCCGGGCTGCAGCTGGTCCCACCACGCGGTGGGAATGTCCCAGGCGCCGACGGTCACGATCATCCGGTTGGGGTGGCCGTACTCGGGGGCGCCGAGGGCGCCGTCGCGAGTCAGCACGGTGACGGCGGTGTTGCCGGTGGCGTCGAGCATCGTACGGGCGTGCGCGGTCACGTCCTGATCGATGTCGATGGTGACGACCTGGCCGTCAGGGCCGACCAGGTGGGCCAGCAGGGCGGCGTTGTAGCCGGTGCCGGCGCCGATCTCCACGACGGTGTCGCCAGGTTTGGCCCGCAGCCATACCAGCATGTCGGCGACCAAGGACGGCACCGAGGCGCAGCTGAGCGGCAGGTCACCGGCCGGGTTGGGTTTGATGGTGATGCTCTGGTCGGCGTACGCCTCCTCAAGGGTGACGTTGGGCACGAACTCGTGCCGGGGAACCGCCCGCAGGGCGTTCTCGACCGCCGTGGTGAGGAGGTGGGTGGCGGCGATGGTGTCGACCATGCGGTCCCGCAGCGTCTTCGGCGAGGCGGGGGTGGCGGTGCTCATCAGGGTGGTTGTCCTTCCGGGGCGGGGCAACAGACGGGGCGGGTCGGGTCGTGGTCAGCCGGTCAGAAGCAGGCAGGCGTCCCAACGGGCAGCAGACGGGACGGTCGCAGAGGTGGTGTGCTGAGCGAGCCGGAGTCCGGTCGTGCCTTCGAGCAGTCCCGGGCGGTCCAATTGGCCGCCGCCGTCCAGGTAGCGGTCCATCAGGGCCCGAAGCCGGGGCAGCTGGCGGGTGAGACGGTCATCGCGGGCGTCGGCGGCGGTCCGCCAGGTGGTCAGCAAGAGCCCGGCCCAGCCATGGCACAGCGTGGCGTCGCTGAGGGCGAACAACTGGGCCGGATCGCTGACGCACCCGGCGAGGGCGTCCTCGGCGAGTTGCCGGCGGTCGGCGTTGCCGAGGGCGAGGCCGGCGAGCTGCTGGGCGCGGGCCTGGCCGGGTGTGCCGTAGCACCAGGACGGCCGCTGAGGGCCGCGCCGGCATACTGTTCCTGACTGCCACTCGGCCAGGGAGAGCATGCCTGGCCACCACGCTCGCGCTCCGCTGCCCTGGCGCCACTGGTCCAGCCAGGTACAGATCCACTTGATCGTCCCGGCTTGGCCGGGTACGCCGATGCCGTGTCTCATCGCGGTTGACAGTAGTGCCAGGGGGCCTGAGATGCCGTGGGCCAGGCCGAGGTTGGCGTGTCCGCCGGGCCAGTTCCGGCTGGGCAGGTCGGCCGGGCCGTTGGCACACCACCAGCCCGGCAGCGCCTGCCCGTGGACGGTGACCGGGGTGGTGAGGCGGACCAGGTAGGCCAAGATGTCGCGCAGCAGGGCGCTGTCGCCGTGACGGGCCAGCTGGTAGGCGCCCAGGCCGGTCAGCCCACTGATCAGGTCCCATTCTCGTATCTCGGAGAGACGCTCGGCGTCGATGCGGGCATGGGCGCGCTCCAGGCGGGTACGGGTGATCCGGTCGACGTGTGGGTCGAGCGCGGCCAGGGCCCGCGTGTAGGAGGTGGTGTGGGCCGCGTTGAGGACGAACGCGACGGCCGGGGCACCGCGGAACAGACCGTCGTCGGGTAGCGCGGTGACCGGTCGGCGGGTCATCATCGCCACCTGCTCGTGTGCGCTCGCCCAGGTGCCGGTGCCGGAGCAGGCGTACTCGATGTGCTCCAGCGCCGGGCCGGGGGCTCCATTGGCCAGGTCCTGGCTCCAGCCTGGTCCGGGCTCGACCGTCGGTGGGTGCCCGGCCGCTGTCACCGCTCGCCTCCGATCGCGGACTGGCGAGCGCGAGCGGCCTGCCGGGCCAGGTGGCGGCAGACCTTCTCGCCGTCCGGGTCGAGGCCGATGGCCCGGTTGTGGTGCATGTGCAGCAGCGACTCCAGCACGGCGTCCGTGTCGGCGGTGCAGGGCAGGCTCCGTCGGTAGGCGGCCAGGGTCTCGGCTCGGTCCTGCCAGGCGATGGTGATCTCGCTCGTCCAGCCCGGCAGGTCGGTGTGTGAGTCGAAGCGGACCAGCAGGATGACCTGATCGGCGACGGCCCGGTCCGAGGTGGCCAGTGTGACCGGCTGGGAGGCCAGCCAGTCCGTGGCCGCGTCCGGTCCGAGGAAGGCCTCGGCGATGTGCACCATGTTCAGCGCGGCCAGCGCACCCGGGTGGATCACGGCCGGCGGCAGGTTCCGCAGCTGGGTGATGACCAGGCGGGAGTCTGCGGCGAAGACTGCTTCGGCCGCCTCCAGCGCTCGGCCGGTCCCGTAGCGGCCGCTCTCCGGGGTGTAGGCGTCGAGAATCAGGCCGCCTGCCAGGCCGCCGTCCCGTAGCTGCTGGGCCCACTGCCCGACTGCTGCCGCCGTTTCACCGTGCCCGCCGTCCGGGGCGTGCAGTCGGAGGCGAAGGTGGTCGGTCTCGTTTGGGCCGCGGTAGCGGACAAACCAGCACGGCGGCTGGTCGAGACAGGCGAGCAGCCGGGGCACGTGGTCGGTGATGATCTCGGTGAACAGTTCCGGGTGGGAGGGGATCTTCACGTTCAGCCAGCGGCCGGCCGCGACACCGGGCAGGGTGCCGTGGGAGCGGGTGTCGATCCTCGGCAGCGGCCCTGTCAGCGGCGACAGGGCACCCACCCCCAAGCGTGCGAGCGGGACGGCGATCTCGTGTGCGTGCCCGTCCAGCCAGCCGAAGTCCTCGGAGGCGCCGGTCTCGGCGAGGAACGCCTGCCCGGCGCGCTGGAGGTGGGCGGTGAGGATGGCCGCGTGAGTCGGCTCGTCCAAGGCGAGCCGCAAGGTACGGTCGTCGTCGCGTAGTTCCACCATGTCGGGGCACTGCCAGCGGCGCCGCCACCCCTGCAAGTCCGGTAGATCGGCGAGAGTGAGGAGCCAGCGGGCCGGGGCCAGAATGGTACGGCCGTAGCGGACTCGGGGCAGGTAGGGCAGAGCGCGGGCGTGCGGGCCCCAGTCGAAGCCGGTCCAGGACGCAGAGAAGGCTCGGGTGAGGTGAGCCAGGAATCGGGCGATCGGCGGGGTCTGCTTGTCCAAGGCCAGCGCGTGAAACACCTGCGGCTCAACGACGCGGCGCCGCGACATGCTGACCAGATACAGGCGCTCGCGGGTCGCGGTGACCGCGAGGTCGTCCACCGAGATGATCTGCGCCTCCTCACTCGCGGGTCGATGCTCGCCGAGCGCAATGACATGCGGCAGGTAGGCGGGGACGCGGGTGACGTTCTCGGAGTGCGCAAACAGCGGAGGGAAGGACAACTGCGCGGGCAAGGCCCCCTCGATGAGGGAGGGCATCTCCCGGTAGATCTCGGCGAGGTCGGCACCCGTGGCGGCGACGGAGAACCGCGAGGTCAAGGTCCCTGCCGCGCGGGCTGGGGCCACCATGAGGGTGTAGCCGCCCGACCGCAGCGCGTCGAGGCCGGCGGCGTGAACGCGGGCGGAGACCTCGACGTGCGGCGCGATGTACCGGGTGTCGAAGCGCTGATCCGCGGCCAAGGCGTCGATCGCCTCATCGGTCAGGACGATCTCCCGGCTGCCGTCGGCCAGCGCCCGCCAGGCCAGCGCGAGCAGCCGCTCGTCGCGCTGGTTCGGTCCTCGGGAGGGCGGGGGCATCATGCTGCCGGGGTACTCGGCCGGGTAGCCGAGCCCCGTGGCCGGGTCGAGGAGTTCGGTCAGCGCAACCAGCGAGCCGGTGCTGTAGCGCTCCCAGAACGCCGCGTGGTAGTTCCGCCAGACGGCGTCCCCGGTCGGCTGGCGGGTCAGCCGTAGCAGGGCGCCGACGGCTCGTTCCAGGTCCTCAAAGAGGCAGGCGGGCAGCCGGGCGTCACAGTCGAGGACCAGGTCCAGGGCCAGCGGCGTACGTCCGGCCGTCGCAAGGTGCCGCATCCGGCCCCGGATCGCCTCGCGATCACCCGCCAGGTCGGTACCTGGGTCGGCGTGGTTGTGCCGATGCAGATCGGTCCGGATCGCGTCGAGGCTTCGGATGACCGGTGCGATGGCCGGAACGGTATCGGCGTCGACGGCGTGGAGCCGGTCGAGGAGGTGCGTGAGCGGGTCGGTGACAGTCAGCGGTGCACGGAGACCCGTGATCAGGAAGCCCTGCCGGATGAGTTCGGTCAGCAGGCCGACAACCTTGGCCCGGTCGGCGTTGGCGGTCGCGGCGAGCTTGTCGGCCAAGCCGGCAAAGCGCACCGGGGCGGCTGCGGCGACCTGGACGAAGCGGATCACACCGGTGAGCCGGATACTCACCCTGTTCGGGCCGCCCTGGGGGATCTGGAGGCGACCGCCGCGCTGGGCTGCGAGGTTGTTGAACACCACATCGAGGCGGTTCAGCAGGTCGGGATCGGCCTCTAAGTCGTCAATGACGGAGGACAGCCACTCGGTGTCGACACGGGCGATGGGCCGATGCCCGGTGCCCCACCGCACGTGCGGGGCAGGGCCGATGGAGACGGGGGCGACCCCGGCGAACAGACCGAACGGGGTGGGCCGTCCGGTGGCTCGCAGAAGATAGCGGGCGGCGGAGACAGCGACCCGGCGGAGCTGCTTGGGCTTCACAGTCTGATCAGCCGCGATGGCGTCGATACGCTCGGCCAGGCCGGTACTGGCCTCCCGGATCGCGTCGGCGAACCCCGCATCGGCCCAGACCTCCTTCAGCCAGGCACGGCACGAGGCCACATCGGCCAGATCCGGCCACCGGTCGGGAAGGGCGGTCAGCGGCGCGACAGTGGCCCGCAGGAGGGCCGTACCGGAGTGCCGGTAGAGCGAGCCGGCGTTCATCCATTCCTCCACTGTTGAGAATCGGAAGGCGGATGCCGGGGCTGGGAACGCGAAGTCCCCGGCCCCGACACGGCGTTGAGGATCAGACGGCGCTGGCGCAGGACGAGGCGCAGGTTGGGGCGCATCCATCCGAGGTGCCGCACGCCTTCGGCATGCGATCGCCGCCGACCTCGGTGGTGACCGTCACGTCCAGCTCGAACGGGTCGGTGTCCAGCACGTCCGTCGTGAGCATGAAAGTGTCCGCCATGTCAGTACTCCTTCCATCGGTACAGGTTCGGTGCCACCTCCCCGACCTCGGGGAGGAGTTGAAGGGCGCGGCCGATTTCCGGCTCGGCCAGCGCGGAGCGAGGGACAGGCCGACGGCTCGGTATCCAGCGGGTCGGTCCAGATGGTCAGATCCCTTCAGCCGCGTACAGATGGGGTCCTCCGCCGAGGCTGAGCGTCGTGCGGACCTCGTGCGCCGACAGGGCCGACTGCACCGCCAGCCGCGGCTGGGCGTGGCGGCCAGCTGGAGGGGCGGACCACCAGATGCGCTCTCCGCCTGTCAACGCGACCAGGCCAGGTCCGACCGGCACCGCGATGCGTCCTGAGTCCAGCAGCAGCGGAGTCGTCTGCACATCGTGGACGCGGAGTGCGACTTAAGGCGTAGGGCAAGGCCGAAAGCTCGGTCGATCTTGGATGCGTCGATCATCGCCGGAAGACCTCGGACGGTCGGAGACGGGGACTGCACTGATCATCAGAAGCAGCGCCGTGTCATGTCTATGTCACGGAGGGTGTCATCTGCCGGGAGTTTGATGTCCGCACCGGACACGCTCCGGTCGCCGATGTGACATGTCGCCACGCATAGGTGACATCTGCCGCGAAGCCCTTTCACGCCTTGACACAAGCGGCTTACGCTGCGAGCGACCGCACCCGCGCGAGGAGGGCTCAACCCCGTGCATTACGAGGAAACCCTTCTGAAGCAGCTCGTACGCGCACGTGGCCTCCTGCTTCCCCGCGCGTTCCTCAACGCTTACGGCAAGTGCGCCGCCGGGCTCGGCCTGCACGGAATGACCTTGGACGTACGCCAATACCGTCGCTGGCTGAAAGGCGACATCAAGGGGTATCCGATGCCGGACGCCTGCCGCGTCTTGGAGGAGATGTTCGATCGGCCCGTGCACGAGCTATTCACGATGGTCCCCGCCATAGCGGCCGACCCCCTGCAAGGCGAGGTGATCCACCTGTCACCCGCCCCCAGCGTCATGTGGACGACGCCTGACCTAACCGCCACCGGCACAGGTCCGGGGCCTGCGCTTTCCCTGCACGAGTTGATGATGGCTGCTGCCGAAGATTCCAGACACTCCGCCCAAGCGGCGGACGCCGTAATCGGACGGTCAACCCTCGAAGCGCTGCAAGACGACGTCGTCCGTGCCGCCCGCACGTTCCACAACCGGCCGCCCACCGTGATGTTTCCGGAGAGCAAGAACTTGCGTGATCAGGTGGAACACCGGCTTGGACAGACCCGGCAGCCTGGGCAGATCACCGAGTTGACCTACCTCAATGCTTTGCTGTGCCTGCTGCTGGCGGAGATATGCATGGACCTGGGAGAGCACGACTTCGCCCGGGACCACGCCCGCGCCGCCTGGTCACACGCCAACAACATCGGCCACATCGGCCTGGCCGTGTGGGCACGCGGTGTCCAAGCGACCGCCTCCTATTGGAACGACTCTCCACGGGAAGCACTCATCGCGGTCAACCGCGGCCGCGAGCACAACCCCACCGGCCTGGTCGCTGCCAGGCTGCACAGCATCACCGCCCGAGCCTGGTCGCATCTGGGCAACACCGAAGAAACCCTTCGAGCGGTGCACGCCGCTCAAGACGCGCGAGCGGCCGGCTCAGCTTCCCACGACGACCTGGCTGTCGTCGGCGGCCTGTTCGACTGGGGGCCGGCCCGGGAGGAGCGTTGTGCCTCCACCGCCCTCCTGGAGGTGGCGCAGCGCCGCCATGAAGACCTGGACGCTGCGACGCTGCGACGCTTTGTGGACCTGGCAGTGAAGCATGCCGAGCGGGCGCTGCAACTGGAACTCGCCGCCCCGGCCGACAATCGGTCACCGATCCTGCGGACGACCATTCTGCTGGACATGGCCGCAGCCCGAGTACTGCTCGGCGATGTGAGCGGAGCCCACGAAACAGTTCAGCCGGTGCTGGAGCTGGCGCCGGAGCTACGCACGTTCTCCGTGCGTTACCGGCTGCGCACGCTACGGGCGCCACTTGGCCGGCTCGGCACCCAGGCGGCCCAGGACCTCATCGAAGCGGTCACCGTATTCGGCGAGGCCTCGACCGCCAAGCGCCTGCCTCCCATCTCCTAGTGGTCGGCGGCAGCCTGTTTCTCCCAGGCGGCGAGGATCTTTGCTTCCCGTTCCGGAGAGATGCCCAATTCCGCAGAACGGGAGGAGGCCACCGTGGCGCCGGCCTGAAGCCACTGCCAGGTGTCGGCGACGGTCTCCTTGAGCGGGCGGCAGGTCAGACCGGCGGCGTGAGCGCGGGAGGCGTCCACTTGCCAGGTGCCTTCGTAGTCGCGCCAGATCGGCAGCTCCGTCCACTCGCGGACGCCGTACCGGCGAAGGAAGGTGTGGTCCACCCACACCAGGTCGGCGGTGCTGCCGGTCACCGTTCGGCATGCGGTAAGGAGCTCGCCGAACGTCGCGTGGCCGATCGGCGCGGCCACGTTGTAGGAGCCGATCAGATGCTGCGCAGCGCAAGTCAACGCGAAGGAAGCGACATCACGCACATCGATCGGCTGGATTTTCCAGGTGGCCGCGCCCGGGGCCAGCACTCGGCCTCCGGTGCGAAGGCGCGACAGCCACCATGGCAGACGGCCCACGTACTCGTGCGGGCCAAGGATGACGCTCGGCCGCAGGATGGTGGCGCGCTCGCCGAAGACTGCGGTGACGGCCCGTTCACAGCCGACTTTCAGCCGGCCGTACTCGTCCGGGCCGCTTTCGCCTGGCGGCCCTTCGGAGGTGTACTCCCGCAGAGGGGAGGCGTCCGTCAGTGGGGTGGTGGGCCACCCCTTGTAGACGTTCACCGTGCTGATGAACACGTACCAGCCGGCGTTAGCCAGGGCTCGGGTGCTGTTCTCCACCATGGCGATGGTCATGCCGCTGGGATCGATCACCGCATCCCACGGGCCCGCATCGGTGAGCGCCATCAGGTCCCGGCTGTTGGTGCGGTCTCCGCGGATCGTGGTGGCGCCCTGTATGTCGTTGCCGGACTGGCCGCGGTTGAACGTCGTCACGTCGTGGCCGTGTGTCAGAGCCTGCTCGGTGATGATGCGGCCCAGGAACTTCGTCCCGCCGAGGATGAGAAGTCGCATGGCCCTGATCCTGGCTCACATGCGGACCGGAGACGAGTCCCGGTAGGTGTCAAGACAAGTGCGACAGGGGCATCGCTGGTCTGATCGCTGGGTGGCCTCCTCCGCGGGTTGGTTGATGTATGCGCCCTCGGGGATCTTGAGGAGCCAGGGTGCGCGGGTGAACCGCCGGGGGTTGGCGGCGCGGAACCGCTCGATCGTTTCGGCCCGTTTGTCTTGGATCGCGGCGGCCGTGCCCATGTGGACGGTGAACGGAGTGTGCAGCCCGATCCCGGCGTGGTAGTGCTCGTGGTTGTAGTGGGTGAAGAAGCAGTGGCAGAACGTCTCGGCCTCGGGCAGAGAGTCGAACCGTTACCGGCGTGCCGCGCCGGAGCTCGAACGGGTGATTCCCGGACTGGCGGAGCTGCTCACCCCCGACGACGAGACGGTACTGGGCTGCCGTTTCAACGAGGCCCTCTGTCACGCGGCCCTCGGCCGTTACGATCGGGCGCTTGATCTGATGACCGCCCTGCGCGGAGACATGGACCGGGTGCTGGGGGCGACGGCGGTGCTCACGATGGAGCTGCGACGGCAGATCGGCGAGGTTCACATCGCAAGAGGCGACGTCGACACCGCCGAACGTGTCCTGGCGGATCTTCTGCCGGACATGCGTGCCGAGTTCGGCTCCGACCACCCCGAGGTTCAGGAGCTTGGTGCGCTGCTTGTCAACCTCAGGCAGTAATCGGTTCGTTCGGCCTCGCGCGTGCGGGACGGAGGCGCGCTGGATCAGTGGGGCGGGAGGCCGTAGCATCCACGTGTGCAGAACGATGTTCTACGGGCCGGGCCGCTCTCCCGCAATCTTCTGGCCGTCTTCTGGATCTGTTCCGTGGTTCATCTGGCGCTGGTGGCCGCCGACACCGGCCTGACGGCTTCCGTGACCAAGGCGCTGCTCATGCCGCTGCTCGCGGCCTGGGTGCTGGCGCAGGGGGGACCGCGCCTCGTGGCGGCGGCGCTCCTGCTCTCCTGCGGCGGTGACGTGGCCCTGGAGATCGACGGGTTCTTCATCGCCGGCATGGCACTGTTCGCCGGGGCACACGTCTGTTACGTGACCTATTTCCTCCGGGAGGGGGCGCTCGGCGGGTTGCGGCGCCGTCCGGTGGTCCCGGCGGTCTACGCCGTCGTCTGGGCGGGCCTGGTGTTCCTGCTCTGGCCCGGTCTCGGTGACCTGCGCCTTCCGGTGGCGGGCTACTCGCTGCTGCTGACCGCCACCGCGGTGACCGCCGCCGGCCTCGGCCCGCGCATCGGGGCCGGGGGTGCCCTGTTCCTGCTGTCCGACACACTGATCGCGTTCGACCTGGCGGGCCTTCCCCTGCCCCCGATGAACGGCCTCGTGGTCATGGCCACCTACATCGCGGCCCAGTACCTCCTGGCCTCGGGCATCGTCGATCGTCTCCGCGCCTCCGGGTAGGAGCTCAGTCGTCCTCGGAGTCCTCGGACCGCTCGGTCTGTTCGGCCGGCAGCGCCACCTGCTCGGCCCGCTGGCGGGCGACGCCGATCATCTCCAGGGCGCGCTGCATCGGGAGATACTCCAGAAGCGCGCCCGCGTCGCCGCTGATCATCTCCGGCACCTTCATCTCCTTGAGCTCGTTCAGGAACATCCGCATGGCGACGGTGTCGCGGCCGAGGAGCTCGATCTGCCGCTCCAGCACCGCGACGTCCAGCAGCCGGATCTCCTTGTCCGTGGCGTTCTGGATCTTCTGGATCCTCGCCTCGATCAGCTTGTTCTTCGCCTGCTCGCTCAACTCCTTGCCGCGCATCTGCTCGGCGAAGATCCGCTGGCGCGCCAGGTCGAGCTCGGGGTTCTCGGACTCGAACTCGCCCAGCGTTGTGCTCGCCGCCTCGACCCCCCACTCGTCCAGGGCCTGGCAGACCTGTGAGGCGAGCTCCATGCGGGTGCTGTCGTACATGGTGAGGAACTCGTCGATGGTCGAGGCGGCGGCGATCGCGTTGAAGTACGTCTCGACCGCGCCGCCCAGCACCCGCTCGACGAATCGCTGCACCGGGCCCGGGTTGATGACCAGCCCGCCCAGCCCGGACCCGGACGTCGCGGTGTCGCCGAACCGGCTGACCAGTTTCGGGGCCGCCCTGTCCGGGATCTGCAGGGTCTGCGACATCTCCACCTGCAGCCGGTGCCCCTGGATGTTGACGACGATCTGCCCGAGGGCCGCGTCGAAGTTGCCGGACTGCGAGACGTCCTTCTTCGTCCACTCCAGGATCAGCAGGCGCGTCGGAATGAGCACGACCCGCACGAACCAGGGGTTGAGCGCATAGACGGAGCCCTCGCCGAGGGTCTCCTCCTGCACCCCCCTGCGCCCGCCGTTGGCCAGGAACACCCAGGGCAGCCGGAAGCTCCGGTGGTCGGGCACCAGCGGCCCGACACCCTCCTCCCCCCGGCCGGGCTCCCTGCCGTCCAGGGTGATCACCACGCCGGTGTGGCCGACCGGGATGGCGATCTCCTTGAGATGGTCCGCGGTGAGGCCGTCGGGCGAGCCGCCGACCGTGTCGACGGTGGTCACCTCGAAGAGCAGGGGGTTGATGTCGTACGACGTCCCGCCCGCGAGGATCGCCATCTGCTTGCCCTGCTCGCCGCCGTTGAGCAGGAAGGCGTCGCCGTCCTGGAAGTTGTCGCACTCCACGTGGCGGCTGAAGGGCTGGTCCGGCGGGCGGACCCCTCCGGACCTGGCGACGACCAGTCCGATCGTGCCGGTCGGCACGTGGGTGCGGGGGGCGAACTCGACCGTGAAGAGCGAGGTGTTGATGTAATAGGAGTTGTCGCCTCGCAGGATCGCCAGCTGCCTGCCCTGCTCGCCGCCGTTGAGCAGGAAGGCGCCGCCGTCCTGGAAGCTGTCGCACTCCACGTACTTGCCGAGCGTGCGGCTCGGGCTCCGCTTGGCGCCCTCCTGCGCGGTGACGAGCCCGATCATTCCGGCGGGCACGTCGACCCTCGGTACCACCTCCACCCGGTAGAGCCAGGGGGGAAGCCAGTAGTTCTGGCCGGGCATGAGGCTGCGCGCCTGCAGGCCCCGCGTGTCGTACGGCGTGATCCTCCGGAAACGCCCGTCCTGGTTGACGCGTCCGTAACGCCGCTCGACGATGCCCACGTGGTCCGGCGGCACCATCTGGTATCCCAGCCACCGCCCTCCCATCCCCAGCCGGCCTACGGCGATCGCACCGCCGACCGCGCCGGCGAGCAGCAGAACCACCACCGTGAACACGATCATCGCTTTCCCTTCCAGTTCCGAAGTCGCAGGTGGACGGCCAGCACGGTCTCCGTCCACTGGTCGTACCAGTTCAGGTGCCGTTCGCTCTGGGGGTTGCGTAGCGTCGGGAAGAAGCCGGGACCGCCCTCCGACCGCCCGGCGAACTCGTCGTATCTCGGGACGGCTCCGCCGCGTCCCGTGACGGCCCCGCTCCGGGCGGTCCGCCAGCCGTACTTCGCCGACAGGGCGAGGAAGTCCGCGTACCGGCCGTTTCCCGCGTCCGCCAGCTTCAGCTGCGCGCGGAAGCCGTACCGGCCGTCCGAGAAGTCCGCCCAGGCGACGTCTATCTCGGTGAGCAGCGCGCCGCGCAGATGTCTGCCGTCGGTCCGGCGCATCCACCCCTTCTCCTGCCGGTTCGCCGCGTCGAGCAGCAGCGACGTGGTCAGCAGGTCGGCGTGCTGGATCTCGCCCTCGGCGAGGAGGGCCCTGAGCGTGCCCAGCGACGCGACGGCCCGGGGCCGTACGGCGGGCACCGCGGGCCGGACGGCCGGGGCCGGCAGCACCGGCCGCCCGCCGCCTCCCGCACCGGTCAGGGAGGTCTCGTACAGGCGCCGCAGCAGGGCGAGTTCGGCTGGGCCCGGCAGGACGCCGCTCCGCGCGTCGAAGTACCAGCTGCCCGCCAGCAGGTAGTGCCGTTCCCCGCGCAGCAGGATCGGGAAGAACTCACGGTTGTGCCGGTGACCTTCGAGGATCTCCCGCGTCACGTCGTCGGAGTCCTGGGCGTCCGGGGACATCAGCACGATGACCGCCAGTGCCTCCCTGAGCTGCTGGCGGATCTTCCATATGTAGTCGTCGCCCCACACCAGGTTCCCGATGGACCAGGCGGGCAGTCCCTCGCGGGAGAGCAGGCCGACCAGCCACTCCCCGTAGCCGGTGTCGGCGCGGGCGTAACAGACGACGAGAGAGGGCCGCTCCACCTGGAGGAGCGGTCTGGGCGGAGCCGGGCGGGCTCCGGCCAGGATCTCCTCGGGAACCACGCGGACGTCTTCCGGGGGCGCCGCCGCCGGGGGTTCGCCCCGCAGGACGCGGGCCAGCTCCGCCACCCTGTCGTCGTAGGCCTGCCCGTCCAGCCCGCGGAAGTCCATCCACACCCGGGTCGCGGCGAAGGGCGGGATCTCCGTCTCGCCGTACAGGACGGGGACGAGTCGCAGCCCGCGTTCGGCGGAGGCCCGCAGGAGCGCGGCGTACTCCTGGAGTATCCGGGGTTCGCCCATCGCGGCGGGGCTGAGGAGCAGGACGCCGTTGGCGGAGTCGCGGATCGCCTGCTCGATCCTGAGCAGGACGAGGTCACCCGGCAGCAGGCTCAATTCGAGGAGGAAGAACCGGACCCCGTTGTCCCTGAGCCGTCCGGCCAGCCGTCTGGCCCGCTCGCCGTCCTCGTGCGCGTAGGAGATGAACACGTCGTTCAACCGTGACCTCCTCGCCGGAAAGCACGCGATCTCACCGCCGGTCATCAGGGTAGGACTGGAGTGTCACAACTAAATGTAGTATTCGGGAAATTTCTCTCAGTAACTTCGAATGTCAGGCGGGTGTCGTTCCCGCAGCGTGTGCGCCGTCCGGGAAAGCCGGTCGCCGCGGCGCTGCCGGGCGGAACCGATCACTGGAAACCGGATGAAAAGCCCTTTTGTGGGGATCTCTATCGAACGCTGCCGTTCGCCGGGGCGTTTCGGCGGGCCGACGTTCTCTCTCCGCCTTTCGGTTCCGATTTCGACGGTTTCTACGGCGGTGCGGTCGTCGTCGTGTCAGTTGGTGTGGGTGTTGGGCAGGTGGTCTCCCACGTGGCCGACCCAGATCTTGCCGGTGCCGCCGCCGGAGTCGTCGTGGAAGTGGATCCTGGGGGCGGGACAGCCGCCCTTGCGGATCTTGATGTGCGCCTCCATCATCACCTTCCCCGAAGGATGCACCTCCTCGGGAACGGCGAAGGTCCGCCTCGTGCTGTACTTGCCGTTGGTGTTCACCGTCCTCGACTCGCTCATGGCGACCATGCCCGCGGGGATCGTGAGCGCGGCGGGACTCCGGCACCACTCGAAGAAGCCGCCCGCGAACTCGCCGGACGACCTGGCCTGTGCGAACGCGTCCAGCGCCCGCAGGGCGTCCCAGGCCTTCGAGGCCCACACCCTGGCGAGCGTGGGATAGGTGAGGTCGAGCTTCGACGCCTCGGCGTCGGTGTCGCCGATCTCCACCCGGGAGAGCGTCTCCCTGGCCATGTTGAGGGCGTCCATCAGGCTGGTGGGCTCGAAGACGGGCTCCTGCGGCGACAGCCCGAACGCGGGCTGGCCCGCCCTGGCCAGCCTGCCCTCCAGCCAGCGGACCCGTTCCTGGAGCTTGCGGGCGCACCCGGCGGCCTCGGCGTACTCCTGCTGGAGGATCTCGTACTCGGTGTGGAGCCGGTCCATCTCACCGGCCAGCCGGTCGCTCTCGTCCTCCGCCTCCGCCAGCAGCTGGTCGCCGCCCTGCCGGACGACGAGGTCGCGCAGCCCGTCGACGTGCGCGCCGAGAGTGCGCAGCTGACGCAGGATCTCCCCGCTCCCCTTCCCCGGACCGGGACCGCTCTCCGCCGACGACACCGCCAGGCCGAAGGCCGCGTCGAGCTCCCCCCGCAGCTCGTCGACCACGACGGCGGCGACCAGGCGGGCGAGATCGTCGACGTCCAGGCCCGTGCTCAGGCCTGTGTCCGGGACGGCCCGTTCGCCGTCGGCGGGCCGGGGCTCGGCGGACGCGACGGCCGCCTCCGGCCCGCCGGGCGCCGCGATCTCGGCGGGGCCGCCGTCGGGCCGCCCGGCGGGGGCGGCGACCGCGTCGGGGCGGGCGGTCATCGCCATCATCCAGCGGCGCAACCCCTCCCGCCCCGAACCGGCAGGGATCGGCGCGGGCACCGGTGCCATGGCCTTGACGAGGTCGCCCGAACGGGCCTTGCCCACCAGGATCCTGGAGACGACCCGGTAGGCGCGCTGCACGTCCTCGGGGAGGGTGCGCCGGGCGGTCTCCCCGACGATGCCGTCCGCCGCCAGATCGAGGGCCCGCATGCCCTGTTTGCGGATCATCGCCCCGCCCATCGGGCGATGCCGGTAGGGATAACTCTCGTTGCCCGGATCGAACGGCGCCACGTACGTGCGGATCCCCCCGCCGAACACGCTGAGATCGGAGCCCATCGTCTCGTTGAAACGCCGCTGGGCGTGCAGGTCGGCGAAGCGCACGACCACCCCGGCCCCGGCGGTCATGCCCGCCAGGTAGTCGGCCCTGCTCCTGGCCGCCTGCGGATCCTGCGGGTCGACCGCGACCACGGCCACCGGGACGTGACGCCTGCGTTCGGAGAGCGTGGAGACCAGCCGGTGCACGTCGTCCTCGTCGATCTCGTCGGCGCCGTCGGTGAGGTGCACGGCCCCGTCGGTGATCCGCGCCGTGCGCAGGTACGCCTGCACGAACCCGGGGGCGTGTCCCGCGCGGGTGTCGCCGTCCTCCTCGACCGTGACGACCACCCAGCCGCTCAGCCCGCCGACCCGCTCGGCGTAGGTCACCCGGGTGCGGAGCAGACCGTTCCCGCGCTCCTCCTCCACGACGTACCGCCCGCAGTCGCTCGCGCGCTCCACGCGGACCCGGACCCCGCCCGCCTCGAACTCCTGCGCCGCCCGGCCGGCCTCGGGGACGGGAAGCCCCTTGGTGACGAGCCACTCCCCGAAGGTACGGCGCAGCCGAGGGGAGATCGGCGCGGTCTTGTCCCGGAGGACCGCCTGGTACAGGCGACTTACGTTCGAGGGCATGCGTACGTCATCCAGACTTTGTGAGGGCGCCGCTCGCCGCTGGGACGAGCGGTGCCGGAAACGACCGGGCTGAGCGTCCGGCGAGCGCGCACGACTCGGGGGGAGGCGCGGTTCGCCGATGGTGGTGCCGAGAGCGGGAAAGGTCATCAGATCACGAACGCGCGGGTGTCGGCAGGTAATCATGCGATTGCCTGCCGGAGGCAAAGACCTACCGCCCTACGGCCGTCGTACCGCGTGCCACGGGGCGCCACGGTGGCCGGTGGTACGGAAGAACCCGCCGTACCGCCGGCAAGGGCCGTCATGCCCCGGCCGTTTTCGCCGAGGTGGAGATCCGCATCCACACCGCCACCCGGCCCTTCTCCACCTGGCGGACGCCCCAGCTCTCGGTGACCTCGTCGACCAGCCACAGCCCGCGCCCGCCCGTCTCCAACGCCGTCTCCTCCTCCTGGTGGCGGCGCATCACCGGAACGCCCGGCGGCACACGGGACGCGGACGGGCCGTCGTCGATCACCTCGACGCACACCAGGCACGGCCCCAGATGGGTGACCTCCACGGTCACCACACCACCCTCTCCGCCCGAGGCGGTGTGCACCACGGCGTTGGTGACGACCTCGCTCACCGCCAGCACCACGTCGTCGACATCGACGTGCCCCGATGCCGTGAGCAAATCCGCCACGTACCGCCGAGCCGCCGCCACCGAGCACTCCCGGCCCGGCAGGTCGACGACGCCCAGCGTCACAGCCATCACCGCGCCACCTGCCGAATGCGGTGCGGGACCTCCGCGTCCAGCGCGGGCGCCTGCTGCTCCCGGCCACGTCCCCAGGAGAACACCCACCCCCGATCGCGCTTCGCCGCCGTGACCCGCAGCGGTCCGGACGCACACCGCACCACCACGTACGGCTCCGCCCCGCACGGAAGCTCCACCGAGACCTCCAGCCCCAGCTCCCGCAGATCCCAGGCCAGACGCACCAGATGAATGAACCGATGCTCTTGATCGCCTCCTGTTCCTCGCTCACACGCGGCAGTTCTGAAGTTGCCCATGGGGCGCACCTCCACCGTGCGGTCATGAACCCACCGGACGAGTCACATCGTTCCGGCGGATTCGTGTTATAGGTTTATTTCGAGTCGTTTTGTGGATTTCGCGCTCAACGCCGACGTTTCCCCGGCGAGATGGCGCCGTATCGCTGTCACCCCCGCGACCTGGTCATTAGCATCAAGGTCGGTGGTCCCAAAGGCGCCGTTGCGGGTTGTCGCAACGTAGGTGCGGCAACGATTCGGGGGGATGCGCGGACATGACAACCGGCCAGGATCTACGTTCCCTGCGAGAGAGCCAAGGCGTCAGCCTTGTCACGCTTTCCCGTGAAATACGTATTTCAAAGGGTCATCTCAGCCGTGTGGAACGTGGTGAACGCCCTGTCACCCCTGCTCTGGTGCTGGCCTACCGGCGAATTCTTGGTGTGTCCGTTGCCGCAACTTCCGGAAACGAGAATGCGCCCTTCTCGGCGGGTACCGTTGACAGTGTGAAGCGAAGAGAGTTGCTTAGCTCAATCGCGGCGGCATCCGTGGGCGCCGCGGCTTTGGAGCCGCTTGCTCGCTTGCTCGATGGTTTGCCGGGCTCATCACCGAGCAGCGTCGGGCTGTCCGAGGTCAAGGCCGTCGAGAGCGCCACTCAGCTCTACATGGACATGGATCTCGCGGGCCACAGCGCCACGGCCACCGCGATGGCGCGCGGGGTGCTCTCGTGGTCGGTGAGTTTGCTTGATCGCAAGATGTCGTCCACCACACGTGAGCGGCTCTTTCCCGCGGTCGGTTTACTCGCGGATCGCCTGGGATGGGCGACATACGATTCAGGCGCATCGGAACGGGCGATTCAGTTACTGACGTTCGCGCTGGACAGTTCGGCCCAGGGCGCCGATCGTGACCTACGGGCGCACGTCATGCTTGATCTGTCCACGGTGGTCACCGACATGGGCCGGCCATCCGACGGGGTCGAAATCCTGCGGATGGCGTTGGGTGACGAACGAATCAGTTCCGCCGAGCAGGCCAACCTGCATGCCGTCGCGGCCAGGCACTGTGCCACAGCGGGCCAACATGAGGCAGGATTACGGCACATTGTCCGGGCAGAGGAAGCTTTGTCGCGAAACAGTAAGGCCATAGCTCCAGACTGGGCACGCCGTATTACCGTTTCCGCCGGCCATCATGACAGCGCACTGGGAATCGCGCTCTTCGCGCTCGGTGAGGATGAACGGGCGAGAGAACGACTGACGGCCGCGGTACGGAAACTGGATACCGGACGTACGCGCACGGGATTACGGTGTCTGACTCGGCTCGCCGTTCTCGACATCCGTGCCGGGGCGTACGACCAAGGAGAGGTGAAAGCGCTCCAAGCAGCCGCGAAAGCCACCGACATTCAGTCGACACGTGTCTCCGCCGACCTGCGCATGGTGATCGACACTGCTCGTCGACATGGGATGCCCGATCTCGCAGCCGAGTTGACGACCGTCCTCAGGAAGGACCAGGGCACCGATCCGGAAGCGGTGACGTCTCCGGCGGGAGAATCGCTTCCCGACGACCGCCGGACCCAGGCGCCAAGGTTGTGAAGCGGCCAAGGTAGGAGTCGGCGATCCGCCTCGCCATTGCACGTACGAGAAGGCGACCCGGCCATTGCCGAAGATCCTCCGGCATGGAGTGGTTCGGGTCGACTGCTTGGCGGGAGGGAAGATCGCGTTCACAATCAGGCCATGAGCGATCGGGGCATGAGCGATGGTCGGCCGTACGTCGGTGCCAGGACGCCGCGCCGGGAGGACTCCCGGCTGCTGGCGGGACGAGGGAGGTTCGTCGGGGACGTCAGCCTGCCGGGCATGGTCCACGCGGTGGTCGTGCGCAGCCCCGTCGCGCACGCGAGGGTGAAGCGGTGCGAGACCGTGGCGGTGCGGGCGGCTCCCGGGGTGCTGGACGTCGTCACCGCCGACGAGGCGGCCGGGGTCAGGCTGCCCTGCGTGGCGCTGGCGCCGGGGCAGCCGTCGCCCTCCTATCCGGTGCTGGAGGAGACGGTCCGTTACGCGGGCCAGCCGCTCGCCGTCGTCGTCGCGCTGACCGCCGAGGCGGCGGTGGACGCGGCCGGTCTCCTCGACGTCGCCTTCGACGAGCTCCCCGCCGTGGTCGGAGCGGACAACGCCCTGCTGGACGGCGCCCCGCTGCTGTACCCGGAGTGGGGCACCAACCTGGTCACGGACTTCGTGCTCGGCGACGCCGACTGCGAGGAGACGATCGCCGGGGCGGAGCACGTCGTGGAGATGACCTTCCGGATCGGCCGGGCGGCGCCGAACCCCATGGAGCCCAGGGGGATCGTGGCGTCCTGGGACGGCGGGCTGCTGACGATCTGGGCCTCGACCCAGGCCCCGCACCACGTGCGCGACCACGCGGCGCAGGCCCTCGGGCTCGCCCAGCACCGGATACGCGTCATCGGGTGCGACGTCGGGGGAGGGTTCGGCGCCAAGGAGCACCTCTACCCCGACGAGACGCTGGTCTGCCTGGCCGCGATCCGCTCCGGCAGGCCGGTGCGGTGGATCGAGCCGCGCGCCGACCACCTCGCCGCCACCCTGTCCGCCCGCGACGCCGTCCACCGGGGACGGCTGGCGTTCGACGCGGACGGCCGCTTCCTGGCCCTGCACTGCGACATCCTCGGCGACCTGGGCGCGCACCCGTCCAACGTCGGCATCTCCCCGATCGCGGTGACGGCGACCACGCTGCCGGGGCCGTACCGCTTCGAACGGGCCGGGGCGCGGGTGCGCGCCGCAGTCACCACGACCACCCCGACCGGCTCCTACCGGGGGTTCGGCCAGCCCGAGGCGACCTGGACCCGCGAGCGGCTGGTCGACGAGGCGGCGCGCCGCCTCGGGCTGGACCCGGTCGAGATACGGCTGCGCAACATGATCCGCCCGGAGGAGCTGCCCTGCGCCACACGCACCTGGCAGTCCTACGACTCGGGCGACTACCCCGGAGCCCTGCGCGCGCTGCGCGACCTGGTACGGCTCCGCCCCTCCCACGACGGGCGCAGGCGGGGCGTCGGCTTCTCCTGCCACGTGGAGAGCACCGGCATGGGGCCGTCGGAGCAGATGAAGGCCGCGGGCATCCAGGCCGGCGGGTTCGAGAGCTCGGTCGTGCGCATGGAGCCCGACGCCTCTGTCGTCGTCCACGCCGGTGTCGCGGGAATCGGGCAGGGCATCGAGACGGCGCTCGCCCAGCTCGCCGCCGACCGGGTCGGGGTGCCGATCGACCGGGTCCAGGTGGTGCTCGGCGACACCGCGGCCACGCCGTACTCACCGGTCGGCTCCATCGCGAGCCGCTCGCTCACGGTCGGCGGCGCGGCGCTGATCCAGGCCGCGGCCAGGCTCCGCGACAGGATCGTCGCCATCGCCGCCCACCAGCTGGAGGTGGCGCCCGAGGACCTGGAGGCCGACGGCGACTCGGTACGGGTGAAGGGCGACCCGGCCGCGCGGCGGACCCTGGAGGAGATCGCCGCCTCCGCCTGGCGCGGCTGGGACCTGCCCGAGGGGATGACGCCGGGCCTGGAGGAACGGGCCACCCACGACCCCGCCGCCTACACCTACGCCTACGGCGCCCACGCGGCGGCGGTGGCCGTCGACGTCGAGACCGGCGCCGTGGAGGTCGAGGGCTACTGGGTGGTCGGCGACTCCGGGGTCCTGGTGAACCCGGCGATCGTGGAGGGCCAGATCAGGGGCGCGGTGGCCCAGGGAATCGGCATGGCGCTGACCGAGGAGGTCGTCCACTCCCCGGACGGGCAGCCCCTGGCCGAGTATCTCCCGCCGACCACCCGGGAGGTCCCGCCCATCGAGGTCGTCATGCTCCAGACCCCCTCACCGGTCACCCCCGGAGGCATGAAGGGAGCCGGCGAGGCGGGTGCCATCGGACCGCCCGCGGCCATCGGCAACGCGATCGCCGCGGCCCTGCCCGAGATCGCCGCCCGGCTCACCGCCACCCCCATGACCCCCGAGACCGTGTGGTCCCTGCTCGACGGGACCCGCGACCTTCGGTGAGCACGGCCCTCGCGGCCGGTCGTGCGCCCGCGCCGCGGGACCGTCGCTGACAGGGGGAGGAGACGGCACGCCGGGCCGTTCCGGCCGGTCGCGTCGGGGAGCGGTGCGGGGCCCGGCGCGGGTCAGCGGAAGGCGGAGTGGCCGGTGAGGGCGCGGCCGAGGGTCAGGGCGTGGATCTCGGCGGTGCCCTCGTAGGTGGCCACGGTCTCCAGGTTCACCATGTGCCGCATCACCGGGTACTCCAGGGTGATGCCGTTGGCGCCGTGCACGCCGCGCGCGGTGGCCGCCACCCGCTGGGCCGCGCGCACGTTGGCGAGCTTGCCGAAGCTGACCTGGGTGTGGTGGAGCGCCCCCTCGTCCTTCAGCCGCCCGATCCGCATGGCGGTCAGGTTCGCCTGGTTGACGTCGATCAGCATGTCGGCGAGCTTGCCCTGGGTGAGCTGGAAGGCCCCGATCGGCCTGCCGAACTGCGTCCGGGTCCGCGAGTAGTCCAGCGCGGCCTCGAAGCAGCTCCTGGCCGCCCCCACCACACCCCAGACGATGCCGAACCGGGCCTCCGACAGGCAGGTCAGCGGCCCCTTGATGCCCTCGGCGAGGGGGAGCACGGCGTCGTGCGGGAGCCGTACGCCGTCGAGGACGAGCTCGGAGGTGATCGAGGCGCGCAGCGAGACCTTGCCGTGGATCACGTTGGCGGAGAAGCCCGGGGTGCCGGTGGGCACGAGGAAACCGCGGATGCCGTCCTCGGTCCCGGCCCACACCACGGCCACGTCGGCGACGGAGCCGTTGGTGATCCACATCTTGGTGCCGTCAAGGACCCAGTCGCCCCCGTCCCGGCGGGCGCGGGTGCGCATCGAGCCCGGGTCGCTGCCCGAGTCGGGCTCGGTCAGGCCGAAGCAGCCGATCGCCTCACCGGCCGCCATGCGCGGCAGCCACTCCCGCTTCTGCTCCTCGGAACCGAAGTGGTGGATCGCGGTCATCGCCAGCGAGCCCTGGACGGACACCAGGCTGCGCAGCCCGCTGTCCACGGCCTCCAGCTCCCGGCAGGCCAGGCCGTAGCTCACCGCGCTCGTGCCCGCGCAGCTGTGGCCGTCCAGGTGCATGCCCAGCACGCCCAGCGCGCCCAGCCCCTTGGCCACGGCGCGCGGGTCGGGGATGGTGCCCGCCTCGAACCAGCCCGCGACGTGCGGCAGGAGCTCGGTGCGGGCGTAGTCGCGCACGGTGTCGCGGATCGCGCGCTCCTCGTCGCCGAGGTCGCGGTCGACGTCGAGGAAGTCGTGGGGGTTGGGGGTCAAGGATGCCTCACTTGTTCTCTTCCAGCATGGATGCCCCGTCCTTCAGGGCGGGGAGGACGTCAACGGGGGACGTGGTGGACCGCTTGGCGGACGACGCCCTTCTGCTCCAGACCGGCGGCGTGGTCGTCGGGGACGCCCAGCTCGGCCAGGAGCTCGAAGGTGTGCTGGCCGAGCAGCGGCGGGGGCGCGATGTCGCGGCCGGCGGGGACGCTCTCCAGGGTGAACCCGGTGCGGACGAGTTCGAGGGGGCCCGCGGTCGGATGCGCGACCTGGAGAGTCGCGCCCTCGGTCGCCCTGAGCGCCTCCAGGACGCCCCGGATCTTCCCGGACGGCACCCCCGCGGCGCCCAGTACCGCGAGCCACTCCTCGACGGGACGGGCGGCGAAGACCGTCTCCAACTCGGCGAGCAGAGCCTCGCGGTGGCGGACCCGGTCGGCGTTGGTCAGGAAACGGGCGTCGGCGGCCAGTTCCCGGCGGCCGATCGCCTCGCACAGCGCGCGGAACAGCCGGTCGTTGCCCGCGGCGACCACGAACCGGCCGTCGGCCGCCCGGAAGGTCTGGTACGGCACGACCGTCGGGTGCGCGTTGCCGTAGCTCACCGCCTCCTCACCGGAGACCAGCGCGCTCTGCGCGATGTTGACCAGGCCGGACAGGGCGGAGCCCATGAGCGAGACCTCGACCCGCTCACCCCGCCCCGCGTCCGGACCGTTCGCCCGGCGGTGCAGCGCGCCCAGGATCGCGACGGCCGCGTTCAGCCCGGCCAGTACGTCGGTGATCGCGACGCCCACCTTGCTCGGGGTCTCGCCGGTGATGTGCATGTAGCCGCTCTCGGCCTGGATCGTCGCGTCGAAGCCGGGACGGTCCTCGCCGGGGAACCCGATGATCGAGCAGTGGACGACCTTCGGGTTGCGGCGCCGTACGGCCTCGTGGCCGAGCCCCAGGCGTTCGGCGACCCCGGGACGGAAGTTCTCGATCACCACGTCCGCGTCCGCGCACAGCCGCTGGGCGATCTCCCTCCCCGCGGGGTGCTTGACGTCGAGCGCGATGCTCCGCTTGCCGCGGTTCACGGCGAGGTAGTAGGCCGCCTCACCGCCCGCGTACGGCGGGCCCCACGCCCTGGTGTCGTCACCGTGCCCGGGATGCTCCACCTTGACCACGTCGGCGCCGAGCTCGGCGAGGATCATGGTGGCGTACGGCCCGGCCAGCACCCGGGAGAAGTCGGCGACCCTGATCCCGCTGAGCGGTCCCGGCACCGCCCGCTCCGCCGGGCCGGGAGCCCTCCACCCCTCAGGTCCCGGCACCGCCCGCTCCACCGGGTCAGGGGTCCTTCGCTCCTCGGGCCCCGGCGCCGGCTGGGCCACGGGCTGTTCGGCGGCCCGCTCCTCGGGCGCCCTCATGAACCGAACCGCCGGACCGCGTCCACCGCGTCGAGCCAGCGCCGGTAGCCGTCGTCGCCGACCTCACGCGGAGAGAAGACCCGGCCGTCGCCGTGGATCTCGGAGATGTCGGCGAGACTCCACACGCCGCCCGCCAGACCGGCCAGGAAGGCGGCGCCGAGACCGGTGGTCTCGGTCGTCTCGGGCCGCACCACCGGCCTGCCCAGCAGGTCCGCCTGGATCTGGCAGAGCAGGTCGTTGCCCGCCGCCCCGCCGTCGACCGCCAGGTGGGAGACGGGGATGCCCGCCGCGCCCGCGACCGCCTCGACGACGTCGCGGATCTGGTAGGCGATGCCGTCCAGGACGGCGCGGGCGAGATGGGCGGCGGTCGTGCCCCTCGTGATGCCCAGCAGCGCGCCCCTGGCCCGGGGGTCCCAGTGCGGGGTGCCGATGCCGGTGAGCGCGGGTACGAAGACCAGGCCCTCGCTGCCGGTCACCGAGGCGGCCAGCCGCTCGCTGTCGGCGGAGTCGCCGATCACGCCCAGTCCGTCGCGCAGCCACTGCACCGCGGCGCCGGTGACGAAGACCGACCCCTCCAGGGCGTACTGCACCGGCGCGCCGTCCAGTTGCCAGGCCACGGTCGACAGCAGCGCGGTGCCGCCCCGGGCGATCCGGTCACCGGTGCTGACCAGCAGGAAGCTGCCGGTGCCGTAGGTGCACTTCATGGTGCCCGGGGTGAAGGCCGCGTGGCCGAACAGCGCGGCCTGCTGGTCACCGGCGATGCCGCAGATCGGCACGTCCAGCCCCAGGAAGCGCTCGGGGACGGTACGGCCCACGACGGCGCTCGACGGGACGATCTCCGGCAGCGCCCTCTCGGGCACGCCGAACAGCTCGGTCAGCTCCGCCGACCACCCGGCCGAGGCCAGGTCGAACAGCAGGGTCCGCGAGGCGTTCGACGGGTCGGTCGCGTGCAGCCGCCCGTCGGTGAGCCTGGCCAGCAGGTAGGAGTCGACGGTGCCGACCGCGACGCGACCGGCCCGCACCCCCTCCCACGTGCCCGGATCGTTGGCGCGCAGCCAGGACAGCTTGGTCGCCGAGAAGTACGGGTCGAGCGGGAGTCCGGTCAGCTCGCGGATCCTCGGCTCGTGCTCCCTCAGCCGGTCGCACTCCCCGGCCGAACGGCGGTCCTGCCAGACGATCGCCCGCGTCGCGGGACGCAGGGTCGCGCGGTCCCACAGCACGACGGTCTCGCGCTGGTTGGTCAGCCCGACGCAGGAGACGGGCGCCGCGCCGTCCTCGGCCGCCGCGGCGAGCGCCGCGGCGCAGGCGCCCAGCACGGCGGTCCAGATCTCGTCGGGGTCGTGCTCGACGAGGCCGGGGGAGGGGAAGTGCTGCGGGAACTCGCGGTGGCCCCGGGCGAGTACACGCCCGTCCTCGGCGACCACCAGCGAGGTGACGCCGGTGGTCCCGGCGTCGATGGCCAGAACGGTCATGCGGCACCGCTCCACTGGTCGGCGAGGTCGGCCAGCAGCGGGACCAGCTCGGCGTCGTCCGAGGTGGCCAGCGCGGAACGCGCCACCTCGGCCGCGCGCACGTAGCCCTCCGCCTGCTCCGCCGCCCAGCCCTCCGTACGGCCCAGCGCCCCGGCCAGCAGCCCGGCCACGTGGGACGCGGCGCCCGCACCCCCGTCGGCCGTCTCAAGCCCGGCCCTGCTGCGGCGGCGCAGTACGTCGTCCACGGTCATCGCGGCCTCGTGCCGCGCGGCGTAGACGACCTCGACGGCCAGCAGCGAGGGTGCTCCCGGCACCGGACGCAGCAGCGCCGGGTCCCGGTGGCCCATGGCCAGCAGCAACGGGTAGTCGGCGCCGTAGCGGCGCGCCAGCCGTTCGATGGAGGCCACCGGGAGTCCCGCCGCGACGGCCGCGGAGTCCCGGCGGGCCCAGGCCTGGGCGAAGCCGCTCGCGCCGACCAGCCCGAGGTGCTCGGTCGCCGAGGCCCGGGGCGAGGGCAGCCCGGCGACGACGGCGTCCACCGCGTCGCGCGCCATCACCCGGTAGGTGGTGAGCTTGCCGCCCGCCACGACCACGCAGCCGGGGGCGACCTCCCGCACCACGTGCTCCCGGCTGATCGCCTGCGTCTTCTGCCGGTCCGGCTGGTCGACCAGCGGGCGCAGGCCCGCGTAGACGCCGAGCACGTCGTCGGGCGTGAGCGGCTCGCGCAGCCAGTGGTTGGCCTGGTCGAGCAGGTAGCGCACGTCGGCGCCGGTGGGCAGCACCGGGCCCGGGCCGTTCTCCCAGGGCGTGTCGGTCGTGCCCAGCAGGACCACGTCGCCGGTGGGGATGACGAACAGCACCGAGTTCGGCGTGCGCGCGATCAGGGCGCTGTCCATCGGCAGCCGCTCGCGGGGCAGCACCAGGTGCACGCCCTTGGAGGCCCGCACCCGGACGGGATCCGTGCCGAGCATCTTCTGGGTGAGGCCCGACCAGGGGCCCGTGGCCAGCACCACCCGGCGGGCGCGGACGGTGAACCGCTCCCCGCTGAGGGTGTCGACGCAGGTGGCGACGGTGTGGCCGGAGCGGGTCGCCAGCCCGGTGACGCGGACCCGGCTGAGCACGGTGGCGCCCTCGCGCGCCGCCGTACGGGCCAGGGCCAGCACCAGCCTGGCGTCGTCGACGTGGCCGTCGTCGTAGGACAGCGCGCCGACCGCGGCGTCCGCGCGCAGCTGGGGGGCCTGCCTGAGCAGGGCCCTGCGGGTGAGGTGGCGGTGGCGGCGGAAGCCGTGCCGGTCGCCGAGCCCGGCGAGGGCGTCGTAGAGGGTCAGCCCGGCGCCGACGTATCCGCGCTCCCACACCCGGTGGGTCAGCGGATACAGGAACGACATCCGCTGCACCAGGTGCGGCGCCAGGTCCTGCAGCAGCCCGCGCTCGTGCAGCGCCTCGCGGACCAGCCCGAACTCCAGCTGTTCCAGGTAGCGCACGCCGCCGTGGAGCAGGCGGCTGGAGTTGCTCGACGTGCCCGAGGCGATGTCGCCCCCCTCCAGCAGGGCGGTGGTCAGCCCGCGCGAGGCCGCGTCGAGCGCCGCTCCCGCGCCGGTCGCGCCGCCGCCGACCACCAGGACGTCGATGAGGTCGCGGGTCAGCTCGGCCAGGTCGTCGTCGCGGCGCAGCGGGTCGAGAACGGATCCGGCGCCGAAGGGCAGCCCGGCCGCGAACGGCTCCAGGCCGCCGGGAGCCTCCTCACGGACCCGGGCACGGGGTGTGTCGCGGGTCTCGCCGCCGGTTCCTTCATGAGCCGAGTCGGCTCCTTCGGGAACCTCGCCGATCCCTCCGTGAGCCGTGTCGTGGGTCTCGCCGGAGGCTCCGTCGTGGGCGGATGTCATCTGTCGCTCCCTCACCAGCGCCTGCACACTTCCTCGGCCCAGCCGTACAGGTTGTCGATCTCCACGACGGTGCCGTCGTCGGCGATCACGGTGCCCCGGTAGTGACCGAACGCCTGATCCTCCCGGCTGTGCAGGTAGAGCCTGGTGACGTCGGCCGAGCGGACGTGCTCGGGGACGAACTCCAGGTCGACCCGCTCACCGATGATCTTCCAGGGGGCCATCCAGTCGGAGGTGTCGTAGCGCCACACCAGCTCTTCGCTGATCTTGTGCAGCCGCCCGTCGAGGAACAGGCCGTTCTCCACGCTTCCGGTGCCGTCGGTCCACTTGCCGCCGATCTGGATGCCGACCTCGCGCCCGCCGGACCGCCCGGCCGCCGCGCCCCAGTTCCACAGGACCTTGCCCGGCCAGCGCCCGCGCCCGTGGTCCAGGGTGGCGAGGGTGTCGTCCGCCGACAGCCTGATGCGGCGCCCGTTGACGACCAGCGTGCCCTCGGCGGGCCGCCCGAGGTCCTTGACGGTGTACTGGAAACGGCGTGACGACCAGGGCACGACCACCGCCAGGCTGTCGCGGCCGTCGACGCGGTGGACCAGCAGGTCGGCGTCGAACTCCGGCGACTTCAGCCGGAGCCTGGTGCCGTCCGCGGTCTCGTCGACGGCGATCCTGAGCGTTCCCCGGCCGATCCTGACGCTGCCCTCACCGCTGCGCTCGGAGAAGGAGGTGCCCCGGCTCGGCACGATGAGGCTGCGGCTGGAGACGTCCCTGCGGGTGGTCCGGTCGAGGTACCACGCGGCCTCGCTGGCCAGGTAGTCGAGGCTGGAGGCGCTGAAGGCGAAGACGTGCTCCGGGCTGGTCAGGCACCAGTACTCCCAGCGCATCGTCCGGCCCCAGCCCCGGATGTTCGTCCGGTGCAGCGGGGTACGGCTCCAGCCGACGGCGGCCGGGTTCAGGCGCCCGTCGGGCAGGCAGAGGTCGACCCGGCTGGTGATCTCACGCTCGGCGACCCGGCGGGAGGTGTCCTTGGCCAGCGGGTTCCCCGCGGTGCCGGAGGCCGGCGCGGTCCCCTGCGCGCCCGGGTCCGGCGCGGTCCCCTTCGCGCCCGGGTCCGGCGTGTTTCCCGTGATGTCCCCGCTCATCGGCCCAGCCCCACGCTGACGTACTTGTACTCCACAAAGTCCTCCACTCCGTGATGGCCGCCCTCGCGGCCGTACCCGCTGCCCTTGATCCCGCCGAACGGTCCCTGGGGCGGGGCGAGCGGGGCTCCGTTGACCGAGACGATGCCGAACTGCAGTTCCTCGCAGACGCGCACGACCCGGCTCAGATCACGCGTCCACAGGTAGGCGGCTAGGCCGTACGGCGTGGCGTTGGCCCTGGCCAGCACGGCCTCGACACCCTCGTCCCCCTCGGCCTCACCACCGTCACCGCTGCCCGGCCCGAAGGTCAGGACCGGGGCGACCGGCCCGAAGGTCTCCTCCCGGCACACGAGCATGTCGTCGGTGACGCCGGTCAGCACCGCGGGCGGGCAGAACCTGCCCGGCCCCTCCCGCCGGGTCGTCGCCAGCCGGGCACCGTGCGCGAGCGCGTCGTCGATGTGCCGCCTGACCTTGGCGACCGCGCGGTCGTCGATCAGCGGGCCCATCGTGACGCCGGGTTCGGCGCCGCCGCCCACGGTGACCGCCTCGGCCAGCTTGACCAGCTCGTCGACGAACTCGGCGGCGACGGACTCGTGCACGTAGATCCGGTTGGGGGACGTGCAGGCCTGGCCGGCGTTCATGAACTTGCTCCTGGCCACGCCCGCCGCCGCGGCGGCCACGTCGGCGTCGGGGAAGACCAGCACCGGCGCGTGGCCGCCCAGCTCGACGCTGAGGCGCTTGACGTCGTCGGCGCTCTGCCGGATCAGCTCCTTGCCGACCGCCGTCGAACCGGTGAAGGAGATCTTCCGCACCCGGGGGTCGGCCATGACCGCCTCGGCGAACCTCCTGGGCCTGGCTGTGGTGACCAGGTTGAAGACCCCCGGCGGGAAGCCCGCCTCGGTCAGGCACTCGGCGACCGCGATCGCCGACATGGGGGTGAGCTCGGAGGGCTTGAGCACCACCGTGCAGCCTGCGGCCAGCGCGGGGCCCAGCTTGCGGGTGATCATCGAGACCGGGAAGTTCCACGGGGTGATCGCCGCCACGACGCCCACCGGCTCCGGCAGCAGCCAGATGCGGGTGTCGGTCCCGGTCGAGGGGATGGTCTCGCCGTACACGCGGCGTGTCTCCTCGGCGGACCAGAGGAGGTGGTCGGCTCCCGCGACCACCTCGCCCGTCGCCTCGGCCAGCGGTTTGCCCTGCTCGGCCGTCATGATCGCACCGATCGCCGCCGCCCGCTCGGCCAGCAGCGCGGCGGCCCGGCGCATGATCGCGGCGCGTTCGTGCGCGGGCATGGCCCGCCAGCCGGGCAGGGCCGCCGAGGCCGCGTCGACGGCCTCCACGGTCAGGTCCCCGCCGCACTCGGCGACCTCGGCGATCGTCTCGCCGGTCGCCGGGTCGGTCACCGCGAAGCGCTCCGCCGTCTCCCGCCAGCGCCCTCCGACGAGGGCCTTTCCTGTCTTCATGGTTCACCGTCCATTGCCTGGATCAACGCGTTCATCGCGGCCATCTCGTGGGCGTGCTGCAACTCGCTCGCGCGGGCGATGTCCCCCTCGGCCAGCGCGTCCCTTATCGCCACGTGCTCGGCGTGGGACTGCGGCAGCCGCCACGGCACCAGCCGGAAGCCGCGCTGCGCCGTCTCCGTCCTCGACCACAGGCCGACGAGCATGCGGTGCACGAGACGCGACTGCTCGGTGTCGCACAGCAGCGAGTGGAACCGGCGGTTGAGCGCGGCGAAGGCGGCCACGTCGCCCGCCGCGATGGCCACCGCCGAGCCCGCCAGCACTTCGTCCACCGCCCGCAGCCGGGGACCGCTGAGCGGGGCCTGGTGGAGCTGCAGGGCCAGGGAGGTCAGCGCGGCGCGGATGCCGTACAGCTCCCGCACGTTCTGCACCGTGAAGTCGGCGACGACCGCGCCGATGTGCGGGCGCTCGACCAGCCACTCCTCGGAGACGAGCTGCTTGATGGCCTCGCGCACCGGGGTGTCGCTGATGCCGACGGCCTGGGCGACCACCCTCGTGAGGATCTTCGCGCCCGGGGGCGTCTGGCCCGACATGATCATCTGCTTGATGTGGTCGGCCGCGAGCTCCGCCTTGGTGCGGAACGGCTGGGGCCGGTCAGCCGGGGGGAACGTTTCCGTCATCGCTATCGAGACCCCTTTAGACCCGGTGGACGGTCAGCGGCTCGATCGCCGCGTGGTCCAGCTCTACACCCAGACCGGGGAGGTCGGGAACGGTGACGAACCCGGTGGAGTCGGGGAGGAGCGGCTTGGTGAGCATGACGTGGAAGACCTCGGGAATGATCACTGGGGGATCGTACGGGTATTCCAGCCAGTCACAGTTGGAAAGCGCGGCACACAGCTGCAGGTTGCCCGCCACGCCGAGCCCGGTCGCCCAGGCGTGCGGGATGACCCGGCGGTGCCTGGCCGCGGCCATGGCACCGAAGTCGCGCAGCGCCGCGATCTCCTCGCTCTCGTTGGCGTCGGGCTGGTAGATGGTGAAGCAGTCGTCCTCCAGCATCCGCACCAGCTGGCCGATGCCCCGGTTGTGCTCGCCGCCTGCGATCGGGATCGGCGAGAGCGCGGTGAGCTCGCGCAGCGCGCGGTAGTCGTGACGGGGGAGCGGCTCCTCCAGCCACGCGACGCCGAGGTCGGCCAGCTCCCTGGCGGTCGTCAGGGCCCGGTCGAAGTCCCACAGCATGCGGGTGCCGTCGGGACGGTAGCGCCAGCGCGCCGCCGCCTGGTTGGCGTCGACCATGATGGCGACGTCGGGCCCGACGGCCTCGCGGACCGCCGCCACCTGGGCGACGTCCTCGGCGATCGTGTCGGCGTGCACGCGCAGCTTCAGGCCGGTGAAGCCCTCCTCGACCACGCGCAGCGCGTCCTCGGCCCGCTGCTCGGGCGAGCGCACCTCGCCGAAGCTGGCGTAGGCGCGGACCGCGCGCGAGTGCCCGCCCCACAGCTGGTACAGCGGGCGCCCGCAGGCCTTGCCGACGGCGTCCCACACGGCCACGCCGACCACCCAGGGGCGGGGGAAGACGTACTCGGCCACGTAGCGCAGGTGGTTGGCGATGTGCCCGGTGGCGAACAGGTCCATCCCGACCAGCCTCGGCCGGATCCATCCCCTGATGGTCTCCAGCAGCAGCGGCCCGGTCGAGTGCCCCATGTCGCCGCCCGCGACGCCGACCACGCCCTCGTCGGTCTCGACCTCGACGATCACGGCGGACATGCTGCGGTGGGCGCCCTCGGGAGCCCACGAGGGGACGAACGGGCGGGGGTAGGGCAGCTCGATGAGGCGTGCCCGGACATCTCGGATTCTCATCCCTTGGTCGCTCCGTCCGCGAGGCCCTTGACGAGGTATTTCTGTACGGCGAGCGCGAAGATCACCACGGGCAGCACGGTCAGCACGCCGACGGCCGCCAGCGGGCCCCACAGTCCGCCGTGCTCGGTGTCGGCCGCGATGCCCGCGATGGCCACCGGGATCGTGACGGCCTTGTCGTTGGTGAGGATCAGCGCGAACAGCAGCTCCTCCCAGGCCAGGATGATGCAGTAGATCATCGTGGAGATCAGGCCGGGCAGGCTGCAGGGCACGATGATCCGGAAGAAGGCGCCGAACCGGCTGCAGCCGTCGATCATGGCGGCCTCCTCCAGTTCCGGCGGCAGGCTGCGGAAGAAGGCCCGCATCAGCCACACCACGTACGGCACCAGGAAGGTCACGTAGGCGAGGATCACGGTGATGTACTGGTCGGTCAGGCCGAGCCTGCGCGCCACCAGGAACATGGGCACGACCAGCGCGATCGGCGGCACCGCGCGGGAGGCCAGGATGAGCCCGGCGACGACCCCGGCGCCGCGCATCCGCATCCGGGACAGCGCGTATCCGGCCATGGCGCCCGCGACCATCGAGATGATCGCCGATCCGCCCGCCACGATCACCGTGTTCAGCATGCGCGGCAGGATCCGCGCCTGGTTGAAGTAGCTGGTGTAGTTGTCGAAGGTCAGCTCGCTGAACCAGCGCGGCGGCACGGTGAAGATGTCGCGCGGCAGCTTGAAGGAGATGCCGACCATGTAGATGACGGGGAAGAGGAAGACGAGGGTGGCCAGGACGGCGCCGCCGATCGCCGCGGCGCGGCCCAGACGGCCGGTGCTCACCATCGGTTCTCCAGACGACGGCTGAGGCGGAACAGGAAGTAGGTGATGATCATGGTGATCAGCAGGACGAGGGTCGCCATCGAGGACGCCGAGCCGAACTCGAGGCCGCGGAATCCCTTCTCGTAGATGTAGAGGTTGACCACGTCGGTGGCCTGCCCGGGACCGCCCTTGGTCGCGGCCAGCGCGATGTCGAACATCTTGACCGCGCCCAGCCAGCGGACGATGAAGGCCGCGGCGACCACCGGCACCAGCAGGGGGATCGTGACGTGCCGAAGGATCTGCAGGCGGCCGGCGCCGTCGGAACGGGCCGCCTCGTAGACGTCGGACGGCAGCGCCATGATGCCCGCCGAGGCGATGAGGACCACGAACGGGGTCCAGCGCCAGGTGTCGATGAGGATGAGGCTGACCATGGCGAGTGTCGGGTCGCCGATCCACTCGACCGGGCCGATTCCCACCAGGCCGAGGGTGTAGTTGACCACGCCCCACAGCGGGTCGAGCAGCATCCGCCAGACGCCTCCGGCGACCACCGGCGCGACCACCATCGGGATGAGGAACAGCGCCCGCAGCAGCCCGCGCCCGCGCCACTCCACGTTGAGCAGGAAGGCCAGGCCGAAGCCCAGGACCATCTGCAGCGGCAGCGCGATCACCAGGTAGACGGCGGTGACCTTGAGCGACTGCAGGAACCCCGGATCGGCGAGCACGACCTGGTAGTTGTGCCAGCCGACCCAGCCGGCCGGCTGGAAGGTCGCCAGGTCGAAGTCGGAGAAGCTCACCCAGAGCGTGTAGACGATCGGGTACAGCAGCATGCCCGCCAGCAGCACCAGCGCCGGGGTCATGAAGATCCACGCGGTCCCCGGCTCGCCCAGCCGGATGCGGCGTGGCCGGGGGGAACCGCCCGTCCCCCGGGCGGGGGCGGAGGCCGCCCCCGCCCGGGATGATCGGGTGCGAAGCGCACTCACCGCGGGTAGCCCTTGGACTTCAGCAGGGCGGAGATGTCGACGGCCGCCTGGTGGACGGCGTCCTTGGAGGTGGCCTGCCCGGATATCGCCCGGCTGGTCTGCAGGGCGAGGATCTGCTGGACGGCGTCGGACTCGGGGAGCCTGGGCCGCCACATCTGGCCCTTGGCGATCGCCTCGTAGCCCTGGCTGATCGCCGTGTAGACCGGCTTCAGCCACGGGGCCGGCGGGGTGCCCTGCAGCGTGGAGTTACGCGCCGGGAACGTGCCGAGGTTGGCGCCGACCCACTGCTCGCCCTCCTTGGAGGTCACCCACTGCAGGAACGTCCACGCGGCGGCCTGGTGGGCCGACTTCTTGGCGATACCCGCCGACCAGATGCCGCGGTGCGCGCCGGGACCGGCGCTTCCGGCGGGCAGGGTGGTGATCCCGACCTGGTCCTCCGACAGGGTGGTCGTCGTCTTGTCGATGGCGGTGCCCTTGTAGACGCTGCCCCACATGAACATCGTGGCGACCTTGCCCTGGCGGAACGCCTCCAGCGGCTCGTTGAACTGGTAGGTGCTCGCACCCGGAGGGGCGTACTTCAGCAGGTCGACCTGGGTCTGCAGCGCCTTGACCCCGGCCTCGTCGTCGAAGCTCACCTTGAGGTCGTCGTCGAGCAGTTTGCCGCCGTTGGAGTTGAGCACGGTCTGCCAGATCGTCGGGGTCAGCGGGTCCTTCGTGAAGTAGGTCCCGATCGCCCAGGCGTCGGTCTTGCCGTCGCCGTCGGTGTCCTGCACCAGCTTGGGCGCGTCGGCGAAGTACTGCTCCCAGGTCGTCTCCGGCGTCGGCTCGGCGACCTTGGCCTTCTTGTACAGCGACCGGTTGTAGAACATCAGCAGCAGGTTGGAGCGGACCGGCACGCCGTACTGGTGGCCGTCCCACTCGCCGGCGGCGAGCGGGGAGGGGTTGAAGTCGTCCCAGGCGTAGTTCGCGTCGGCGAACTTCGCCAGGTCGGTCTTGAGGTCGACCAGCCCGCCGGTCTTGGCCAGCTGCGGGAACCACGGGTCGTCGCCGAGGACCACGTCGTAGGTCGCGGTCGGGCTGGTCAGCTCCAGCATCGACTTGGCGAGCTGGTCGTTGTACGGCACGCCGTCCACGGTGACCTTGATGTTCGGATACTTCTTGGTGAACTCGGGGACCAGCTGGTCCTGCCACTGTTTGGCGAACGCGTCGTTGGCGATGACTCGGATCGAGACGGGGCTCTCGGCCGTGCCGAGACCGCCGCCGTCGGCGGCGGGGGCCTCGGTGGACGACGAGCCGCAGCCCGCCAGCGTCAGACCGAACGCGGTGACGGTGACGACCGCGCCAAGCCGGAGGAATCGGCGCATGGCAGGTTCTCCTCTCAGGGAAAAGGTCAAGGAAGAAGGGGAAAAGGGGGAGGGGGCTCAGGCGGTGGGGTCGATCGCGAGCTTGACGATGTCCCGCCCGTCGAGAGGGGAGCCTGAACCGAGAGCGACGAGGGACTCGCCCACCCGCTCCAGAGGCATCCGGTGGCTGACCACACGGTCGTACGGCCAGCCGCCGCGCTCCAGGATCAGCAGCGCCTGGTGATACCGGCGCAGCATGTCGGGGCCGGCGCCGTAGACGCCGGCGATGGTGATGTCACGCTTCAGCAGGTCGCTGAAGGGGTTGAAGGGAACCGTTCCCCGATCGGTGAAGTTGCCCAGTTCGGCGAGCACGCCGCCGTCGGCGACGAGGCCGATGGCCTCCATGAAGGCGTGCGGTGAACCGCTGGCGCCGATCACGCAGTCGGCCCCGGGCGCGCCGAGGGCGTCGAACACCGCGCCGCGCCGTTCGGTCACGTCGGTCAGCTCCTGGATGCTCACGGTGGCGTCGGCGCCGAGCGCGGCCGCGAGCTCCAGGCGCGCGTCCGGCGCTCCCACGGCGACGATCCGGTGCGCGCCGGCGGCGCGGGCCGCGACCACGGCCATCAGCCCGATCGCGCCGACCCCCTGCACGACCACGGTCGAGCCGACGCGGACCGAGCCGCGTTCGACGCCGTGCAGCGCCACCGACATCGGCTCCTGCAGGACGGCCACCTCGGCGGGCAGGTCGGTGCGGTAGAACACCGTGCCGGCGTTGGCGGCGTGCAGGTGGTCGGCGAAGCCGCCGGTGAGGTGCGGCGGGTTCGTCACGGGTGACTTGAATCCGTAGGAGGGCCGCCGGTCCGGGCAGTTGGCGGGACGGCGGCGCACCTGGCACTGGTAACAGCGCCCGCAGCTCAGCGCGGGAAAGACGCCGACGCGGTCACCGACGGCGACGGGACGTCCCGCGTGGTCGGCGGTCACGCCCTCGCCCAGGGCCGCCAGCGTGCCGACGATCTCGTGGCCCAGCAGCGCGGGGAAGGTGATGCTGGCCAGACGTCCCTGGTAGATGTGCGCGTCGGTGCCGCAGACGCCGCACAGTTCCAGCTTCAGGACGAACTCGTCCGGCCCCGGGTCCGGAACGGCGTAGGGCCGGATCTCCACCGCTCCCGCGGCGTCCACGACGATCGCTGCCCGCGCCGTTGTGCTCATCCGGTTCCTCCATATTCTGGATTCTAGATTCTATAGAATATGGAGGGAACCTTAAGAGCCTCTCAAGAGGTGGTCAAGGACTCGGCCGGGTCCGTTACCGGGATGTTTCCTACACATGTTCTCGGCGATCGGGGCGGACGGCGGCAGGCCGAGCGCGCCGCCGGAGACCCGCGGTCCACCCGGGCGAACGGAGAATCCGCAGGTCGTACGGCCCGCACACGCTCCGCACGGCACACCGTCCGTTCCCGGGAGGACCGGCACGGAAGAGTCCGGGACGCCGGGAGAGACGCGGGCGGAGCGGAAGGGACGGATCCTCGTGAACAAGCCCACACACCTGATCGAGTACGAGACCATGCTGCTGGAGCGGCATCACCCTCCCGTCTTCCCACGCGCCGGGCACGAGGGCTGCCGCCTGGACCGCAGCGCGTACACCCTGCTGAGCCGCATCCAGCTGGAGGGCCCGATGTCCATCGGGCAGCTCAGCGAGGCGTTCGGCCTGGACGCCTCCACCCTCAACCGGCAGACCTCCGCCATGACACGCGCGGGGCTGGTCGAACGCATCCCCGACCCCGAGGGGGGAGCCGCGCGCAAGTTCCGCATCACCCCGGAAGGCGAGCACCGCCTCACCGACGAGCGCGCCGCGAACATCCGCGGCCTGGAGAGGGTCCTGGCCGGCTGGACGCCCGAGGAGGTCGCCGTCTTCGCCGCCTGTCTGCGACGCTTCAACACCGACATCGAACGGCTCGCCGGGCAGCCCTGGCCGCGCCCCGGCCACCCGGTGACCTCACCGGCCTGACCGGGGCCGGTGAGTGCGGCCAGGGCGGCCGACCGGGCGTCCGGCCTCGAACCTCCCGCCTCACCCGCCGCGGCGCCGGGCGGCGCGGCGCGGTGACACGCCCGTCAGGCGGCGATGATCTCGGTGGCGAGGGTCGCGACGCCCCGCAGCGGCGCCGCCTGGTCGTCGGTGAGGCCGTGCTGCTTCTGGAGGTCCGCGACGTCGTGGTGGCTGACCCGGGTCCGGCCCGACTCGTCCTGCCAGATGAGGATCTTCATGGGCAGGTCGATGGCGAGCAGCGGTACGGCGATCATGAGCGGGGTGCCCGTCGCCGGATTGCCGAAGATCACGACCTTGGTGGGCCGCATGCTCAGCCCGGCCTCGGCGGCGGCCACGTCGTGCTCGACGACGGTGAAGAGCGTCAGCCCCTTGGCGGCGATCAGGTTCTTCAGCCGTGTCAGCGTCTCGGCGACGGAGTCGTCCGACTCATGGGTGATGATCTTCATAGCGGTACCTCGCCTTGGCGAACGGCGCGCCGCGAGGGGAGCAGCGACATGGACGGTGCCATGGTTCATCCCCCTCCGGCCACCCCGGTATCCCTTCCCGCCGCGAGTCCCGGGGATTCCGGGCTCGGGAGGGTGGTCTGTCTCCCGTCGGGGGAGGCGGAGGTGGACCCCCGGAGCCGGCCGGAGCCGTCCGGTTGCCGGACGGTCGCCCAGCCCGCGGGCCACGAATGCCCGATATCCGGCCGCGACACCCGGACGTTGTGAAGCCAGGCGTCCTCTTCGAAGATCGCGCCCTCGAACCGGGCGGTTCCCCCGAAGGCCGCACCGCCGAATCCGGCACCGCCCTTGAACGCCGCGCCCTCGAATCCGGTGTCCTTTTCGAAGGTCGCATTGGTGAACCTGGCGACCTCCTTGAAGGTCGTTTCGCCGAACCAGACCTCCCCTTTGAAGGTCGTCTCGCTGAACCAGGCGACCTTTTCGAAGGTCGCGCCGCCGAACCCGGCGCCTCCTTCGAAGGTCGCGCTGTCGAACCCGGCGTCCTTCTCGAAGGTCGCGCCGCTGAATCCGGCGTCCCCTTCGAAGGCCGCGTCACCGAATCCGGCGACCTCCTTGAAGGTCGCGCGACTGAATCCGGCGTCCTTCTCGAAGGTGGCGCCGCCGTACCTGGCGTCCTTTCCGAAGGTCGCGTACTCGAATCTGGCGTTCCCCCTGAAGGTCGCGCTGTCATATCCGGCGTCCTTTTCGAAGATCGCGCGGCTGAACCAGGCGCCGTCCTTGAATGTCGCCCCGCCGAGCCCGGCGTCCTTTTCGAAGGTCGTGTCCTCGAACCTGGCCTCTTTCTCGAAGTTCGCATCCTCGAAACCGGCGCCCCCCTTGAACCTCGCGTCCTTGAACCTGGCCTCCCCTTTGAAGGTCGCGTTCTCGAACCTGACGTCGTCTTCGAAGGTCGCGTCACCGAAGTCGGCGTCTCCCTCGAAGGTCACCCCGACGAATCGGGCGTCGGTCAGCCGGCAGCCGGCGAAGTCGAGATCGATGAGAGTGGCGCCGGTCAGGTCGATGCGCATGCCTCCCCAGAACCTGGAGCCGGCGAGAACGGTGTCGCGCTGCCGGGAGGCGTGGTCGCCGCGCAGGTGCTCGGCCAGGATTCGCTGGGCGGTGAGCCGTACCTGCCGTTCCCCCTCCGGGTCGCCACCCCGTGGCCCGTTCTCGGCGGGGGCGGGTGAGGCGGCTGAGATCTCCCGCCCTCGGAGGGCGCGCAGGGACCGGTGGCGCCGGTGGGCGTCGCGCAGGGCGTCGGTTCGCCGCCTGGCAGGGTCGGCCGGAGACGGCGGGGTGGGCGGGGTGTAGGGCATGCGAAGGTAGGCGCACACGACGTTGACGATGGTCTGGCGGTGGTCGGGATTGTCCTGGGCGAGGCGCTCCATCGCGTACAGCCCGGTCAGGCGGACGGTGGCACCGGCGTGGCCGAGCTGTTCGCCGGCCTTGGTGTACAGGTCGGTGATCCGGCGTTCGGCGGCGTCCTGGCGGTTGTGCTCGGCGACCTGCTCGGCCAGCCGGGTGTTGCGTTCGGCGATCTGCTCGGTCAGCCGGGTGCCGCGCTCGGTGAGGTAGGCCGTCACGTGGGCGGCGTGTTCCTGGTGACGCTGCCTGCGGAAGGCGAGCATGAGAGTGATGGCCGCGCCGATGCCGGCGCCCAGTGCGAGGGCGGTCTGGATCGCGCCCTGGCGGGCGACGGCCTCCTCGGCGGCTTTCGGCAACGGAGGCAGGCCGCTAAGCAGCCACCAGGCCGTCGCGGAGGCCGCACTGCCGACCAGCAGCGTGATCGGGACGATCCACCAGGCCGCCGCCCTGGGGGTACGCAGCGCCGGTGGTGCCACCGGATCCGTCGCCGCGACCGGAACCGCCGCGACCGGAACCGCTACGGCCGGAGGGGGATCCGGCGGGGCGGGGACGGGAGGATCGGCGGCCCGGCGGGGTAATCGTGGGAGGCGCACCCTTCCATCCCAGCCGATCCCGCGGTCCGGCGCCGCGCACCTGCCCATCTTGTGATGGTTACAGAGAGGAAGCCGTTATACGCGGGCTGTCTTTCCGGTGGCCGTACGGCGGGGACGGGTGGGGAGCCGCCCGTTTCCGATCCGCGCGGCGGCCGGAGTACGGCCCGGCAGGGCCGTACTCCGGCCGACCCGTTACGGGTAGGGGATCAGAGCCGACCTGTTATGAGTAGGGGACCAGGCCGGCATCGACCTTCTGCCAGGCGGCCTTCAGGTCGGCGAACACGGCGGGTTCGCGCCGGGCGAGGTTGGACATCTCCCGCTGGTCGGTGGCGAGGTCGAAGAGCGACTCGACGGCGGTTCCGCCGTTGAGGACCGAGTGGTACTTGTAGTCGCCGCGGCGCAGCGCGCCCTGTCCCCGCATCCGCCAGAACAGATCGCGCCGGGGGACGTTTCCGCCGTTCAGCAGGTATGAGGCGAAGGAGACACCGTCGGTGGGATAGGCCGGGTCGGGCGCGGCGCCCGCGAGTTCCAGCAGGGTGGGGAACCAGTCGTAGGTGACCATCGGCACGCCGGTGACCTGGCGCCGGCCGATGACGCCCGGCCAGCGGACGATCTGCGGCACCCGGATCCCGCCCTCGTACAGGTTGGCCTTGCCTCCGTTGAACGGCCACAGGTAGGAGAAGCGCTCGCCGCCGTTGTCGGAGGCGAAGACGACCAGCGTGTCGCGTTCCTGGCCGGAGCGGCGCAGTGCCTCGAGGACGGAGCCGACGCCGCGGTCCAGGCTGGTGACCATCTCCGCGAACACCTTCAGGGAACCGCCGTCCCGGTGGGTGAAGACGTTGATCGGGGCCTCCCCGGCGGCGACGCGGGCGTTCAGCCGGTCGCTCTCGGCCTTGTCGCCGGGGCCCTCCCAGGGCCAGTGCGGGGTGGTGTAGTTGAGGTTCAGCAGCCAGGGCCTGCGGTGCGGGCGCTCGATGAAGCCGACGGCGCGGCCGGTCAGCAGGTCGGTGTAGTAGCCGATCTTCTCCACCGGCACCTCGGCCTCGTACAGGTCGGGCTTTCCGGAGTCGACGCTCACGTGGGAGAAGTAGTCGACGCCCCCGGCGAAGTTGCCGAAGAACTCCTGCCAGCCGCTCCGGATCGGGCTGAAGTCGGGCAGGAAGCCGCAGTGCCACTTGCCGTACATCGCGGTCTCGTAGCCCGCGCCGCCGAGCAGCGAGGCGAGTGTCGGGTGCTCCGGGGGGATGCCGTCCTTACGGCCGTCGAGGATGGGCTCGGCGTTTCCACCGGACAGCCGTCCCGGGTAGCGGCCGGTGTAGAGGCTGAAGCGGGTCGGTGAGCACACCGCGGACCCCGAGTAGGCGTCGGTGAAACGCAGGCCCTGACGTGCCAGTTCGTCCAGGTGGGGAGTGGGCCGGCCGGTCGCCCCGTAGCAGGACAGATCCGCCCAGCCGAGGTCGTCGGCCAGGATGAACAGGATGTTCGGGCGCCGTGCCGGTCTGGTGTTGAGGGGGGAGAAGTCCGTCTCGGCCCGCGTGCTCGCCTCGGCCGTACCGGGGAGAAGGCCGCCGACGGCGACCGCGCCCGCGCCGACGGCGAGACCGCCGAATCCGCGCCGGGAGACACCGGGGTCGTGTGGGGCCTTTTCCTGCTCGCTCAATGCGACCCGCCTTTTCCTATCTTAAATTCGATACTAAATTAGATATGATCTGATGTCGCGTTCGTCCTGCGGGTGAGGTGATCTTTGACAGGGGAGATTTTAGGGTTTCCCTATATGTATAGAGGGTTTTAGGGCGAACGGCCACCCCCCGGCCATCGCGGCGGACCCCTGATCATCCGCGACGGCCGGGCCGCACCGGGAAACCGGGGGTCAGCGCAGCGTGGCCGCCAGGTGTTTGGCCAGGCCCTCCGAGGCGGCCTTCACCATCTCCAGGACCTCGGCGAAGTCCTCGCGATCACCGTAGAAGGGGTCGGGCACCTCGGCGTCCTGCGGTGCCGCCGGGTCGAACGAGCGCATCAGCCGTACGTCGGCCCCCGCCGGGGCCAGGCGGCGCAGGGCCCGCAGGTTCTCGGTGTCCATCGCCAGCACCAGGTCGACCTCGTCGAACCACGCGGGCAGAAACCGCCTGGCCCGGTGCGCCGAGCCGTCGTAGCCGTGCTCGGCCAGTGTCGCCGAGGCTCGCTCGTCCATCGGATGGCCCTGGTGCCAGCCGCCGGTGCCCGCGCTGTCGACCGAGACGAGATCCCCGAGCCCGTGGTCGCCGAGGGTCTTCCTCAGCACGACCTCGGCCATGGGGGAGCGGCAGATGTTTCCCAGGCACACCACACACACGCGATAGCTCATGGCCCCCAGCATGCCGCCTGCCCGTCCGTGCCCGAGCCCGCGGGCCCCTCGGCCTCAAGGGGGCCACCGGGTCAGGGCAGGAGCAGGGTCTTGCCGAGTACGGCGCGGCCCTCGACGGCCGCGTGCGCGTCGGCCGCCCTCTCGAGCGGGAAGGTCCGGCCGATGACCGGCCGGATCAGCCCCTTGGCGGCCTGGGCGAGGGCCTCGACGGTCAGCAGCCGGACGTCGGCCGGGGAGGTGAACAACTGGCGGCCGGTGATCAGGGTGATTCGCCGCTCGAACACCTCGGCGATCGTCGCCGGGGTGAAGGAGCCGCTCGCCGCCCCGAATATCGCGAATCGGCTGCCGGGGGCGGTCAGTTCGAAGGCGGTGCGGCCGACGGTCCCGCCGACGCCGTCCAGCACGACCTGGACGCCCGCGCCGCCCACGATGGCGCGCACCTGCTCGCCCCAGCCGGGGGTGGAGTAGTCGACGGTCGCGTGTGCGCCCAGCTCCTCGGCCAGCCGCAGTTTGGCGGCGGAGCTCGCCGCCGCGATGACCTTCGCGCCCGCGTTCACGGCGAGCTGGACGAGCAGGGTTCCGACACCGCCCGCCGCCGCCTCGACCAGCACCCACTCGCCCTCCTTGGGGGAGGTGGCCCGGGTGACCGCCAGGGCGGTGCAGCCGTCGGCGAGCAGGGCCACGGCCTCGGGCAGGCCGAGTTCCTCCGGCACCGGGATCAGGCCGTCCGCGTCGACCGCGATCCGTTCGGCGTAGCCGCCCGATCCGCCGGTCGCCGTGACGAACCGCTGTCCGGCGAGAGCAGGGTCGGCGTCCCGCCCCACCTCGACGACGGTTCCCGCGACGCCGTTGCCGGGAACGACGGGCAGCGTGGGCAGCGGGACCGGCGAGTTACCCGACCTGATCTGCGTCTCCACGAAGAGGACGCCGATCGCGGCCACGTCGAGCAGCACCTGCCCCGCGCCGGGCCGGGGGTTGGGAGCCTCGCCCGGGGCCAGCACGCCTGGTTCTCCGAACTCTCTGAGCCACACGACCCGCATGGTCACCGTCCGTTCAGCCGGATCGCCGCCCGCCTCCCGGACGGCCGCTATGGGAGATACTACTCAGTAAAACCTACTCAAATAATAGGTTTTATGTGACTTCGCCGGCCCCGGCGTCCCGCTCCTGCCCGGCCGTACGGCGAGGCCCCGGTCGGCCGCCGGAAAGCCGCATGTTCGAAGGCCCTTCGTTGGGGGAGCAGAGGGCTGTCGTGTACGAGAACCGGGGTAGGGGGAGAGACATGGCTGAATTTCTGACCGACATCAAGGAGATCCGAGCCAGGGCGCGGCAGGAGATCGACAAGGGACCGATCACCTCCGCCTACGGCGCCGACCTCCAGCGCGTGGTCCAGGTGTGCAACGAGGCGTTGGCGACCGAGCTGGTGTGCGTGCTCCGGTACAAACGCCACTACTACACCGCCACCGGAATCTACGCCGAGCCCGTGGCGGCGGAGTTCCTCGAGCACGCGGCCGACGAGCAGGAACACGCCGACCGGCTCGCCCGGCGCATCGTGCAGCTCGGTGGCGCGCCCGATTTCAACCCCGACACGCTGACGGCCCGCTCGCACGCCGAGTACGACGCCAGCCTCGACCTGGTTGAGATGATCAAGGAGGATCTGGTCGCGGAGCGGGTGGCCATCGCCTCCTACACCGAGATCGTCCAGTGGCTGGGCGACCACGACGTGACCACCAGGCGGGTCTTCGAGGACCTGCTCGCCCAGGAGGAGGACCACGCGAACGACCTCAAGGGGCTGCTGGAGAGGCTTCCCGAGGCGCTGAAGCGCTGAGACGACGCCAAGGCGCCGCCGCGGTCCGTCCGGCCGGCCTCCCCCTGCGGGAGGACCCGAAACGTCTATGATTCGGGCCGGGCGGGGGAGGGCGTGTGACGGTACGGCTGGCGCCGGTGCTGGAGATCCGCCGGATCGACGGCTTCCGCGCGTGGCCGGTGGCCGAGGCCCGCGACCGGACCGGGGTCGCGCTGTCCGGTCGCCTGACCCCGGGCGAGATCGGCGCGGTCCTCGCCTCGCTGGCAGACGGGGCCGCCCACGGTTTCCTCTCCAGGTCGCGGGGGGACCGGGTGGCCGCCGCCGCGATCGGGGCCGTGCTGGAGCGGGAGTCTTTGATGCTGCCGGGCGGGATCGAGGTGAGCGACCCGGGTACCGGCAGGACGGTGGTTCCCGGCGAATCCTGCGACCTCGAGTTCTGGCGCGACTGGTCGAAGGCGCTGACCGGGGAGGAGGTGTGGATGGGGTTCGCCCCCTCGCCCTGGCTGGAGCGCCGGGGCGAACGGCTGCGCGTGTGGTGCGACGGCGGCTGCGGCGAGAACGTCGCCGCCGACGACTTCGTCGAGTTTCCCGCCGCGCTTTTTCCCGCGCTCCTGCACGCGGTCCACGAGGACCTGAGAGGTTTCCTGCGGGCGGCGGGGGAGTGGGCGGACGCCGTGGAGCCCTCCCTGGCCAGGGCCCTGGTGCTCAGGCTGGACCGGGCGCTTCGGGTCTCCGGCCCGCTGGAGATCGGGTGACGGTCCCGGAACCGTCGGCGGTCCCGATCGGGCGGCCGGTTGGACAACGGCACAACGGAACCGGTCCGGTTCGTCGAGACGGCCGAAGAAGCGGCGCGGACTGGCGCCTAGCGTTCGGACATGCCCCGCCTCGCCCCCAGCGACCTCTACCGCATCGCGGTACCGGGAGACCCCCGGCTGCGCCCCGACGGGAGCGCCGTCGCCTATGTGGTCACCACCGCCGATCGGGAAACCGACGGCAACCGCTCAGAGATCTGGCTCGCCGCCCCGGGCGCCGAGCCGCGGCGCCTGACGGGCGGCCCGCGCGACTCCTCCCCGCGCTGGTCCCCCGACGGGCGCAGGCTCGCCTTCCTGCGTCCCGTGGACGGCACGCCGCAGATCCACCTGCTGCCGATGGACGGCGGCGAACCCCGCCCCCTCACCACCGCGAAACTGGGCGCCGGAGCGGCGGTCTGGTCCCCCGACGGGACGAGGATCGCCTACGCCGCGCCGTGCGGAGACCTCGACCCGAACGCCCCGGTCGTGGCCGACCGCCTGGACTACAAGGCCGACGGCACGGGCCTGCTGCGCGGCCTGACGATGCACCTGTTCGTGGTGGACACCGAGACGGGGGAGACCACGCAGGTCACCTCCGGCGACTTCCACGCCGGTGAGCCGTCCTGGGCCCCCGACGGGCGGCTGACCTTCGTCTCGACCATGGAGCCCGACCGCGACCTGGTCATCGGTGGCACGGTCTACTCGGTCGACGTCTCCGGCGGCAAGCCGGAGCCGCTCACCGGCCCCGGCGTGATCTGCGCCGGAGCCTGGTGGCTGGACGGGCGGCTGCTGGTCGCCGGATTCGCCGGCGCCCCCGTCGGTCACACCCGCCTGTTCGGGCTGGGCGCGGACGGGCTCGAGGAGATCGTGACCGGGCTGGACCGCAACGTGATGGTGGGCGCGCCGGGCTACCCGGGCGCGACGCCCCAGCTGGCGGGGAACGAACTGATCTTCTGCGCCCGCGACGGCGGTTTCACCCACCTCTACCGGGCCTCCGGAGAGAAGATCGTCGGAGGGGACCAGGTGGTCGCGGGCGTCAGCGCCGCGGCGGGCCGGATCGCCTACGTCGCGTCCACGCCGTACAGCGCGGGAGAGGTCTATCTCCTGGACTTCCCGGCGGACCGGTCCGAGGCCCCGGCGGCAGGGGCGGTCCCGGCGGCGATGAGGCTGTCGGCGTACGCGCTGGACGACGTCGAGCTGTTCGTTCCGCGCAGCCGTACCTTCACCGCCCCCGACGGCACGCCGATCGAGGGGTTCGTGCTGCGCGACGAGACGCTCACCGGGCCGGGACCGCTCCTGCTCGACGTCCACGGCGGCCCGCACAACACGTGGGCGCCGGTCTTCGACGGCGTGCACCTCTACCACCAGGTGCTCGCGGCCAAGGGCTGGACCGTGCTCACCCTCAACCCCCGGGGCAGCGACGGGTACGGCGAGGCCTTCTACACCGCCGCCCTCGGCGCCTGGGGGATCGCCGACACCGGCGACTTCCTGAGCCCGATCGACGAGCTGGTCGCCGAGGGCGTCGCCGACCCGGAACGGCTCGGCCTGACCGGCTACAGCTACGGTGGCTACATCTCCTGCTGGCTGCCGACCAGGACCGACCGGTTCAAGGCCGCGATCCCCGGCGGCTGCGTCAGCGACCTGCACAGCATGTCCGGCACCTCCGACGCCGGATATTTCCTGAAGGTGCATGAGTGCGGGGGCGATGTCGCGGCCCAGTCGCCCATGGGCGCCGTCGACCGGGTGACCACGCCGACCCTCCTCCTGCACGGGGACGCCGACGACCGGTGCCCCGTCGGCCAGGCGGAGCAGTGGTTCGCCGCGCTGCGCGAACAAGGGGTGCCGGTCAGGCTCGTCCGCTACCCCGGTGGCTCCCACCTGTTCATCCTCAACGGCCGTCCGTCTCACCGGCTGGACTACAACGAAAGGATCGTCGCGTGGCTGGAGCAGTGGATCCCGCTCGCTGGCACGACCGGCTCGCAGAGCTGATCGCCGAGTACGAGGTTCCCGGCGCGAACCTGGCCTTCTTCCACGAGGGAGAGGTTCACGAGTTCGCCGCCGGAGTGCTCAACGTGGACACCGGGGTCGAGGTGACCACCGACTCGCTCTTCCAGATCGGGTCGATCACCAAGGTGTGGACCGCGACCCAGATCATGCTCCTCGTCGAGCAGGGCGCGCTGACCCTGGACACCCCGGTCTCCGAGGTCCTGCCCGAGTTCAAGGTCGCCGACGCCGAGGTGACCAAGACGGTCACGATCAGGCACCTGCTCTCGCACACCTCCGGCATCGACGGCGACCTTTTCCTCGACACCGGCCGCGGTGACGACTGCGTCGAGAAGTACGTCGAGGCCTGCGCGGACCTCGCGCAGAACCACCCCCTCGGCGCCACGCAGTCCTACTGCAACTCGGGCTTCATCGTCGCCGGGCGCGTCATCGAGCGCCTCACCGGCAAGGTCTGGGACGCCGCGCTGCGCGAGCAGATCATCGAGCCGCTCGGCCTGACCCACACCTGGACCCTGCCCGAGGACGTGCTGCGCTTCCGCGCCGCCCTGGGCCACCTCGACGGCAAGCCCGCCCCCGTTTCGAGCCTCATGCGTTCCTGCGGCCCGGCCGGGCTGATCTCCGCCCGCCCGGCCGACGTCGTCGCCTTCGGCCGCGCCCACCTGTCCGCCGGGCTGCTGTCCGACCCGCGGGCGATGTGGGAGCCGCAGGTGGACATCCCCAACCCCTACACCCTCGGCAAGCAGTGGGGGATCGGCTGGATCCTCGACGAGTGGCAGGGCCACAGGGTCATCTCCCACGGGGGCAACACCATCGGCCAGGCCGCCATGCTCTGGGCGATCCCCGACACCGGGACGGTGGTGTGCTCGCTGACCAACGGTGGCCACACCGCCGCCTTCCACCACGCCCTGGCGACCGAGCTGTTCGCCGAGCTGATCGGCGTGAGCGTGCCGCCCGTGCTGGGACCGCCCGCCGAGCCGGTCGAGGTCGACGTCGAGCGCTACGCCGGCGTGTACGAGCGGGCGGGCAACAGGATGACGCTGACCGTCCGCGACGGGCGCCTGTCACTGCTCAACGAGGCCACCGGAGCCCTTGCCGGCATACATCCGCCCATCGAGTTCGATCTCGTCGCGGTGAACGACACCACCTTCGTCGGCCGCCCCGAGGGGGAGCCCCAGTGGATGTCGGCCGTCTTCTACGAGCTGCCCGACGGCTCGCCGTACGTCCACCTCGGCGTCCGCGCCACCCCGAAGATCGCTTGAGGAGCCAGAATGCTTGAAGATCTGCAGAAGCGTCTCGACGAGGTCGCCCAGAAGCACGACGTGCCCGGCGCCTCGCTGGCGATCTGGGCCGACGGGCGGCTGTTCGAGGTCGCCACCGGCGTGCTCAACAGGAACACCGGAGTCGAGACCACGACCGACAGCGTCTTCCAGGTCGGTTCGACCACCAAGGTCTGGACCGCCGCGCTGGTGATGCAGCTCGTGGACGAGGGCCTGGTCGACCTGGACAGGCCCGTCCGCGACTACCTTCCGGAGTTCGCCGTCGCCGACGGCTCGGAGAAGGTCGTCACCGTCAGGCACCTGCTCACCCACTCCGGCGGCTTCGACGGCGACCTGTTCGAGGACACCGGGCGCGGCGACGACTGCCTGGACAAGTACATCGACTTCCTGCACGGCGCGGGGCACGTCCACGAGCCCGGCGCGCTGTTCTCCTACTGCAACGCCGGATACTGCGTGCTCGGCGCGCTGGTCGCCCGGCTGCGCGGCACCACCTGGGAGCAGGCCATGCGCGAGCGCCTGCTCGGCCCGCTCGGCGCCACGCACTGGGCGCTCCTGCCCGAGGAGGCCATTGTGTTCCGGGCGGCGGCCGGGCACCTCGGCCCGGAGAACGCCGTCAACCTCTCGTGGGCGATGCCGCGCTCCAACGCCCCCGCGGGCTCGACCATGTGCCTGGCCCTGCGCGAGCTGGTCCGCTTCGGCCGCATGTTCATGGCCGGCGGCGTGGCGGAGGACGGCACCCGGCTGCTGTCGGAGGAGTCGGTCGCGGCCATGCGGACCAAGCAGATCGACGTGCCCGTGGTTCCCGGGCTGCTCGCCGACCGCTGGGGCCTGGGCTTCGAGCTGTTCGACTGGGGCGGCGAGGTCATCGGGCACGACGGCGGCACGATCGGGCAGAGCACGTTCTGGCGGGTCGTGCCGGGGGCGGACTTCGCGATCGCGATGAGCGCCAACGGCGGTTCCGTCCTCGGCCTGATCTCCGAGCTGGCGCTGCCGCTGATCCGCGAGGTCACCGGCCTGGCCGTGCCGGAGCTCCCCGTTCCGCCCCAGACGCCGCAGGTGGTGGACCCCGCGCCCTACACCGGAAGGTACGAGGGGCCGATGTACGTCTGGGAGGTGACCGAGGGCCACGGCGGCCTGGACGTCACCATGATCCCCGGCGAGTTCATGGAGAAGAACGGCCAGACGCGGAGCACCAGCCTTTTCGTGCACTACGCCGACCACTCCTTCATCGCCGCGGAGCCGAAGGGCGGCATGCACGAGACGATCACCTTCGTGGTCGGGGACGGGCGTGCCACCCACATGCACAGCGGAGCGAGGACGCTGCGCCGTGGCTGACGTGCACGGCGCACTGCGCGAGGTCTTCGACGACGCGGACGTGGAGGGCTTCGTCCACGTCCGCGACGTCGACGGCGACGACGAGATCGGCCTCGGCTCCGACGAGCCCGTCGTGCTCGCCTCGGTGTTCAAGCTCCCGATTCTGCTGGAGTACGCCAGGCAGGCCGCGGAGGGGACGCTGGAGCGCACCGAGCGGCTGACCGTGACCGCGGCCGACAAGGACGGCGGCATCGGCACCTCGGGGTGCGCGGACGACGTCTCGCTCACCCTGCGCGACCTGGCCCACTTCATGATGACCATGAGCGACAACGCGGCCACGGACGTGCTGCTGCGCCGGGTCGGGCTCGACAACGTGCACGCCACGCTGCGCCGGCTCGGCCTGGAGGGCATCCACCTGATCGGCGGCTGCGCCGAGCTGTTCGAGAGCGTGGTGTCCGAGCTGGGCCTGCCCGACGGGTTCGACGAGCAGGCGCTCGCCGCGATCGACGAGGATCGGATCAGGGCGCTGGCGATCCGCGACCCCGCGCGGACGACCTCGGGCACACCCCGCGAGATCACGACCCTGCTGGCGAAGATCTGGCGGGACGAGGCCGCCTCCCCGGAGGCCTGCGCCGAGGCTCGCAGGGTCATGGGCAACCAGATCTGGCCGCACCGCCTCTCCTCGGCCTTCGGCGACGAGGTGAAGATCTCCGGCAAGACCGGCACGCTCTGGGGCGTCCGCAACGAGGCGGGCGTCCTGGAGTATCCGGACGGACGGCGCTACGCGGCCGCGGTCTTCCTGCGGACCTCTTCGCTCGGCTTCCGGCTGCCCCAGGCGGACGCGGCGATCGGCCGCGCGGCTCGTGTGGCGATAGATCACCTGCGCGCCTGATGTCCCTTTATGTCCACTATCGTGAGCAGATGAGTAATCGGCCGCGTGCCAGCCTGCAGCGCATCCTGGAAGACCTCGGGAGCACTGTGCTGGACGTGGCCGCCTCTCCCGGTGAGCTCGACGCCGAGGTCACCGGGGTTCACATCTACGACCCCCTCGACGAGCTGCTGCTTCCCGAGGGAAGCCTCCTGCTCGCCGTGGGGGTCGACCGCGCCGAGCAGATATGCGCCCTGCTCGACGGGGCGGGCCTGGTGGCGGGCATCGTCGTCAAGCAGCCCGTGGACGTCGACGAGCTCGTCCGCGCCAAGGTGCTGGAGACCGGCGTCGCGGTACTGGGCCTGACCCGCGCCGCCTCCTGGGCACAGGTGGCGGCGCTGCTGCGTTCCCTGCTCGCCGAGGGCGACCTCGCCGAACCCGGGCAGGCCCCGCCCGACGACCTGTTCTCCCTGGCCAACGCCGTGTGCGCGCTGCTGGACGCCCCCGTGACCATCGAGGACCGCTCCTCACGGGTGCTGGCCTACTCCGGGCGGCAGGACGAGGCGGACCCGGGCCGCGTGGAGACGGTGCTCGGTCGCCAGGTGCCGATGCGGTACCGGCGGATGCTGGAGGAGCGCGGCTTCTTCCGGCAGCTCTACCAGAGCCACGAGCCCATCTACATGGAGCTGGACGACGTCAGCATCCCCCGCGCGGCGGTGGCCGTGCGCTCCGGCGACGAGATCCTCGGCTCCATCTGGGCCGCGGTGCGAGAACCGCTGAGCGACCAGCGGCAGCGCGCGCTCGCCGACGCCGCCAAGATCGTCGCGCTGCAGCTGCTGCGGCAGCGGGCCGGGGCGGACACCCGGCGCAGGCTCCGCGCCGACCTGCTGTCCACCGTGCTGGCCGGTGGCCAGGACGCCGCCGAGGCCGCGGGCCGGCTCGGCGTCGCCAGCGAACGGCTGTGCGTGCTCGCCGCCCAGCTCAGCGACGGCTCCGGCGGCTCGATCGGCGACGCCGCGCGCAGGGAGAGCGACAGGCAGCGCTTCTGCGACGCGCTGGCGCTGCACGTCGGGGCCATCCACCCCAAGGCCGCGGCCGCGCTGGTCGGCTCGGTGGCCTACGCCGTACTGCCGCTGCACGCGGGCAACGGCGGCAAGGAGGAGACGCGGGCCGTGCGGGTCGCGGAGAGCTTCCTGGCCCGCGTCGGTCCCCGGCACGCCGCCAACATCGGTGTGGGACGCCTGGCGAACAACCTGACGGAGGTGGCCAGGTCCCGGGCGGACGCCGACCGGGCCCTGCGCGTACTGCGCGCCCGCGGGTCCTCCGGCGCCGTCGCCGGCTACACCGGCGTGCACTTCGAGGCGCTGCTGCTGCAGCTGTCCGACCTGGCCGAGGCGGAGGAGCAGGCGCCGACCGGCCCCTACGAGCGGCTCCTGGCCTACGACGCCGAGCACGGCAGCGAGCTGGTGCCCACCCTGCGGGCCTATCTCGACGCCTTCGGCGACGTCAACGCCGCGGCGGCACGGGTCCACGTGCACGCCAACACCTTCCGCTACCGGCTGAAGCGGCTCACCGAGATCGGCGAGCTGGACCTGACCGACCCCGAAGCCAGGCTGACCGTGATGCTCCAGATGCGGATCTTCGGTAGATAGCACGACGGGTGGCCTGCTTTTTGTGGGCGAGCACGAAGAAGGAACACCATGAACAGGCGAATGTGGGGCATCACCCCCACCTTCCTGGAGCTTCCATGAAAAAAGTAGGCCCGGTGGCCGCTCTCGTTACCCTGAGCCTGCTCGCGGCCGCCTGCGGCGGCGCGGCGAGCAGCCCGTCGGGGAAGCCCGCGGAGGGCGGCACCTTCTCCTTCGCGCTCAGCGCCGACCCCGGGGTGCTCGACCCGGCCATGGGGATCCTCGGGGTCACCAACAGCGTGCTGTCGCTGGCCTACGACACGCTCGTCTACAACTCCCCCGAGGGGAAGATCATGCCGGGGCTGGCCGAGAAGTGGGACGTCAAGCCCGCCTCGGTGACCTTCACCCTGCGCAAGGACGTCACCTGCTCGGACGGCTCCAAGCTCACCGCCGCCGACGTGGCCGAGAACGTCAACCACATCGCCGACCCGGCCACCAAGTCACCCGTCTACGGCGTGCTCGTCCCCGCCGGGATGAAGGCCGAGGCGGACGACGCGGCGGGGACGGTGACGCTCTCCACCCCCGAGCCGTTCAGCTTCATCCTGGAGAGCACTCCGCTGATGTTCATCGTCTGCGGCAAGGCGGTCAAGGACCGTTCGCTGATCGCCCGCGCCACCTCGGGCTCCGGGCCGTACACGCTCACCGAGGCCGTGCCCAGCGACCACTACACCTTCCAGCTCCGCAAGGACTACGTCTGGGGACCGAACGGCGCCACGACCAAGGAGCCGGGCATGCCGGCCAAGGTCGTGCTGAAGGTCGTGCCGAACGAGCAGACCGCCGCCAACATGCTGGTCTCCGGCGACCTCAACAGCGCGATCATCTACGGCGCCGACCGCAAGCGCCTGGAGGCGACGCCGGGAATGGGCAAGCTCGTCGTGTCGGCGGGCAACGGGCAGTTCTTCTACCACCAGGGTGACGACCGCCCCGCCAAGGATCCCGCGGTGCGCAAGGCCCTCACCCAGGCGATCAACCTCTCCGAGCTGGCCGGGATCGCCTCCAGCGGCACGGGACGCCAGGTCACCGGGCTGGTCGGGGACCCCAAGCCCTGCCAGGGCGACAGCGTCACCGGTCACGTCCCGGCCTTCGATCCGGCCGCCGCGGCCACCGCGCTCGACGCCGCGGGCTGGAAGGCCGGCGCCGACGGCGTCCGCGTCAAGGACGGCAAGAAGCTGTCCCTGCGCCTGCTGTACATCACCACCAGGGGGGCGGGCATCCAGGCCGCCAACGAATACCTCGCCCAGGCGTGGAAGAAGATCGGCGCTGAGGTCACGCTGAACGGCGTCATCGACACCAAACTGGCGGAGTCGCTCAACGTCACCCAGGACTGGGACGTCGTCTGGCTGCCGATCGGCGTCACCCTTCCCACCCAGCTCGTCGGCTTCCTGTCCGGGCCCGCGGCGCCCAAGGGCGCCAACTTCGCCCACCTGGCCAACGCCCGCTACCAGAAGCTGGTCTCCGAGGCCGTGCTCAAGCCCGGTGCGGAGAGCTGCAAGACCTGGCTCGAGTCGGAGTCCGCGCTGTTCGACAACTCCGACCTGGTGCCGGTCGTGGACACCACCGTGCTCGTCGCGCAGAAGGGCACCAAGTTCGACATGATGGCGGGCCTGTTCGTACCGACCTCCATCCGGATGACCGAGGCGGGCTAGTGGCCGGAATCCCTCGCCTACAGGGACGCCGCCCGCTCGCGGGCGGCGCGCCCCGGGGCCGCACGCGGGGGGCGTTCGCGCTGCGGCACCTCGTCCGCTTCGTGATCTCGCTGGCCGTACTGCTCGTCGCGTCGTTCGCGATGATCCACCTCATCCCGGGCGATCCGGTGCGCGCCTCGCTCGGCCAGGCGGCCCCGATCGAGCTGATCGAGGCCCGGCGCGCGGCACTCGGGCTGGACCAGCCGATCCTCACCCAGCTGGCCACCTACGTCCGTCACGTGCTGACCGGCGACTTCGGCACCTCCTTCCTCAGCGGGGAACCGGTCGGTGAGATCATCGCCGCCCGGCTGCCCAACACCCTCACCCTGGCGCTGCTCGCGACCGCCGTGGCCCTGCTCGTCGCGGTGCCGCTGGGCATGTGGGCGGGGGTGCGCACCGAGAACGGCCGCAACCGCGGCACCGAGGCGACCTTCACCTCGGTCACCGGTACGGCCGTCGCGGTGCCGGAGTTCCTCTACGCCATCGCCCTGGTCTCCGTCTTCGCCATCGGGCTCGCCTGGTTCCCGCCCGCGGGCAAGGGCGGCCCCGAGTCCTACGTGCTGCCCGTCCTCGCCCTGGCCATCGCCCCCATCGCGATGATCTCCCGCATCTCCCGGGTGGAGACGCTGCGCGAGCTGGGCCGCGACTACGTACGGCTGGCACGTGCCAAGCGGCTGCCCGCCTCCCGCATCTACCTACGGCACGTCCTGCCCAACACCCTCACCGCCACCCTCACCGTGGGCGGCCTGCTGCTCACCGGCCTGATCGCGGGAAGCGTGCTCGTCGAGTTCGTCTTCGCCTGGCCCGGCCTCGGCATGCGGATCGTGGAGTCGATCACCCAGAAGGACTACCCCGTCGCCCAGGGCGTGATCCTCGTCTACGGCGCGATCGTGCTCGTGGTGAACTTCCTCGTCGATGTGCTGCTCGGCGTGCTCGACCCGACCTCCGCCCTGAAGGAGACCTGATGCGGCACCTGCTGCGGACGCCGGCCGGGCTCGCCGGGACCATACTGGTCGCGTTCATGGTGGTCCTGGCGATCATCGGCCCCCCGATCTGGGGCGCCGAGGCCGAGCGCATCAACCCGGCGGTCATCCTCCAGGGCGTCTCGGACGCACACCCGCTCGGCACCGACAACCTGGGGCGCGACATCCTGGCCCGGGTGCTGGTCGCCGGACGGCTCTCGCTCACCCTGGCCCTGCTGGCCACGCTCATCGGCGCCGTCGCGGGAACCGTGCTCGGCGCCCTCCCCTCGGTGCTGCCCCGCAGGGGCGCGCGGCTGGTCACCGGCGCGGTCAACGCGCTGGTCGCCTTCCCCGGCCTGCTGCTGGCCATGTTCACCGCGGTGATCTCCGGGCTCGGCGCGAAGGGGGCCGTGCTGGGCATCGGCGCCGCCATCGCGCCCGGCTTCGCGCGGCTCACCCAGACGCTCGCCGCCTCCGTCGCCGGGGCCGACTACGTGGCGGCCGCCCGGATGCTCGGCGTCTCCCGAGGGCGGATCATGGCGCGCCACGTCCTGCCCAACATCGCCGAGCCGCTGATCCTCAACCTCACCCAGGCGCTGGGCGGCGCGCTGCTAGGCCTCGCCGGGATGTCCTTCCTCGGCCTGGGCGTCCAGCCGCCGGCGTTCGACTGGGGACGGCTGCTGTTCGACGGTTTCAGCCGCATCTACGACACCCCGGCCGTCGCCCTGGGGCCCGCCGTCGCGATCGCGCTGGCGGGCATCGGGTTCAACCTGCTGGGGGACGCGCTGGCGCGGGCGGCCTCGCGCAGTGCCGTACCGGCTGGCAGGCCGGTCTCCGGAGCCGCCGCGGAACCGGGGATGGCCGGGGAGCCCGATCCGGAGGCGGTCCTGGAGGTGCGCGACCTCACCGTCACCTTCCCCGGCGGCGTGACCCCGGTCCGCGGCCTGTCGCTGACCGTCGCCCCCGGGGAGATCGTCGGGCTGGTCGGGGAGTCGGGCAGCGGCAAGAGCCTGACAGCCTCCGCCGTCGGGGGCCTGGTGCCCTACCCGGGCGAGGTGACGGCGAGCAGGCTGCGGCTGTGCGGCGCCGACCTCGACGAGCTCACGGAACAGCAGCGCCGAAAGCTGCTCGGCACCTCGCTGGCGATGGTCTTCCAGGACCCGATGGCCTCCCTCAACCCCGCGCTGCGGATCGGTGGCCAGCTCGCCGAGGTGGCGACCGTGCACCAGGGGGCGAGCCGTGAGAAGGCCTGGGAGAGGGCCGTCGACCGCCTCGACCACGTGCGCATCCCCGAACCCGCGCGGCGGGCCCGCCAGCACTCCCACGAGCTGTCCGGCGGCATGCGCCAGCGCGTGGTGATCGCGATGGGCCTGATGGGCGCGCCGCGGCTCATCATCGCCGACGAGCCGACGACCGCGCTCGACGTGACGGTGCAGCGGCAGATCCTCCGCCTGCTGCGTGAGGTGACGGCCGAGACCGGCGCCGCGACCCTGTTCATCTCCCACGACATCGCCGTGGTCGGCGAGCTGTGCGACCGGGTCGTCGTCATGTACGCGGGCAGGGTCGTCGAGGAACTTCCCGTCGACCGGCTCACCACCGGCGCCGCGCACCCCTACACCCGCGCGCTCGTCGCCTCGCTGCCCGACATGGACACCGACAGGTCCCTGCCGCTCGCGAGCATCCCGGGACGTCAGCCGGCCCCCGCCGAGGTCGGCCAGGGATGCGCCTTCGCCGACCGCTGCGAACTGGCGAGCGACCGCTGCGCCGAGCTTCCCCCCCTGATCCCGTACGGCAAGGCGCACCAGGTCGCCTGCTGGGAGGCCCAATGATCATCAAGAACCTGACGGTGCGGTTCGGCGCGTTCACGGCGGTCGACGACGTCACGCTGGAGATCCCGCCCGGGGCGATCGTCGGGCTGGTGGGGGAGTCGGGCTCCGGAAAGTCGACCCTGGCCAAGGCGGTGACCGGGCTGGTGCCGTACACCGGGGAGATCGCGGGGGCCGACCCCAAACGCATCCAGATGGTCTTCCAGAACCCCTACGCCTCCCTCGACCCCAGGATGACCGTGGGCGCCTCGGTCGGCGAGGGGCTGCGCCTGCCGCGCGCCGCCCGTGAGGCGGAGGTCGAGCGGCTGCTGTCACTGGTCTCGCTGCCCGCAGCCCTGGCCGGGCGCTATCCCCGCGAGCTGTCCGGCGGCATGCGCCAGCGGGTGGCGATCGCCAGGGCGCTGGGCGCGCGGCCCGAGCTGCTGGTCGCCGACGAGATCACCTCCGCGCTGGACGTCTCGGTGCAGGGCGCGGTGCTCAACCTGGTGCGCTCCCTGCGCGAGGAGCTCGGCCTGTCCATGCTGTTCATCTCGCACAACCTCGCCGTGGTCCGCTACGTCTCCGACGTCGTGGCGGTGATGCACCAGGGCCGGCTGGTGGAGACGGGGCCGACGGAGGAGGTCGTCGACACCCCCCGCCATGACTACACCCGGTCACTGCTGGAGGCGATCCCCCGCCTCGGCCGGATCTCCTAGTGGTGCTTTGCCGGGTGGCCAGGGCGCCCGTGCCCGGCCGGTGACGGCCGTCACGGGCGCCTTCGGCCGACCGTGACGCGACAGACGGGGCTGGATCCGGGATCTGCCCGACGAGCACCCCGTTGTTCCTCCTGTGACGATCTGCCCCGGGGAGACCCCAAGGGCTCTGGTCCGCTTCCGGCCTACTTCCGGCCCACGGATGATCCACCCGGGTTCGAGCCGGTCGACGTCTTCGACGGGGCGGGGACTGCCGCAGCAGCACCGTCGCGCCGCGGCCTGGGAGCACCACACCCAAGATCTGGCCGCGGGCCGCTCGTAGGCGGCTCCCGCTCTCGCGCCGGAATCATTCCTTATCCGGGGCTTCCGGGGGCTTCGAGAGGCCCACCGCAAGACCTTTTTCTCGGAAGTTAATGCCATATCGCGGTCCGACTCTCGACCCGGGGGGCCTGATGACGCATCCTCGTGTGAAGAGTAAGGTTGCCCTGTCCTAAATTAGGTAAGCCTTTGTAAGTCTTCCCGGGAGTCGCGGTGTTCGCCAGCTACCTCATCGGACTGCGAGAGGGCCTCGAAGCGACCCTCGTCGTCTCCGTCCTGGTCGCCTTTCTCGTCAAGAGCGACCGCAGGGACAGGCTTCCCCAGGTCTGGGCGGGCGTCGGCGTGGCCGTGGCACTCTCCATCGGGTTCGGCGCGCTGCTCACCTTCACCGCGACACGCCTCAACCACGGCCAGCAGGAGATGTTCGACGCCGTCACCTCACTGCTGGCCACCGTGTTCGTCACCTGGATGATCTTCTGGATGCGCGGCGCGGCCCGCTCCCTCTCCGGTGAACTGCGGGCCAAGCTGACCGACGCCATCCAGATGGGCTCGGCGGCCGTGGTGGTCATGGCCTTCCTTGCCGTGGCGCGCGAGGGCCTGGAGACCGCCCTGCTGTTCTTCGCCTCCGTCCAGGGCGCCACCACGACCGCGAGCCCGCTGATCGGCATCAGCCTGGGCGTCCTCACCTCGATCGCGATCGGCTGGGGCCTGTACCGCAGCGCGCTGCGCATCAACCTCACCAAGTTCTTCACCTGGACCGGCCTGCTGCTGATCCTGGTCGCCGCCGGCATCTTCAAGTACGGCGTGCACGACCTGCAGGAGGCCAACATCCTGCCGGGACTGTCCACCTACGCCTTCGACATCACCTCCGTGATGCCCGCCGACTCCTGGTACGGCGTGCTGATGTCCGGGATGTTCAACATCACCCCGCAGCCCAGCGTGCTGGAGACCGCGGCGTGGCTCCTGTACGCCGTCCCCACGCTCATCCTCTTCCTGCGTCCGCAGCGTAAGCGTCCCGCAGCCTCTCCCACCCTCCCCGCGACCGATCCGCGTCCCGCGGCCTGAACAGGAACATCATGCGTACATCCATCGCCATCGCCGTAGGATTCCTCGCCCTCGCCGGGCTGACCGCCTGCTCCGGCGGCGCGGACACCCCCGCCGCGTCCCCCGGCGCTGCCAAGAGCAGCGCGGGCGGCCCGATCACCGTGGCCGCCAGCGACACCGAGTGCAAGGTCGCCACCACCGAGGTCGCCGCCGGCACCTCGACCTTCACCATCACCAACGGCGGCAGCAAGGTGACGGAGTTCTACGTCTACGCCGCGGGCGACCGGGTGATGGGCGAGGTGGAGAACATCGTGCCAGGCCTGACCCGCGAGGTGATCGTCGAGCTGCCCGCGGGCGTCTACGAGACCGTCTGCAAGCCGGGTATGACCGGCAAGGGCATCCGGGGCCCGCTGAAGGTGACCGGCGAGCACAAGCCGCTCAGCGACGACGCCAAGCTGGCCGCGGCGACCGAGGGCTACAAGCGATACATCAAGAGCCAGAGCGACACCCTGCTGACCAAGACCCAGGAGTTCGTCGACGCGGTCAAGGCCGGGGACATCGACAAGGCCAAGGCCCTCTATCCGGTCGCGCGGACCTACTGGGAGCGCATCGAGCCGGTCGCGGAGATCTTCGGCGACCTGGACCCGGCGATCGACGCCCGCGAGAACGACCTGGCCGAGGGCGAGGAGTGGACCGGCTTCCACAAGATCGAGAAGGACCTCTGGGTCACCAAGGACGTCAGCAAGGACGGCCCGATCGCCGACAAGCTGATGACCGACATCAAGACGATCGTCGACAAGGCCAACGGCGCGGAGATCTCCCCGGTGCTGCTCGGCAACGGCGCCAAGGGCCTGCTCGACGAGGTCGCCTCCGGGAAGATCACCGGTGAGGAGGACCGCTACTCCCACACCGACCTGTGGGACTTCGACGCCAACCTGCAGGGCTCGAAGGCCGCGGTCCAGGCGCTCAGGCCCGTCCTGGAGGAGCGCGCCCCCGACCTGGTCAAGACCCTCGACGAGAAGTTCGCCGCCACCGAGGCCGAGCTCGGCTCGCACCGTAAGGGCGACGGATGGAAGCTGCACACCGAACTGTCCAAGGACGAGTTGAAGAAGCTGTCAGACTCCATCAACGCCTTGGCCGAGCCGATCAGCAAGATCGCCGCGGTTGTTGCCAAATAGCAGACGGGCCGGGCAGGCGTTCGCGGCACGCGAGCCGTACTGAGGAGAGCGAATGAGTGAGCGGATCAGCCGCAGGAGGCTTTTCGGGCTGGGCGTCGCGGGCGCGGCGGCGGCGGGCGCGGGAGTGATCGCGGTGCGCTCGGGCGACGGGGGCGCCGGGCCCACCTCCGCGCACGTCGGCCCGGCCTCCGGCGCCGTTCCCTTCTACGGCGAGCACCAGGCCGGCATCGTCACCCCGGCCCAGGACCGGCTGCACTTCGTCTCCTTCGACGTCACCACCGACAAGAAGGCGGAGCTCGCCGACCTGCTGCAGGAGTGGACCGCCGCCGCTGCCCGGATGACCCAGGGCAAGGAGGCGGGCACCTTCGGCGCCGTCGGCGGAGTCCCGGAGGCCCCGCCGGACGACACGGGAGAGGCCCTCGGGCTGCCCGCGGCCGGGCTGACCCTGACGGTCGGTTTCGGCGGCTCGCTGTTCGACGACAGGTTCGGCCTGGCGAGCAGGAAACCGGCGGCCCTGGCCGCGCTGCCGAAGTTCCCCGGGGACGCCCTGCTGCCGGAGATCTCCGGCGGTGACATCTGCGTCCAGGCCTGCGCGCACGACCCGCAGGTCGCCGTGCACGCCATCCGCAACCTGGCCCGCATCGGCTTCGGGCGGGTCTCGGTCCGGTGGTCCCAGCTCGGCTTCGGCCGTACCTCCTCCACCTCTCGCGCCCAGGCGACGCCCCGCAACCTGATGGGGTTCAAGGACGGCACCAACAACCTCAAGCTGGAGGACGAGGCGCTGCTCGGGGAGCAGCTCTGGGTGGCCCCGTCCGACGGCCAGGAGTGGATGGCGGGCGGCAGCTGCCTGGTCACCCGGAAGATCCGGATGATGATCGAGACCTGGGACCGGGCCCCGCTGGTCGAGCAGGAGCAGATCTTCGGCCGCGACAAGGGCGAGGGCGCCCCGCTGGGCAAGAAGGCCGAGTTCGACCCGATCGACTTCGCCGCCAAGGACACGACCGGCGAAACCGTCGTCAAGGCCGGCGCCCACGTACGGCTCGCCCACCCCAGCAGCAACGGGGGCGCCCACCTGCTGCGCCGGGGCTACAACTACGTCGACGGCTCCGACGGCCTGGGCCGCCTGGACGCGGGCCTGTTCTTCATGGCCTACCAGCGCGACCCGCGCCGCCAGTTCGTCCCGATCCAGCTCTCCCTGGCGAAGAACGACCTGCTCAACGAGTACATCAAGCATGTCTCGAGCGGGTTGTTCGCCTGCCCCGGCGGGGTCCGTGACGCCGGTGACTACTGGGGCAGGGCCCTGCTCACCTGACCGTCCGGCGAGAGGCCGGAAAAGCGGACGCGGAACCCCCGGTGCCTCGGGGATTCCGCGTCCTTCGGTTGTACGGCCCGCGGCCGTCCGGCCGGCCGTGGCCGTCCGACCGGCCTGGGGGGGCTTCCGCTGGATTTTTCGGCCTGCCGTGGCCGGTCTAGAGGGCGATCCATTCGGTGGAGACGGTGACCTCGCGCAGGAGGTCGGGGATGGGGTCGACGCCGATGCCGGGGCCGGTGGGCACGGTCAGGTGGCC
>NZ_JBFBCF010000039.1:0-96258 GCF_040683035.1 Streptosporangium sp. NPDC051022 | reverse complement strand
CCGCTGGGCCGAGCAGTACCGCCGCCGGCTGTACGGCAGGCGCCGGCTGGCCCTGACCACCTGCCTGCAGGCCGAACTGCGCCTGGGCCGCCACGCCCAGGTCCTGCCCGAGCTGGAGGACCTCGCCCACGCCGACCCCGTTGACGAGGCCATCGCCGCCCTGCTGATGAGCGCCTACTACCGGGCCGGTCGTCAGGCCGAGGCCATGCACACCTTCGCCCGCACCCGCGCCCGGCTGCGCGAGGATCTGGGCGCCGACCCGGGCAAGGACCTCACCCGGCTGTACGAGCGCATCCTCACCCACGACCCCGACCTGGACATCCCCTACGCCCGACGCACCGGAGCCACCGTGACCACCTCGCCCGCCCCGCGCCAGAACGACGAAACCGCCGTGCCGGACGACCGGCACCCTCTCGACGGGCACGACGACGCGGCACGGGGAAGCGTCCTGGCCTTCCGGTGGCCCGCCCGGGCCTCCCACTCCGCCGATCCCGTCCAGGACGACTCCGACGGCGGCCGGGACCCGGAAGAGGACGACCACCGTCCCGCGCCCCCGCCCGCCGCGGCCGTTCCCGGTCACCAGGCCCACGCGCCCGCGCCGCATATCGGCACCCAGTGGAACATCAACGGTGCCAACGCCACGATCAACAACATCAGCGGCGACATGCACGTCTACGACAGCGATCGTTAGACGGCACGGCACCGGACCTCGTGTGATCGTCCGCGACGCGCGCTCCGCGGGCGCCCGCGCGCCGTGGCGAGCCTGAACGGGCGGGACGGGCACGGCATGACGCGGGCCGTACGGGGACCCGCGGAGCACTTCGACTCCGCGTTTCGCGTCTCATCGGAAAGACTTCGAGCCTCATCGGAAAGGTAGTGGCGTGACAGCCGATCCACACCGCCAGGCCCAGCGACCCGCTGCCGTCGAGCAGCCGGACGCCCCCGCCATCCCGACGGTGGGCACCCAGTACAACATCGGTGACCACGCCCGGGTGTACGCCCCGGGCGGGGACCTGTACATCACCCACACCTCCGCGATGGCCAGGGCCACCCGCACCCTGCCGCGGGACACCGCCGCCTTCACCGGCCGCGAGGAGGAACTGCGGATCCTGACCCGGGCGATGGAAGGGGCGGGAGCCGGCCGGGTGGTGGTGATCCACACGATCAACGGGCTGGCAGGAGTGGGCAAGACCGCGCTGGCCGTCCACGCGGGGCACCTGCTCGCCGAGCACTTCCCCGACGGCCAGCTGTTCGTGGACCTGCACGCCCACAGCCTCGACAGCGCCCCCGTCGCCCCCGCCGACGCGCTGGACGCGCTGCTGAGAGCCGACGGGCTGGACGCCGCCTCGATCCCGGAGGGGGTGGCACAGCGGGCCGCCCTGTGGCGGGACCGGCTGGCCGGCAAGCAGGTGCTGCTGGTTCTGGACAACGCCGCCGGCGAACTGCAGGTCGAACCCCTGCTCCCGGGCGCGCCGGGCTGCCTGGTGCTGGTCACCAGCCGTTCCCGCCTGGCGGTGAGCGGCGCCGTACCGCTCACCGTGGAGAGCATGTCGCCCGAGGAGGGCGCGGCGTTGTTCGCCCGCAGCGCCGGCCGCCCGGTGGCCGAGAAGGACGCGGCGGCGGTGGCGGAGCTGGTCGCCCTGTGCGAGGGGCTGCCGCTGGCGATCGGCATCATGGCCGCCCGCTACACCAACCGCCCCGCCTGGAGCGTGGCCGATCTGGTGCAGCAGATGACCGAATACGATCTGATGGAGGAGTTACAGGAGGGGGACCACAGCGTCGCGGTGGCCTTCGAACTGTCCTACCGCGACCTGCCCCCCGCCCTTCAGCACCTGATGCGGCTGCTGGGGCTGTACCCGGCCCCCGACTTCGACGCCCACAGCGTCGCCGCCCTGGCGGGTCTTCCCCTCGCCCAGACGCGGCGGCACCTGGACGCCCTGTACACCGTCTCGCTGATCCAGGAGACGAGCCGCGGCCGCTACCGCGTGCACGACCTGCTCGCCCGATACGCCCGCACCCTCGCCCAGAACTCCGCCGACACCGCGGGCGAGGCCGCGGACGCCGCCCGGGAACGGCTGCTGAACCACTACCTGCACGCCGCGTACGCCGCCGGCCGCCATTTCTTCCGCCACGTCTCGACCCTGTCACCGCCCACCGACCCCCCACCGGCGCAGGTCCCGCAGGTCACCACCCGCGAACAGGCCCGGGCATGGCTGGAGGCCGAACGCGGCAACCTGCACGCCGTCGTCCAGACGGCCGCCGCCCCCCATCCCGCCAAGGCGGTCGCCCTGACCGCCACCGTCGCCGACTTCATGTTCGTCGACGGTCACTGGCAGCAGGCGCTGACGCTGCACGACATCGCCCTGACCGCCGCCCGTCACATCGGTGACCGGCACGGACAGGCGCTCGCCCGGACCAACCTCGGTGACGTGCTCTGGAACAGCGGGGACTACGGGCAGGCCATCGACCACTACGGCCGGGCCCTGGAGTTGTTCACCGAGCTGGACGACCGGCACGGACAGGCGACGGTCCTCAACGACCTCGGTCATGTGTACTGGAACGAGGGGAGGTACGGGCAGGCCGCCGACCACTACGGCCGGGCCCTGGAACTGTTCACCGAACTGGACAACCCGCGCGGCCAGGCCATCGCCCTCAACAGCCTGTCCCTCGTGTACTGGGGCTGGGGGGAGTTCGGGCGGGCCGTCGACCACCAGACCCGGGCCCTGGAGCTGTTCACCGAGCTGGGCGACCGGCGCGGCCAGAGCATCTCCCTCATCAACCTTGGCCATGTGCACTGGGGCAGGGGGGAGTTCGGGCGGGCCGTCGACCACCAGACCCGGGCCCTGGAGCTGCACATCGAGCTGGGCGACCGGCATGCCCAGGCCCTTTGCCTCAACAACCTCGGCCTCGCGCATCGGGGCAGAGGGGAATACGAGCAGGCGACCGGCTATCACCTCCGCGCCCTGGAGTTGTTCACCGAGCTGGGCGATCGACTCGGTCAGGCGTACGCCCTCAACGATCTCGGCGAGATACATCGGGTTGGGAAGGATCTCGGGCGGGCCGCCGACCACCACACCCGCGCCCTGGAGATGCTCACCGAGCTGGGCGACCGGCGCGGCCAGGCACAGGTCTTCACCTGCCTCGGTCACATGCATCGGGTCAGGGAGGAGTTCGGGCCGGCCGCCGACCACCACGCGCGCGCCCTGGAGGTGTTCACCGAGCTGGGCGACCGGCGCGGCCAGGCCGAGGCGCTCAACGATCTCGGCGGCCTGTCGGCCCTCACCTCCGCCGACGAGCAGGCCTACACCCGGTACCGGCAGGCCCTGGACATCGCCCGTGACATCGACGTCCCGCTGCAGGAGGCGCGGGCGCTGGAGGGCATCGGGCACTGTCACCTGCGCCAGGCGCCGCCCGGCGACGGCGTCGCCCCTCTGAGGCAGGCCCTGGACATCTACCGTCGCCTGGATGCCGTAGAGGCCCGGCGGGTCGAGGAGACCCTGAGCCGTCACGGTTCGTGAGAACGGCCGGCGCCCGCCGCGGGCCGGATCCCGGAGCCGGGGAGACGGTCATCCGGGAACCGGTCCCGGCGGGCCGCCCGCCCGGCTGCGGAGCACGTCTGGACACGGCGTGTGAACTCCGGGAAAACTCTGCATGATCGCGGCGGAAGGGACCTTGGCATGGGTGGAATCTGCGACGGGCGAGTGGTGGTCGTGACCGGGGCCGGGCGGGGCATCGGCAGGGAACACGCCCTGGAGTTCGCCAGACAGGGGGCCAGGGTCGTGGTCAACGACCTCGGCACGGGACGCGGAGGAGAGGGACGGACCGGCGCCCCCGCGCTGGGGGTGGTCGAGGAGATCCGTGACCTGGGCGGTCAGGCGGTGGCCAACAGCGACGACGTCGCCGACTGGGGTGGCGCGGCCCGGCTGGTCAAGATGGCGGTGAGCGCCTTCGGGCAGCTGGACGTGCTGGTGAACAACGCGGGGTTCCGCCGTGACCGGATGCTGGTCTCGATGACGGAGCAGGAGTGGGACGAGGTGATCAGGGTCCACCTCAAAGGCCACTTCCTGCCGCTGCGGCACGCCGCGGCCTACTGGCGCGAACGGTCGAAATCCGGTGCACCCGTGGACGCCCGCGTGATCAACACCACCTCGGCGGCCGGACTGTTCGGCGAGGCCGGCCAGGACGACGGCGGCCGGGACGACGGCGGCCGGGACGACGGCGGCCGGGACGACGCCGGGCGGAAGAGCGCCGGCCGGGGCGATATCGGAGGGGAGGGCGGTGCCGGGCGGGAGGGCGTCGGCCGGGGTAACTATGCCGCCGCCAAGGCGGGCGTCGCGGCGCTCACCCAGGTGGCCGCGGCCGAACTCGGTCGCTACGGCGTCACGGTGAACGCGGTCGCCCCCGTCGCACGTACCCGGGCGACCGGTGAGGAGGCACCCGGCAAGGCGGCCGGATCCGCGCGCGGGTTCGACGCCATGAACCCCGCCAACGTGGCGCCGCTGGTGGTCTGGCTCGGTTCGGCGGGCTCGGCACACGTCACGGGACGGGTATTCGAGGTCGAGGGCGGGCTCATCTCGCTCGCCGACGGCTGGCGGCGCGGTCCCCGGATCGACCGGGGAACGCGCTGGAAGGCCGCCGACGTCGCGGACGCGGTCGCTGAGCTGCTCACCGAGACCGCGGAACCGGAGCCCGTCCACGACGTCTACGGCGGGGCACCGGGGGAGACCCGGCGTCTCACGTAAAGCGGGTACGGCTCGCGTTACAGACCGGGCAGGCGGCCGTTGCGGAACAGGTCGACGAACAGCTGGTGGTCGGTCCTGGCCTGCACGCCGTAGGCGTGGGCGAAGTCGACGAGCAGACGGGTGAAGCCGTCGGCGTCGCCGCCGATCACGTTCACGATCGCGTCCTCGGTCGAGAAGTCGACCAGGTCGTGGCTGGACTCGTCGTCGGCGACCGAGTGCATGCGCGCCACGGCCCGGCCGAGGTCGCGGATCACGGAGGCCAGCTCGTCCGGCTCGTTGACGTCGCCCCAGTCGAGGTCGGCGGAGTAGGGGGAGACCTCGGCGACGAGCTGGCCGACGCCGTTCAGCGTGGTGTAGCCGAGCCAGGGGTCGGCGTAGGCCTGCAGGGCCCGCTGCGACTCGGCGGTGCGGTGGCCCTGGTGCTTGAAGTAGCCGCGCACCTTCTCGTCGGTGATGTACCGGGCGACGGCCGGCACCTGGGCCTGCTTCATGTAGAGGATGACGTCGTTCTCCAGGGCCTGGGTGTGGCCCTCGAGCAGCATGTTGTAGGACGGCAGGCCCGCCGACCCGATGCCGACCCCCATGCGGAGCGCGAAGTCCTTGATCGTGTGTTCGACGTCGGAGACCGAGGGAAGCGTGGTGAGGTACTCCTGGAAGGCCGCCTCGACGGCGTGGCGGGTCTCCTCGTCGACCGGGTAGCGGCCATCCATGATGGCGAACCTGCGCTCGAAGTTGTCGATCGTGGTCTCGGCGTCCAGCAGCGCGACCCGGGTGTTCAACCTGGCGACCTGGAGCACCCGGTGCAGCACGCCGGTGGTGGTCTCCAGCGTCAGCGAGCCGATCGCCTCGTCTCCGCCCTCCGCGATGCCGGTCAGCTCGGTGCGGTAGGCGTCGGCGAACTCGGTCACCAGCTCGCTGATCACCTCGTCCGACAGTGCCTTGGCGTAGCCGATGAGCGCGACGCTGGCCACGAACCGCTTGAGGTCCCAGATGTAGGGGCCGACGTAGGCCTCGTCGAAGTCGTTGACGTTGAAGACCAGGATGCCCGAGGCGTTCATGTACGTGCCGAAGTTCTCGGCGTGCAGGTCGCCGTGGATCCACACCCGGCGCGTCTGGTCGTCGAGGAAGGCCTCGTCGGCGAACGCCCCGGTCATGTCCGCGTAGAACAGGCAGGCACTGCCGCGATAGAAGGCGAAAGGGGAAGCGGCCATCTTCCGGAATTTTCGCCGGAAGGCAGCGGGATCACGCCTGATGGAGTCACCGAACTCAGTGATCAGGACATCGAGAATGTGGGCCGAACGCCCATCGGTGGTCATGATGCGCACGTTAGGGCCACAGCCCGAATCTCCGCCAGATGCGGGGCATCACAGATCTGGAACGTACCAATCCTCGGTGTCCGCTTACAAGAGCCGGTCCGTCACGGGACGGCCACGATCGTCCCGGTTGCCCGGTTGCCCGGTTGCCCGGCCGGGCGGTCGGAGGGGCGGGCGGCCGGGCGGTCATCGCTGTGGGGGACGCGGGGCGGGGAGCGTGAGGAGGCCTTACCGGGATGCGCGCCGTGCGTCGGCGCCGGTCGGGTCCGCGTCACCGCTCGCCGTACCGGCGCTGTGGAGAGACGCGATCGTGGTGCGGGTGCGGGTGCGGGTGCGGGTGCGGGTGCGGAGGTGAGGGGCGGAACGGAGCGGGACGGAGCGGGGGGTGGGGGCTTAGGCGGGGGTGGGGTGTTGGGCGGGTGTGCTCTGGGGTGTTGGGGCGGGTGTGATCGGGAGTGGGGGTGACGAGGAAGCGTTGGGCGGGGTCTGGTGTGAGGTGTCGGGGGAGGGGGCGGGGCGGTTCCGGAGGAGTGGATCGGATGCAATTCTGTCCGGGCGGTGGCCCTCCTCTCACGTCCGCTTCCGATGACTCTTGGTTTCTTGTCGCTGACAGAACGTCATGTTCGGCGTTGATTGTCTGATTTCGGGGAGATGTTTGCGATCACTGGGGGGTCTGTGCCATCTTAATTGCACTTTCCCTACTGGTTTAGTGGGTAGGTGGGGCGGTACCACGATGCCGCCGTTGTATCCAATCCTGAAGACCCCCGGAGGTACCGATGAGGCGCAGAGCCCATCGCCCGACTCGCGGCGCCGTGCTGGCCCTGTCGGTCCTGCTGCTCGCGGGATGCGCGGACAACGCGGGTGCCGGGACCGCTTCCCCCGGCCAGGCCGCGACCGCGGCCGCCACGACCCCGCAGGCCCAGGTCCGGCCGCCCGCCTCGATCGAGGAACTGCGGGCCAAGGTTCAGGGCAGGCGGATCTCCATCGCCAGCGCCGCCTTCCCCAACCCGACCCTCACCGGCCTCTACAAGGTCCTCGAACTGCTGGAGAGCGACTTCGGGGTCAAGGCCGAGTTCCGGCTGATGGACTCGACCCCGCTCAACGCCGCACTGATCGGCGGTCAGGTCCAGGTCGGCCACGTCTCGCTCGGCGGCCTGGCGGCGGCCAAGGATGCCGGGGCCGACCTGGTGGCGATCGCGGGCAACGACCAGAAGAACGCCTTCCTGGTGGCGGGCCGCAGTCCGGCGGCCTCCCTCGCCGACCTCAGGGGCAAGCCGTTCGCGGTCTCCCAGAACCTCACCTCGATCGTGGGGCAGACCGCCTCCAGGTGCTTCGCCCAGGCCGGGCTGGACGTCAGCAAGGACGTCCAGCTCCTGCACCTGTCCAACATCGGGCAGATCGTCGAGTCGCTGGAGGCGGGCAAGATCGAGGGCGGCATGTCGGCGACATTCCGGCAGGCCGAGCTGGAGCTGGCCAAGCCGGGGGCCTACACGGTGCTCTGCAAGGGCTGGGAGGCCAACCCCCAGCTCAACGACGTGTGGGCGGTCAGCCGTCCCTGGGCCGAGGCCAACCGCGACCTCGCCCTGGCCCTGGCCGTCGCCGAGATCAAGGCGGACCGGTGGACCCACGACGACAGGGCGGGCTGGCTCGCCCTCGCCCAGGCCAAGATCGAGGGACTGTCCGCCGAGGCGGCGGAGAACAACTACCGGACCCTGGTCACCGAGCTCGACGACTGGCCGGTCAACGGCAGCCTCGACCAGGGGATGTGCGACTACACGCTGGCCACCTCCAAGGAGTTCGGCGTGGTCAAGACCGATTACTCCTGCGCAGACCTGGTCACCTTCGACTACCAGAAGGCCGCCGTCGCCTTCCTCGGTGCCAGGTGACGGCACCGGCCCGCGACCGGGTGGTCAGGATCGCCACCCTCGCCCTCCTGCTGCTGATCTGGCAGCAGGTCGCGCAGCGGCTGCCCGCGGCGATCCTGCCGACCCCGGCCAGGGTCGGCGCCGCAGCCGGCGGCATGCTCGCCGGTGGTGAACTGGCCCGGGCGTGGGGGCAGACCGTCGTCCAGGTGGCCGCGGCCATGGCGGTCGCCTCGGTCGCCGGGGTCGGGCTCGGCCTGCTCCTCGGCTGGTATCGCCCGCTCGACCGGCTGCTGTCCCCGCTGCTCGGCGCGCTCTTCCTCACCCCGAGGATCGCGCTGGTGCCGCTCATCGCCCTGTGGTTCGGACTGCAGGACCTCGCCAAGATCGTGCTGATCCTGGCGTTCGGCCTCTTCGAGGTTCTCTTCACCGTCCGCGACGGGGTGCGAGGCCTCGAACGGTCCTACGTCGAACTGGGCCGGGCCTACCGCGTTCCCCCGGGGCGGATGCTGCGCGGGGTGGTGCTGCCCGCCGCCAGGCCGTACGTGCTGACCGGGCTGCGCCTTGGCCTGCTGCACGCCCTGGTCGGTGTGGTGCTCGCCGGGTTCTTCCTGGAGACCAGCGGGATCGGCGGCCTGATCTACAACCTCGGCGCGGCCCTGCGCACCGCGGAGCTCATCGTGGCGCTGCTGTCGGTCATGGTCGTCGGCCTGCTGATCAACGTCGGGCTGCGGCGCCTGGAGACCCGGCTCACCCCCTGGCAGGTGGCGCGATGAGGCTCGGGCCGTCGCACCTGGCGGGGGTGGCGCTGGTGCTCGCCGGGTGGCAGGCCGCAGGCGCGGTCCGTCCCGACTTCACCTCCTCACCGACCCTGGTCGCCGCCGAGCTTCTACGGCTCGCCCGCGACGGCGACCTGCTCTCCCTGGTCGCCGGGACGGTCGTCACGCTGCTGACCGGCTGGGCGACGGCCGCGCTGCTCGGCGTGTCGGCCGGGGTCCTCATCGGCCGCCACCGCCTGCTGGCCGTGGCCCTGGAGCCGTATCTCGTGGCGCTCTACTCCGTGCCGCTCATCGCCCTGGTGCCGCTGATGATCATCTGGTTCGGCATCGGACAGGGCTTCCTGCTCGCGACCATCGTGCTCGCCACCGCGATCATGCTGGTCTTCCCCGCGGCCACCGGTACCAGGGAGAGCGTTCGGGCCTACGGCGAACTGGCCCGCGCCTACCAGGTCACCGGGCGCCGCTTCCTGTTCAAGGTCGTGCTGCCGGGGGCCCTGCCGTACATCGCGGCGGGACTGCGCATCAGCGTGCAGCGGGCGCTGATGGCGGTCGTCGTCGGGCAGTTCCTCGTCGGCCACCCCGGCCTCGGAACGCTGCTCGGAGACGCCCGCGCCCGGCTGGACGCCGACGAGGTCTTCGCCGTCGCGCTCGTCGCGCTGGCCGTCGGCGCGCTTCTCACCGCCCTGGTCGGCTGGGCCGGCCGCAGACTGTCCGCCTGGCGCCCGGAGGTGACCACGTGACCGCGATCGAGGTCGACGACGTCGGCAAGTCCTACACCGCGAAGGGCAGACGCACCGACGCCCTGTCGGGAGTACGGCTCAGCGTCCCGTCGGGGGGCTTCGTCAGCCTGCTCGGGCCGAGCGGATGCGGCAAGACCACCCTGTTGAAGTGCCTCGACGGGCTGGTCCCCGTCACCGAGGGCGAGATTCGGGTCGGCGGCGTGCCGATCACCGGTCCCGGGCGTGACCGCGCCTTCGTCTTCCAGGACTTCAGGCTCCTGCCCTGGCGGACCGTGCTCGGCAACGTCACCTTCCCGCTGGAGGGCTTCGTCTCCTCGAAGGCCGAGCGGGAGGGGATCGCCCGCCGGTACATCGAGATGGTCGGCCTGGCCGACTTCGAGCGGCACCACCCGCACGAGCTGTCCGGCGGCATGCAGCAGCGGGTCGGCATCGCCAGGGCGCTCGCCGTCGACCCCGACATCCTGCTGATGGACGAGCCGTTCGGCGCGCTCGACGCCCAGACCCGCGAGCTGATGCAGATCGAGCTGCTGCGCATCTGGGAGCTCACCGGCAAGACCGTCGTGTTCGTCACCCACAGCGTCGACGAGGCGCTGTTCCTGTCCCAGCGGGTCGCGGTGTTCTCCGCCCGGCCCGGCCGCGTCGCCGCCGAGTTCGAGGTGCCGTTCGGCCACCCGCGCGACGAGCACGCCGTACGCGGCGACTCCCGTTTCACCGACCTGCGCCACGACATCTGGCGCCTGCTCAAGGGGGACACCCATGCCTTCTCCGAATGACCCGGATGACCTGAATGACTCGAATGACCCGCACGATCCGGGTGACCACCTGCTCATCAGAGGGGTGACCGCGCTCACCGTCGACGAGGACCTCGGCGACCGGGAGAGGACCGACATCGAGGTCCGCGACGGGAGCATCGTCGCGATCGGCCCGGACCTCGCGGCGCCCGGCGCCCAGGTGATCGACGCCACCGGCATGATCGCCGTTCCCGGCTTCGTCGACCCCCACTGGCACCTGTGGGGGACCCTGCTGCGGGGGGTGATCGGCGACGGCCCGAGGGACGGCTGGTTCGCCCGCAAGGGCAGGCTCGCGCCGTACTTCACCGCCGACGACACCTATCTCGGGGTACGGCTGGCGGCGGCCGAGGGCATCGCGGCCGGGATCACCACCGTCCACGACTGGGCTCACAACGTGCTCGGCCCCGAACACGCGGACGCCGACCTGCGCGCGCTGCGCGAACTCGGCCTGCGCGCCCACTACTCCTACGGCGCACCGTCCGCGCACCCCTCGATCTCCGCCGAGGAGATGCGGCGCCTGATGGGCGACCGGGGCAAGGGCTTCGACGAGGCCATGGACTTCGCCGACGTGAAGCGGCTGCGCGACGAGTACGCCGCCGATCCGCTGATCTCCATCGGCGTGAACGTGCGCGGCCCGGCCCGCTCGGCCCGGGAGGTCTACCGCGCCGAGTTCCTGGCCGCCCGCGACCTCGGCCTGCCGCTGGCCATGCACTGCGCGGGCACCCGCGCGGAGGTCGAGCGCATCCACCAGGTCGCCCTGCTCGACGACGACGGGCTGCTCGGCTCCGACCTGCTGCTGGCCCACTGCCTGCACCTGCCGGAGGCCGACCTGGCCAGGGTCGCCGAGTACGGCATCCCGATCACCGTCAGCCCGCTGTCGGAACTGCGGCTGGCCATGGGCCTGTCCCCGCTGCTGCGGCTGCGCGAGGCCGGGGTGCGGGCCAGCCTCTCCCTGGACACCACCGCCATCGCGGCGAGCGCCGACCCGTTCCAGGCGATGCGGGTCGCCCTCGGCCTGGCCAACACCGAGGCGGGCGACGCCGAGGCGATCACCCCGCGCGAGATCCTGCGCGCCGCGACCTTGGAGGGCGCGCACGCCCTGGGACTGGCCGGGGTCACCGGCTCCCTCACCCCCGGAAAGCGCGCCGACATCGTCCTGATCCGCACCGACCGCCTCAACCTGGCTCCCGTCGCCGACCCGGCCGTGGCCGTCGTGCACTCAGCGCAGCCCGCCGACGTCGACACCGTCCTGGTCGACGGGCGCGTGGTCAAGCGCGACGGCAGGCTGACCGGCGTGGACGAGGCCGACCTCGTCGCCCGGGCCGGGGTCGCGCTGCGGGAACTGTGCGGGCGGGCGGGGTTCACGTGGCCGTCGCCGTGATCGGGGCCGTGATCGGGACCGTGATCGGGACCGTGATCGGGACCGTACGGCGGGGGCCGTATCGAAGAAAGGAGGCCGCATGGCCGTCCGGGTGAGGGCGGGCGCGGCGGAGATCGTCGCGCTGCGGGACGGAGAGCACCCGCTGAACCGGGAGTGGCACTTCCCCGACGTGCCCGCGCGGGCGTGGGAGGGACAGGACGAACGGCCGCTCACCTTCGGCGGCTACCTCGTGCTGGCCGACTCGAAGGTCGTCCTCGTCGACACCGGCTGGGGCCCCTACCTCGGCCCGCCAGGGGGGCTCGACGCCCCCGCCGGGCTGCTGACCGAGCTGGCCGAGGCAGGTGTCACCCCCGACGACGTGGACCTGGTGGTCTTCACCCACCTGCACCCCGACCACGTCGGCTGGAACCTCGTGCTGGAGGAGCCGGTGCGTCCCCGCTTCGGCAACGCCAGGTACCTCGTACCGCGCGCCGACTGGGAGCACTACCGCGCCCTGGAGCGGGCGCACCCCAACATCGTCCAGCAGGCGTTGCCGCTGGAGGACCTCGGAGTGCTGGAACTCATCGACGACGGGCACCGGGTCACCCCCTCGTTGCGCGCCGCCGCCCTGCCGGGCCACACGCCCGGTCACACCGGCTACGTGGTCGGCGACCGTGACGCGTTCCTGCTCGGCGACCTCGCCCACCACCCCGTGGTGCTCGACGAGACCGGGTGGGTCCAGCGCTTCGACCTCGACCCGGAACGGGCCGTCGCCACCCGTGAGACCACCCTCGCCCGGGTCGAGGAGGACCGGACCCTCGTCGGGCTCGGCCACTTCCCCCACCCGGGCCTCGGATACGTGATCAGGAAGGAGGGGCGGCGCGAATGGCTGCCCTTGTAGACCCCCGCTGGCTCGCCGAGCGGCTCGACGACCCGAAGACCGTGGTCGTCGAGGTGCAGTACGAGCCCGACATCGACGACTACTCCGCCGGGCACGTTCCCGGCGCTCGGCACGTCTTCTGGAAGGACCTCTGCTGGGACCCCGACGAGCGCGAGTTCGTCACCCCGGAGCAGGCGGCCGGGATCCTCGGCGCGCTGGGCGTCGGCCCGGACACCACGCTCGTGCTCTACAGCGGGCGCGGCCAGTTCGCCGTCTACGGCTACTGGGTGTTCAAGACGCTCAACGGTCACGCCGACGTGCGGGTGCTCAACGGCGGCAGGGGAGCCTGGACCCGCGCCGGGTTCGCGCTGTCGACGCGGGAGCCGGAGGTGACGGCGGTGCCGTACGCGCCGGTGCGCGAGGCCCGTGACGACGGCAGCAGGATCGGCCGTGACGAGCTGCTCGGCCTGGTCGGGGCGCCGGACACCCTGCTGCTCGACGGCCGCTACCCGGAGGAGTACCGCGGCGAGCGCGTCAAGCCCGGAACGGGCTTCGACCACGGGGCCGAACGGCACGGCCGCATCCCCGGCGCCGTCAACCTCTTCTTCCGGGACCTGCTCGACGACAGGTTCGTCATCAGGCCGCCGGAGGAGCTGGAGGCGGTCTTCCGCGCCGCCGGTGCCGCGCCCGACCAGACGCGGCGGGTCGTCGCCTACTGCAGGCTCGGCCACCGGGCCGGCCTGCTCTGGTTCACCATGCACGAACTGCTCGGCTGGGACCACGTCCGCGTCTACGACGGCTCGTGGACCGAGTGGGGCAGCACCGTCGGATCACCGATCGAAAGGGAGGCACGATGAGCACGACCACGGGCGGCACCGCCGCGGACGGCGGCGTGAACGGCGCGGGAGACGGTACCGTGAACGGCGCCGCGGACAGGGCCGGGAGCGGGGCGGCGGCCTGGCCCGCCACCGGGGTCTGGGAGCTCGACCCCCGGCACACCAGCGTGCAGTTCACCGTCCAGCACCTGGTCGTCGCCCGGGTGCGGGGACGCTTCGACCAGGTGACGGGCCGCTTCGAGGTGGCCGAGCCCGCCGAGCGGTCACGGCTTTCGGTCACCGTCGAGGCGGCCGGCGTCAGCAGCGGCGTCGCCCGCCGCGACGACCACCTGCGCTCGCCGGACTTCCTGCACGTCGAGGAGTTCCCCACGATCACCTACACCTCCGAGGCGGTCCGGCTCGGACGGGACGGCGCCTTCACGATCGAGGGCGAGCTCACCGTGCGCGGGATCACCCGTCCGGTCGAGCTGGAGGCGCGCTACCTCGGCACGCACTCGGACGGCGGGGTGTCGTTGCTGGCCTTCAGCGCCACCGGCTCGGTGAACCGCGAGGACTTCGGCGTCACCTTCAACCGCGCGCTGGAGGCGGGAGGTCTCGCCATCGGCGGCCAGATCGACATCGAGGTCCTCGTCGAGGCGCTCCCCGAGGGAACAGCCAGGCATGTGCTGTGATGAGGCTTTCGGTCCTATCTGATAGGGAAAGAGGGGTAAGGCGGGCAGAAGGGGGAGACGACGGTGGGCCACACGCGCGGTTCCGCTGAGGAGGCCGCCTTCGCCGACGTCGTCGGCCGGGCCGCGGGCGGCGCCCGTACCGCCGGGCAGCTCTCCTACGCCGTGATCCGCGAGTGCATCATCACCGGGCTGCTCGCGCCCGGCGAGCACCTGCGGCAGGAGGACCTGGCCGAGCGCATCGGGGTCTCCCGCATCCCGGTGCGCACCGCCCTGATGCAGCTCGAGGCCGAGGGACTGGTCTCCTTCCACCCGCATCGGGGCGCGGTGGTGCGCAGGCTCACCGTCGAGCAGGTCAGGGAGATCTACGAGCTGCGGGAACTGGTCGAGGTGCACGCGCTGCGCAAGTCCATCGCGCGGATGACCTCGGCTCGCGCGGCCCGCCTGCGCGAGCTGGGGGAGGTGCTCGACGGGCCCCACGAGAGGGGCACGCTGCACGAGCAGCGGACGGCCTTCTACCGGGAGCTCTACGACGCGGCGGACAACCCCTTCGCCATCGGGATCATCGAGGACCTGCGCAACGTCGTCAACCGCTACCTGGTCGGGCGGCACGTCGCCCACGGCCTGCGTTACCACCGCGAGCTGGCCCGGCTGGCGGCGCGCGGTGACGGCGACGGCGCCGAGGAGGTGCTCCGCGGCTATCTGGCGGAGTACTGCTGCAGGGTCGTCGAGACCCTGGCGGACGAGGGCGAGCCCGCTTGATCTCTCATGCCCACCCCACCCCGAGGAGGAGCCGACGGTGACGCGACGTGGACCGGTGGTCGCCGGACTCATGCTCAGCATGGCGCTGGCCGCGATGGACGCCACGATCGTGGCCACCGCCGTCCCGGCGATCGTGCGGGACCTGGGCTCCTTCTCCCTGTTCCCCTGGGTCATCGCGATCTACATGCTGACCCAGGCGGTGTGCACCCCGGTCTACGGGCGGCTCGCCGACGTCTACGGGCGTAAACCCATGCTGCTCATCGGCGCGTCGATCTTCCTGGCCGGGTCGCTGGTGGCGGGCTTCGCCTGGAGCATGCCCGCGCTCATCGCGGCGCGGGCCCTGCAGGGGGTGGGGGCCGGGGCGATCCAGCCGATCACCCAGACGATCGCGGCCGACATCTACCCCCTGGCCCAGCGGGGGCGGATCTCCGCGCTGATGTCGACGGTGTGGGGAGGGGCGGCGCTGTTCGGGCCCGCCCTCGGCGGCCTGCTGTCGGAGTTCGGGCTGTGGCGCTGGATCTTCCTGCTGAACCTGCCGGTGGGGATCGCCGCGCTGGCCATGGTCACGGTGTTCCTGCGCGAGTCGGTCGAACGCCGCCCGCGCCACCGCCTCGACCTGCTCGGCACGGTCCTGATGGCGGCCGGGGTGGTCGCCGTGATGACCGGCCTGCAGGAGTCGGCCTGGTGGGCGGTCCTGCTCGGTCTCGCGCTGCTGGTGGCCTTCTTCGCCTGGGAGCGCCGCGCCGCCGAGCCGATCGTGCCGCCCTGGATCTGGCGTGACCGGATGCTGCTCGGCGCCTTCCTCGGCAGCGGGGTCATCGGCATCGTGCTGATCGCCCCCGCCCTGTACCTGCCCACCTTCGCCCAGGGCGTGCTCGGCGCGGGCGCGGTCGCGGCCGGGTTCGCACTCGCGGCGCAGTCCATCGGCTGGCCGCTGGCCGCAGCCTCGGCCCACCGGATCTACCTGAGGTACGGCTTCCGCAACACGGCGTTCGCGGGCCTGGTGCTCATCGCCGTGTCGGCGGTGATGTTCATGCTGCTGACCCCGGCCTCACCGGTCGCCTACGCGGCGGCCTGCGCGTTCGTCAACGGCTCCGGGCTGGGGTTCTTCTCCATCTCCTGCCTGGTCGGAGCCCAGTCCGTGGTCGGCTGGGAGCGGCGCGGCGTCGTCACCGGCGGCGTGGTGTTCTTCCGTATCGCGGGCGGGGCGGTCGGCACGGCCGTCTTCGCGGCGGTCGCCAATGCCTCCCTGCTCTCCTCCGGCGCGGTGGCCTCGGTCGACGACGTCGCCGAGTCGCTGAACGGGCCGCGGGCGCAGGCGGTCCGTACGGCCCTGGCGGCGGCCGTCCACAACGTCTTCCTCGCGATGGCCGTCATGGTGGCGCTGGGCGTGCTCGCGGTCCTGGTCATGCCCCGCGGCGGAGGGCGGCTCCCGGGCACTGACGCGGGCACTGACGTGGGCACTGACGCGGGGGCCGGTACGGACGCCGGCGGCGACGGCGCCGCGGACGGAGAGCGGCCGGCGGCGGTGCGCCCGGAGGGGTGACCCGGGTTCTCCGATGAGCGCCGGGCGCCGCCGTGGGGACGGCAGCGCCCGGCTGTTCGTGTCCTGAACATTTACACATGTTTTGGGTCTTGTAGACACCGGTGGTCAGGGTTACGATCCGCATAATTATTAGGAAACTTTCCTAAAGGAAAGAGCACCCCACATGCGCCGATTAGCATCTGTGCTGGTGGTTCTCGCCATGGCGACCGCAATGGCCGCCTTGACGGTGCCCGCCCAAGCCGCTGCTCGCCTGACCGCCGCCTTCAGCCTGACCGGCACCCAGGGCAAATTCGTGGTGAGCAACCCCAACAGCACCGCCGTGACCGGTTGGTCGATCACTTTCGAACTTCCGGCGGGTGTGACCGTCAGTGGCGCTCAGAATGCGACGACCTCGCAAACGGGCACCAAGGTGAAGCTGACGCCCGCTTTCTACATCAACACCGTGAAGGCTAACGGCAACACCGAGCCTTACAGCCCCACGTTCACTCTCAGTTCGGCGGTTCAGCCGACCAAGTGCACCATCAACAACGCCAACTGTGACGGCAGCGGCGACCCGCCGCCGCCGGACGCGCCCGTCACCGCGACCTTCTCGGCCAGCGGGACCCGTGGCAAGTTCGTGGTGAACAACAACACCGACGCCGCCCTCAACGGCTGGTCGATCACTTTCGACCTGCCCTCCGGCGTCACCGCCAGCGCCGCCGACAACGGCTCGATCAGCCAGAGCGGCCGCTCGGTCACGCTGAGCCCGGCCCACTACAACACCAACGTCGCCGCCCACGGCTCCACCGAGCCCTACAGCCCGACGTTCACGCTCAGCAGCGCCACCGCCGAGCCGGAGAACTGCCGGATCAACGACATCAAGTGCGACGGCTCCGCCGACGCGGCGCCCGGCGCCCCCGGCAACCTGCGCTCGCCGGTCAAGACCACCAAGACCGTCTCCCTGGCGTGGGACGCCGCCACCCCCGGCAGCCTGCCGATCGTCGGCTACCAGGTGTACAACGGCGCCAACCTCGTCGACACGGTCACCGGGACGACCGCGACCGTCGGCAGCCTGACCCCGAACACCGAGTACACCTTCACCGTCAAGACCAAGGACCGGAAGGGCACCCTCTCCCCGGCCAGCACCGCGCTGAAGGTCACCACCAACAACGCCGGTGACGACACCCAGCCGCCCACCGTGCCCAGCAACCTGCGCAGCACCGCCAAGTCCTCCTCGACCGTGACCCTCACCTGGGGCGCCTCGACGGACAACAAGGAAGTCGCGAACTACGAGATCTACAGCGGCTCGACCCTGCTCACCACGTCGATCTCGACCACGGCCACGGTGACCGGGCTGTCGCCGTCCACCGAGTACACCTTCACCGTCAAGGCCCGCGACACCTACGACAACGTCTCGGGCGCCAGCAACGCGGTCAAGGTGACCACCGACGACATCATCGGCAGCGGCTACGCGCGCGTCGGTTACTTCGTCCAGTGGGGCATCTACGGTCGGCAGTACTTCGTCCGCAACCTCGACACCACCGGCGTCGCGGCGAAGCTGACCCACCTCAACTACGCCTTCGGCAACATCGACCCGGTGAACCTGACCTGTCTGCAGGGTGTGACCAAGGGCACCACCGGCAACCCGCAGGACCCGAGCCAGGGTGACGGCTCCGGTGACGCGGACGCCGACTACGGCAGGCCGATGAGCGCCGGCCAGTCGGTCGACGGCGTCGCCGACACCGGCTGGGAGAAGCTGCGCGGCAACTTCAACCAGCTCAAGAAGCTCAAGGCGAAGTACCCGAACCTGAAGGTTCTGATCTCGCTCGGCGGCTGGACCTACTCCAAGTACTTCTCCGACGTGGCGGCCACCGACGCCTCCAGGAAGAAGTTCGTCAGCTCCTGCATCGACACCTACATCAAGGGCAACCTGCCCACCTACAACGCCGCCGGTGGACCGGGCAGCGCCGCCGGGATCTTCGACGGCATCGACCTCGACTGGGAGTGGCCGGGCTCCGACGGCCACGCGGGCAACCACATCGGCGCCAACGACAAGCAGAACAACACCCTGCTGATCGCCGAGTTCCGCAAGCAGCTCGACGCCCTCACCGTCGAGACCGGCAAGCGCTACCAGCTCACCGCGTTCACCCCCGCCGACCCGGCGAAGATCCAGGCCGGCTGGGACCTGGCGGAGGTCGCCAAGTCCATGGACATCTTCAACGTCCAGGGCTACGACTTCCACGGCTCGGGCAGTGACAACTCGTGGGAGCCGAACCGGGCGGGCCACCAGGCCAACCTGTACGCCGACGTGGACGACCCGTACAACTTCCACTTCAGCGTGGAGAACGCCGTCAACGAGTACCTGAAGGCAGGGGTGAACCCCCGCAAGATCGCCATCGGTCTCGCCTACTACGGGCGTGGCTGGCAGGGGGTCGCCGACGGTGGCAAGTCGGGCGAGTGGCAGTCGGCCACCGGCGCGGCGCCCGGCCAGTTCCAGGACGAGGCGGGCACCCGCGGGTACAGCAACCTGCTGGCCAGCGTGCCGGGATGCACCATCAAGCACGACGAGCAGGCGGTCGCGACCTACTGCTACACGGGTAACGGAGGCCAGTGGTGGACCTTCGACGACGCGTGGACGATCGCGAAGAAGACCGCGTGGCTCAAGAGCAAGAACCTGCTCGGCGTCATGATCTGGGAGATGTCCGGTGACCCCGGCACCCTGACCAACGCCGTCGACGCGGGCCTGAAGTAATCCGAAGAATGATCACCCGGTGACCCTCGGGTAGTCCGCCCGGACCGCCCCGAGACACCCGGCCCGGACGGGCCGCCATCGCGACCTGCGACGACGCGACGGCGGCCCGTCCTTCTCCGTGTTCGGGGAGGGTTCAAGGAGGGGGCGGGGGAGGGGGATTCGGGGACGTGGAGGTCAGGGGCAGGCGAGGCCGAGGGGCACGTCGTCGGCCTCGACGGACAGCACGCACCCCGGGCAGTTCAGGTCGGCGGTGAGTGCGACGCTGGTGGTCAGTGCGATTTAAGGGTGCTTTTCTCCTGATTTCTCGACAGGCTTTTTCGGGCTTCTCCCGCGAGTCCTCGAACACCGTTGACCGGCGGAAGGAGTATCGTTCAGAAATTCCCGGAAAGCGACGGATGGAAAAGGCGTGAAACCGGCGCATCGCGGTTCCGGCGACGAATCCTCGATGGTCATCGCGTTGTGACGGAAAGACGTTACGGCTGGAAGAGGCGGGTTCGGAAGGCGGCGCGTCGATGCCGGAAAAGGGTGCCCGGACATTCGGGAAAGGACGTCAGGGGGCGTCCGGCGGCTTTCCTCTCGCGGGCGATCCACGCGCCGGCGGGCGTTGCATATGCTCCGAATACATGACCGACTTCTTCGCCGGAGACACGCGGACCAACCGGGAGCGGATGCTGGCCGGTGATCTCTACATTCCCGACGACCCCGAACTCGGGGCCCTCCACGAACGCGCCGTGCGGCTGTCCCACCGCTACACCGAGGTGTACGCCGGCGATCCGGCCGCCGCGCGTCCCGTCCTGGAGGAACTGCTCGGCTCGATCGCGAAGGACGCCCACGTACGGCCGCCGCTGTACGTCGACTACGGCGTCCACATCACCATCGGCTCGGACACCTTCGTCAACTACGGCCTGACCGCGCTGGACGTGGCCCCCATCACCGTCGGCGACGACGTCCAGATCGGCCCGGGGGTGCAACTGCTCACCCCCACCCACCCCATCGACCCCGAACAGCGGCGTAACAAGCTGGAGTCGGCCGGGCCGATCGTGATCGGCGACAACGTCTGGCTCGGCGGGGGCGCGATCGTGCTCGCCGGGGTCACCGTGGGGGCCGACAGCGTGATCGGCGCGGGCGCCGTCGTCACCCGGGACATCCCGCCCGGTGTCGTCGCCGCCGGCACCCCGGCCAGGGTGATCCGGCACATCCCGGTGCCGTGACCGGGACGGGCGCCTCAGCGGTCGTAGGCGACCTCGGGGAAACGGGCGGAGGGCCCGTCCAGCAGGTGGCCCCGGCCTCGCAGGTGCAGGTCGAAGAAGGCCAGGGGGTAGGCGCGCTGGAACGCCAGCGCCCGCGCGGTCGGGATGGTGCCGACCGACTCCTGGACCTGCTCGGGAGACATTCCCAGGAACGGCGCCACCAGCGGCACGAGCTGCGCGTCGTCGCCGAAGGAGTTGTGCGCGGCGCCCTTCAGGGTCAGGTGGAGCCGCCACCCGCGCAGGTGCGACCAGAACTTCCGCAGCGCGGGGTTGTTCGCCATTCCGCCCTTGCCCGGGGTGTCCACCACCAGGTAGGGCCGATCCAGCCCGGCTTCGGCGACCGGCCCGAGCACGGCGCCGTCCAGGCCCATCCCCGCCTTGATCCGGCGGTCGGCGAACATGGCCGAGGAGACGGTCGCCCCGCCGAGGGAGTGGCCGAACATGCCGATCCGCTTGAGGTCGGGCGCGCCGGACAGGCCCCTGGGGAGCGTGCCGTGCTCGGCGTCGGGGTTGCGGCCCGCGGCGATGGCGGTGACCTGGTCGAGTACGAACCGGGTGTCCTCGGTACGTACCTTGACCGCCTTCTCGAAGTCGGTGACCTCACCCTCCGGGTTCACCTCGACCCGGTCGCCGGGGAACTGCACCGCGGCCGCGTCGTAGGTGTGGTCGATCGTGACCACCAGATATCCCCTGCTGGCCAGTTCCTCGACCACACCGGTGCCGAAGGAGCGCGAGGCGTTGGCGCCGGGGGAGTACAGCACGACCGGCAGCCGGCCCGCGCGCCGGTCGACGGGCGCGCCCTCGTGGGCGTGGGTGTCGCCCAGCAGTACCTTGCCGGACGGCACCCCGGCGTCCTGAAGGTAACGGGCGGCGGCGGCCTTGGGCATCCACGGGGCGAGCGGGTAGCGGTCCACGTCACGCGCCGGGTACCACAGGCTGACCATGAGCTCCCGCTCCGGCTTCGAGGTCACCCACGGATCCTTCCTGGCCGCGTCGACCAGGTGCAGCGAGACCGTGCCGATCCGGTGCGGGCCCGAGGGCTCCGGCACGACCAGCCGCACCGGTGCGGATCCGGTCGCCGTGGCGGTCGTGGCGGCCGGGGCCGCGGTGGCGGGGGAGGAAGCGGCGGTGGCGGTGGCGGTCACGGTGACGGCCAGCAGCGCCACGGCGCGGGTCAGGACTCTTGTTCCGATCATGCCCTCTACGGTTCCGTACGGCACCGGCCCGGCCATCGGGCCGGGGGAGGGACCTCGGGTCAGCCCAGGACGCTACGGGGGTGCTCCTTCGCGCGGACGAGTCACCTCACGGGATGACGTACTTGTGGGGGATTACCGCGGTGACCTGCCTGGATAATGTTGGGGGGTGAATGATCGCGACCTGCGTCCCCCGGTGTTCCGGCGGCTGCGTCCCGGCCACCGGGTCGCGGTGGACGCCGTCGCCGCGGTTCTGCTCGCCGCCGGCTTCGGCGTCGCCACGCTCCTGACGGCGGGCCCGTCACCTGTGCCGGTGGCCGTGGCGGCCTGCTGGCTCCCCGTCGCGGTGCGCAGGCTGTGGCCGATGCCGGTGCTGTGGGTGGTGCTGGCCGGGGCCGTGGCCACGCTGCCCGCCGGATGGGAGGAGTCCTATCTCGTGGTCGCCGTCGTCCTGTACACCGTCGCCTCGCTGGAGCCGCGGCGGCCGGCGGTCGTCGCCCTCGCCGTCTCCCTGGCGGGAGTCGCGTCGGCCCTGTTCCTGACCGGCGGGCCGTCGTCGCGGACGCTGTCGGCGGTCCTGTTCGGCTGGCTGCTGATGGGCCTGTCGTGGACTGTCGGCCTCGCCGTACGGGAGCAGCGGGTGTTCGCCGCGCACATGGCGGAGCGGTCGGCGGCGCGCGCGGTGGCCGACGAGCGCCTGCGGATCGCCCGGGACCTGCACGACGTCGTCGCGCACAGCATGAGCCTGATCACCTTCAGGGCGGGGGTCGCCGGCCTGGTCGCCGAGACGCGGCCGCAGGAGGCCCGTGAGGCGTTGCGGCTCATCGAGAGCACCGGCAGGGCGGCGCTGGAGGAGATGCGTCACATGCTCGGTGTGCTGCGCCCGGACACCGGTTCCGGCGTTGGTGCCGGGGGGCCGGGGCCGGAGCCCGTTCCCCGGTTGGAGGGCCTGCCCGCGCTCTGCGCCCGCTCGGGTGTCGTGACCGAGCTGAACGTCGCCCCGGGCGTCGGCGCGGACGGGGCGCTGTCGGAGGGGATGGAGCTGACGGTCTACCGGATCGTCCAGGAGGCGCTGACGAACGTGGTCAGGCACGCCGGGGCGGCCCGCTGTGGGGTCACGGTCACCTCATCGGAGCCGGGGGTGGTCGACGTCGAGGTGGTCGACGACGGGGCCGGGCCGTCCGGGGCGCCCCGCGACGTCCGCGGGCACGGGCTCGCCGGGATGGCGGAGCGGGTCATGATGTACGGCGGCGCCTTCACCGCCGGCCCGCGACCGGAAGGCGGTTTCAGGGTGCACGCCCGCCTGGCACGCGATCCCGGGGAGCCACGATGACCGAACCGACCAGGGTGCTCGTCGCCGACGACCAGGTGCTGCTGCGCGTCGGTCTCCGCATGCTGGTGGAGACCACCTCTGATCTGGTCGTGGTCGGCGAGGCGGGCACCGGTGAGCAGGCCGTCGAGCTGAGCGGCAGGCTACGGCCGGACGTGGTGCTGATGGACGTGCGCATGCCGGGGCTGGACGGCCTCGAGGCCACCCGGCGCATCCGCGCCGCGAACGGCGAGGCGCGCGTCGTCATCCTGACCACGTTCGACCTGGACGAGTACGTCTACGCCGCGCTGCGCGCCGGGGCCAGCGGCTTCCTCCTCAAGGACATCCCGCCGGCCGACCTGCTCGCCGCGATCCGGGTGGTCGCCTCGGGGGAGGCGCTGCTCGCCCCCACCGTCACCCGCCGCCTCATCGCCGAGTTCGCCCGGCGGACCGACTCCGAGCCGCCGCTCGCCCGCGAACTGTCCGACGTGACCGGCCGGGAGCGCGAGGTGCTGGTGCTCATCGCGCGCGGCCTGACCAACCCGGAGATCGCCGAACGCCTGCGCGTCAGCCTCTCCACGGTCAAGACGCACGTGCGCCGGCTCCTCGGGAAACTCGCCGTCCACGACCGCGCCCAGCTCGTCATCGTCGCCTACGAAACGGGCCTGGTCTCCGCCTCGCCTCCGCATGCCCGCCTCGGTCTCCGGTACGGCGGGGCGGGTCAGCGGCCGTAGTCCTTCAGGGCGATGGCGCTCGCCGTCTTCTTGACGCCCTTGGCGATCATGCCCTTCCACGGCACGTACGGCAGGAGCCGGTAGTTCTGGTTCATGAACCAGGCGACGAACCGGTTGTCCGGCACCATCCACTTCCCCACCCCGTCGGCCGACTTCTGGCACCCGGCGACGTAGCCGCGCATGGCCTCCTCGTAGCGGGCGAACCCCGCCCGATGGTCGCCGCCCGCCGCCGCCAGCTCCCCGGCGAGCACGTAGGCCCCGACCACGGCCAGGCCGGTGCCCATGCCCGACAGGGGGGAGGCGCAGTAGGCGGCGTCCCCGAGCAGCACGGCCCGGCCGCGCGACCAGCCGTCCATGCGGACCTGGGCGACGGAGTCGAAGTAGAAGTCCGGCGCCTCCCACATGCCCTCCAGCAGCCGGGGCGTCTCCCAGCCGTTCCCGGCGAAGACCTCGGCGAGGATCTTCTTCTGCTGCCCGGGGTCGCGGCGGTCGTGGTCCAGGGGCGGCGAGCCGAAGTAGAACATGGCCTTGGCCTCGGTGTTGTTCCGGGCGCTGTAGAGGCCGACGAGCTTGCCGGGGGTGTTGTAGAGGTGCCCCGTGTGGTCGAGCCCGAGGTGGTTGGCGGTGGTGAAGATCGCGCAGTACAGGCCCATCTCCCGCACGAACCGCTCCTCCGGCCCGAACGCCAGCGCCCTGACGGCGGAGTGCAGCCCGTCGGCCCCCACGACCAGGTCGAACCGGCGCGGCGCGCCCCGCTCGAAGGTGACCTGGACGCCCCGGTCGTCCTCGGTGAGGGAGGTGATCGAGTCGTCGAAGACGTACTCGACGTGGTCCTTCGTCGCGTCGTGGAGGATGCGGGCCAGGTCGCCGCGGAGGATCTCGACGTCCCCGCTGAAGAGGTCCGCCGGCATGTCGGCGACCCTCCGGCCGGCCTCGTTGACGTACGACATCGCGCCCATGTTCGTCCGCTCCCGCCGGACGTCGGCCAGGACGCCCATCCGCTCGAGCACGGTGAGGTGCGCCTCGCCGCGGAAGTCGACCGCGTAGCCGCCGTCGCGCAGGGCCGGAGCCCGTTCGACCACCGTGGGGACGAAGCCGTGGCGGTGCAGCCAGTAGGCCAGTGCCGGGCCCGCGACCCCGGCCCCGGAGATCAGGATGGACGTGTTCTTGAGCCGCGCTGTGGTGTTCATGTCCTCGATCCTGTCCGGGGGCGCTCACCGCCCCCACACCGCGCGCTCACCGCCCGGCGGGCGCCCGGTGTGGCCCGGTGCGCGGCCCGGTGCGCGGCCCGGTGCGCGCCGCCTCCCGGCCGTTCCACGCGGGTGTGGCGGCCCGCGGCGTGCCGGGCCGGACTCACGGGCCGCCGGGTGTTCCGGGGCCGGGGACGCGGTCACGAGCCCGCCCGGACGTGCCGGAGCAGGACGGTGACCAGGATCGCGGTGCCCGCCGCCACCACGGCGCTGACGACGGCGGCCAGGTGCAGCCCCCGGGTGAACGCCTCGTGCGCCGCGCCGAGGAGTTCGGCGCCGAGCGCTCCGGGAAGCCGCTCCGCCGCCGCGACGGCGCCGCCGAGGTTGTCCCGTACGGCCTGCGCCACCCCGCCCGGCAGGCCCGGCGGAAGGGAGCCCGCGGGGAGGACCGAGGCCATTTCCCCCCGGTACACGGCGGTGATGACGCTGCCGAGGATCGCGATGCCGAGCGCTCCGCCGAGCTGGGGTGCCGTCGAGGAGACGGCCGAGGCCGCGCCCGTCCGTCCGGCGGGGGCCGCGCCGACGGCCAGGTGGGTGGCCAGGGCCATCATCGGGCCGAGGCCCGCGGAGACGGTGACGGACCCGGCCACGAGGATCGCGAGCGCGTCGCTCCCGCCGGTCCGGGCCAGCAGCACGAACCCGGCGGCCGAGAGCGCCAGTCCGCCCCCGATGACGAATCCGGGCCGTACCCTGCGGGTGATCCGGGGAGCCAGGAGGGATCCGGCGATGACCCCGGCGGCCGAGGGCGCGGTCCACAGGCCCGCCTCCAGCGGCGGCAGCCCGTGCACCAGCTGCAGGTACTGCGCGATGGCGTAGTTGGCTCCCCACAGGACGAAGATGCCGAGCGCGAGCGTGCCCACCGAGGTGCTGAAGGCCCGGTTCGCGAACAGCCGCAGGTCGATCAGCGGATCGGCCAGTTTCCGCTGCCTGCGCGTGAAGGCGACGGCGGCCGCCAGCCCGGCCGCGACGGACAGCACGGGCAGCGCCCCCGGACCGTCCGCGGCGATCTGCTTGAGGCCGTAGACCACCGGCAGCACCGCCGCCAGCGACAGGGCCGCGCTGGTCAGGTCGAGTCGTCCCGCGCCCGGATCGCGGTGCTCGGGCAGCAGCCGCGGCCCGAGCACCAGCAGCGGAACCAGCACCGGCACGCCGAGCAGGAACACCGAGCCCCACCAGAACCGGTCGAGCAGCCATCCGCCGACCAGCGGGCCGATCGCCGTTCCCCCGGAGACGGAGGCGATGATCAGCCCGATGGCGACCGCGCGCTGCCGCGGATCGGGGAACATCGCGGTGGCCAGGGACAGGACGGACGGCATCAGGGTCGAGCCCGCGACGCCCAGCAGCGCGCGGATCACGATGAGCACTTCGGCGTTGGGGGAGTAGGCGGCGAGCGCCGAGCCCACGCCGAACGCGACCGCGCCGATCAGCAGCAGCCTGCGGCGGCCGATCCGGTCGCCCAGTGTGCCCATGGTGATCAGCGATCCGGCGAGCATGAACGCGTAGACGTCCACGATCCACAGCAGCTCGGTGCCGCCGGGCGCCAGGTCCCGGCTGATGGCGGGCAGCGCCAGGTGCGTCACGGTCAGTTCGAGGGAGGCGAGCAGGGCGGGAAGGGCGAGTACGGCGAGCCCGGCCCACTCCCGCCGCCCGGCCCGGCGGGCGGAGTGCGGCTCGTCGGCCGCCTGGGATGTGGTCACTCGCCAAGCATGAAACCTGAAGATTAGTTGAGGTCAAGGTCCCGACCGGCCGGGGCGGCGCCGGGACGGGAGCGGGCGATACTCCGGGACGGGACGGGACGGGACGGGACGAGACGGGACGGGACGGGACGGGGCAGGGGACGGGGCGGGAGGAGACGGGGGCGGGTCAGGGGCGGTTGACGATGCCGTAGTCGTCGATGACGTTGATCGGCGATTCCCGGATGACCCGCTCGGACACGCCCGCCAGCAGGAGCGCCTCCTTGCGGGACAGCTGGGCGCCCCGGCGGCGCGCGGCCGCGTAGCGCGCCTCGCCCAGGGCCGCCCGGGTGGCGGCGGCCGTACGGACGACCTCCGGGTCGTCCTCGATGAGGATTCCCCGCAGGGCGGTCGCCACGCCGAGCAGCAGGGCTGCCGTCTCGGCGTCGCCGTCGAGCAGGGCGATCCCCGCCAGGGCCTCGACCGCGCGGCTGCCCTCGCTGGTCGATCCCATGGTCACCGTGACCTCGGTGGCCCGCCGGTACAGGGAACGGGCCCCCTCGGGGTCGCCGGAGGCCTCGGCGATCCTGCCGAGTCCGAAGAGGGCGGCCGTCCGGTTGCCCACGCTCTTCACCCAGTACGTCTCGAACCGCTCCAGCGCCTGCTCGTACAGCGGGCGGGCCCCCTCCAGGTCGCCCTCCAGCCGCGCGATGTCGCCGAGCCCGCGCATCGCGGAGGCCAGGTAGGTGGGGCTGCCCGCGCGCCGCGCGATCTCCGCCGCCCTCTCGTAGTCGGCGCGCGCCGCCGCCAGGCCGGTGGCGGCGGGTTCGGTCCGTCCGCTCTTCGCCTGGGCCGCCCGTACGGCGCGGACGCGGTGGTCGCCCCGGTTGCAGAGCAGGTCGGGGACGTCCTCGATCGCGCCGAGCTCCTCGGTCAGGGCGAGGGCCTCGTCGGTCAGCGCGATCGCCTTCTCCGGGTCGCCGCACGTGGCGGCCAGGCCCGCCAGCGCGTCCAGGGCCAGCGCCGTGCCCCACCGGTCGCCCAGCGAGCGGAAGGCGTCCACCGCGGAGGTGAACTCGTGCTCGGCCTGCGCCATGTCCCCGCCCGCGAGCTGGGGGTACCCCCACATCAGGTGTACGGCGGCCCTCTCCCACGGATCGGACCCGGCCCGTCCGCGGGCGATCACCTTCAGCGCGGTCCCCGGGTCTCCCGCGCCCGCGTTGATCATCGGCCAGAGGAAGGTGACGATCGGGTGGCGGTGCGGCGGCTCCAGCCCGGCGACGATCGACTCCGCCGTCCGGCGATGGCGCTCCCACGCCTCCTGGCCGTCGTCGCCGGCCGCCGCGGCCAGGGCGCACAGGACGTACTCCTCGCCGAGCCCCGCGGGCGGCCTCTCACCGATCGTGTCCAGGAGCGCGGCCGCCTGGGCCGTCGCCGAGGCGCGCATGCCGCGCATCCAGAGATAGGTCGTCAGCGAGGCGAGCAGCCCGAGCGCGAGCTCGACCCGCCCGGCCTCGACGGCCCGGCGCAGCGCCGCCAGGAGGTTCTCGTGCTCGGTGGACAGGACCGCCAGCCGGTCGAGCTGCCCGGCGCGGCGCAGGTGGGGGTCGGCCGACCGCGTGAGCTCCAGGAAGTGCTCGGCGTGCGCGCGTCGCACGGTCTCGGCCTCCCCGGCGGCGGCCAGCCGCTCGGCGCAGTACGCGCGGACGGTCTCCAGCATGCGGTAGCGGCCGCCGCCCACCTCGACCAGGGACCTGTCGACGAGCGCGTCCAGCACGTCCTCGGCGTCGGGAACCGAGCAGACGCGTGCCGCCGCCTCGGCGGTCGCCCCGCCGGAGAAGACCGTCAGGCGTCTGGCCATCACCTGCTCGGCCTCCGACAGCAGGTCCCAGCTCCACGCCACGACCGCGCGCAGCGTCTGGTGCCTGTCGTCGGCCGTACGGCTGCCGCGCGACAGCAGACGGAAGCGGTCGTCCAGGCGGGCGGCCAGCTCGCGGGCGTCGTGCGTGCGCATCCTCGCCGCCGCCAGCTCGATGGCCAGCGGTAGCCCGTCGAGCGCCCGGCAGATGTGCCGTACGGTCTCGGCGTTCGCGTCGTCCACGGCGAAGCCGGGCCGTACGGCGCGAGCCCGGTCGGCGAAGAGCCGCGCGGCCCAGGAGGGGGCGAGGGGACGGACCGGCCACAGGTTCTCGCCGGTGATGCCGAGCGGTTCCCGGCTCGTGGTCAGGACGCGCAGCCCGGGACAGCCCGCGAGCAGCCGTTTGACCAGCGCCGCGGCGTCCTCGACGACGTGCTCGCAGTTGTCGAGGACGAGCAGCGGGGGCCGCTCGGCCAGCGCCGCGACCAGCCGTGAGACGGGCGTCGCCTCGGCCGGTGAGGCCAGCAGCCCGCTCTCCCGCAGGCCCAGCGCGCCCAGCAGCGCCTGGGGCAGCAGCCGTCCGTCGCGCAGCGGCGCGAGTTCGACGAAGCACACCTCCGGCAGGCGGCTCGCGACCTCGACCGACAGCCGGGTCTTGCCCGCCCCGCCGGGACCGAGCAGGGTGACCAGGCGCGCGGTGCCGAGCAGTTCGGTGATCCCGGCCAGGTCCTCGGCGCGGCCGACGAAGCTCGTCAGCTGGGCGGGCGGCGCCGACGGCTCGAAAGGACGCTCGCCCCGCAGCAGCTCCGCGTGGAGGGCGAGGAGTTCGGCCGAGGGGTCCGCGCCGAGCTCCTCGGCCAGGAGCCGCCGGATCTCCTCGAAGGCGACCAGGGCCTCGGCCTGCCTGCCCCCCGCCCGCAGGGCGCGTATGAGGAGGCCGTGGGACCTCTCCCGCAGGGGGTGGCGGGAGACCAGCTCCCGCAGCTCGGGCACGGCGCCCCGGTGTTCGCCTCGCCGGAGGTCGGCCTCGATCCGGTCCTCCAGCGCGCCGAGCCTGCGCTCCTCCAGCCGCAGGATCCGCGCCTGGACCGACGTGGCCCGCGCGGCGTCGGCGAGCGCGGGTCCCCGCCACAGGCCGAGGGCCTCGCGCAGCAGCGCGGCGGCCCGCTCAGGGTCTCCCTCCCGCAGGGTCCGCCGCCCCTCGTCGGACAGGCGCTCGAAGCGGTGGGCGTCGACGGTCTCGGGGTCGGCGACGAGCCGGTAGCCCGCGGGGACCGGTTCGATCACCGCCGCCGCCCCCAGGATCCCGCGGAGCCGGGAGACCTGGGACTGCAGGGCGTGCCCGGCCCCGTCCCGCGCGCCGTAGAGGTCGTCGACCAGCAGGTCGGCCGGTACCGCCTCACCGGTCCGGGCGAGCAGCAGGGCCAGCAGCGCCCGCCGGGCGGGCCCGCCGAGTGGCACCTCGTCCCCGTCGTCGCGCCATGCCCGCGTGGTGCCCAGGATCCCGAATCGCATGGGGAGATTGTCCCCTCCGGCGGCCCCCTCCGGCGGCCCCCTCCGGCGGCCCCCTCCGGCGGCCCCCTCCGGCGGGCGAGGGCCGTCTCACCCGCGCACCGGGAACGGTCCCGTTGGGGGGAAGGCGGCGGGGATGTGGTGGAGGCGTCCTGGCGGGCGTGGGGGACCCGCCAGGACGCGCTCCTCCCCGGGCGCGGCGGCGCGAGGACCCCGGCGAGGGTTGGGGTCCTCGAACCGGCTAGTCGCGCACGGAGCCGGTGACGGGGAGGACATGGACCCGAGGGTCCCCGCCCTCCCCTGAGGGGGTGTCGCCGAAGATCGGACCGCGGTGGTGCCGGGAGATGAGGCGTGCCGCGCCGGCCGGGTCGGCGGCCGGGTGGCAGGTCTGGCGTCCTCCCTCATTCCAGACAAAAAGCCCATTTCTGCACCACACGGTCAGATCTATCAGTACCGAAAGCACGGACATGCCGGTCCCGTTGCTCTGGTAGGTGTGGGTGAATCCGTGGCGACGCAACGCGTAGCGCAGTAAACGCGTTGCCTCGCGAGGGTCGCGCCAGGGCAGGTACGGCGTACCCGCATGGACCGACAGCACCGGCTTCACCCCTCGCTGACCTTTCGATGGATTTGTACCAACGATTGGATGATGCGGGTATTGGGGGGTTGGGTCAAGAGGCTGTTCCCCGGTAAAACCAGATCGTCTAGTTTTGTTGGCACAAAGGGGACTAAATGGCACGGTCAGCGCTGTATCAGTTGGTGGCCTCCGAACTTCGGAGGGCCATCTACTCCGGTGCGCTCGGACCGGGTGATCAGCTGCCGACCGAAGCCGAGCTCATGAGCGTCCACGGGGTCAGCCGGAACACCGTGCGCCTCGCCCTCGGCGAGCTGGTCAACGAGGGGCTCATCACCCGCACCCCGCGCAGGGGCACCGTGGTCAGGGAACGCCGCCCGCTGCTCATCCACCCCCAGCGGGAGCTCCAGTCCCAGCCCCAGGGGACCACCAGGGAGGCCTTCGCCTGGGCGGTCTCCCAGGAGGGGCGTGTGCCGACCCAGAACATCGAGGTCTCGATCGTCCAGCCGGCCGAGGAGATCGCCAGCAGGCTGGAGCTCGCCGACGACGAGTTCGCCGTGGTCCGCCGCAGGCTGCGGTTCGTGGACGGCCAGCCGTACAACACCAACGACTCCTACTTCCCGCTCTCCCTGGTCGCCGACTCGGAGATCGCGCGTCCCGGTGACATCGAGCGCGGCGCCAACCGGGTGCTGGCGGAGCTGGGCCACCTCCAGGTCCGCATGGTGGACGACATCTGGGCCAGGATGCCCAACAGCTCGGAGGCCGAGCGGCTCCGGCTCCAGTCGGGCACGCCGGTGGTCGTCTACGTCCGGGTCGGTTACGACGGGAGCGACATGCCCGTCCGCGTCGCGGTCTCCGTGCTCCCGGCGGACAAGCACCTGATCAGATACGAGCTGGAAAGCCGCTGACGTCTCCGTGACCGCCCTGACGGGCCGGCCCCCCGCACGCCCGCCCCGCGGGCGGATGCCGGGCCGTGTCCGCCGGGCGGATAGGCACGGGCCCCTCTCTTTTTCCCTCGCCCGCGCGGTTCCCTCCCGCGCGGCCCCGTCCCGCCCCTTCTCCCGCGTGGACCCGTCCTCCCGTGCGGCCCCGTCCCGCCCCTTCTTCCGTGCGGCTCTGTCCTCCCGCGCGGCTCTGTCCTCCGGCGTGGACCCGTTCCCCCGCCTCTCCCGCGCGGCCCCGCTCTCCGGCGCGGATCCGTTCCCTCCCCGCTCCCGCGCGTTCCTCTCCCCCCTCCCCTTAGACCCCTAGGCGGCCTTCGCCTGGGCCGGCACGGACGCCGCGCGCCATCGCGTGACTACTTTCCGTGTCAATTCACGCACCCTGTGCAACGAAGGGATCAATCATGCACTCCAACACCATCGACTCCGTCACCGCGCGTCCGCTCGCGCTGCGCACAGCCTCCACCGACGACCTGCGGCCGATACTCGCGCTCCTGGCGGAGACCGCGGGCTGGCTGAACGGCAGAGGCGTACGGCAGTGGCCCGCGGGCGGTTTCCCCGCCGAGCGCATCGTCCCGCTGATCGAGGCGGGCGACATGTACCTGCTGGACGGTGAGGAGGGGGTCGTGGCCACCCTCGCGCTGGACGGTAACGCCGACCCCGAGTTCTGGGACGCGCAGGACGCTCCCGGTTCGGCGCTCTACGTCCACAAACTGTCCGTGGCGCGGGGCCGCTCCGGTCTGGGGCTCGGCCAGGCGCTGCTCGACTGGGCGGGCCTGCGGGTGCTGGCGGCCGGCCGGCGCTGGCTCCGGCTTGACTGTTCCAAGGACAACACCAGGCTCCAGGACTACTATCGGGGCCAGCGTTTCACCCACCTGCGCACGGTCGACCTGCCGCATCGCGCCTCCGGGGCGCTGTTCCAGCGGGCCGGCGGGCAGCGCGGCGGCGCGTTCGGGACCGCACTGCCGTTCGTCGACCTCCGCGAGCTTCCGGCGGGCCGTCACGAGCCGGCCGCGATCGGGGGCGGGGTGGGCCTCGTGGACCGGCCGTGAGCGGCAGCGGGTCCGCCGTGCAGAACATGTCTGAATTACGGCGATCCTAGGACAAAGTCATCCGATAGCCTCACTCCATGACCGGATCCTTGCTTGAGGTGATCGCGCTCGACGTGCGTGACGCCGTCGCGGCCGAAAAGGGCGGCGCCGACCGCCTGGAGATCGTCGCCGACATGGCGTCGGACGGGCTCACCCCGGCGGTGGAGACGGTCGCCGCGATCTCCAGGGAGTGCGGGCTGCCGCAGATGGTGATGTTGCGGAGCGAGGCCTCGTTCCTGGCCGGCCCCGAGTCGATCGAGGGCCTTCGGCGTGACGCCAAGGCCCTCTCCGAGGCCGGGGCCGCCGGGTTCGTGTTCGGCTTCCTCGATCGGGCGGGGGTGGTCGACCTGGCCGCGACCGAGGCGCTCATCCACGCCGTCGCCCCGCTGCCGTGGACCTTCCACCGGGCCGTCGACCACGCGGCCGACGTCCAGGCGGGCTGGCGGGCCGTACGGCTGCTGCCCAACCTCGCCACGGTGCTCACCTCCGGCTCCCCCGGCGGGGTGGCGGACGGCCTGCCGGTGCTCAAGACCCGCTGCGAGGCCGGCGACGGACCGTTGATCATGGCCGGGGGCGGCCTCAAGCCGGGTCACGTCCCGGCGCTACTCGACTACGGCGTGCGCGCCTTCCACGTCGGCAGCGCGGTACGGGCGTCGTGGTCCGAGCCGGTCGACCCCCGCCGGGTCCGCGAGTGGCGGTCCCTGGTCGACTGACGCGCGGAGACGGGGCACGCCCCGGCCGGGCCCGGTGCCCGTCCCCTCAGGGCCGGTGCCGGCGCTGCCACGGGCTCAGAGGTCGCCGAGAGCCATGTCGGCGCGGCGCAGGGCGGTGGCCAGCGTCTTGATCGTGGCGGGCTCGTCCATCACGCCGTTCTCGCCGGGACGTCCCTCCTCCCAGGCGCGCACCCGCGCCGCGTAGCCGTCCCGGTTGGCCAGGTGGAAGCCGTAGACCGCGAGATAGCGGCTGACCAGATGGGAGGGGTGCATGTCCCATCCCTGGTAGAAGCCGTGCTCCAGGGAGTGCCGGATCAGCGCCATGTGGCGCCACCACAGTCCCCGCACGGCGTACTTGTCGTCGGACTCGGGACGGGCGGCGAGCGAGCCGTCGGACAGCTCCACGCCGGTCCCCGCGAAGACCGTCTGCATGACGTTCCTGGCGTGGTCGCAGACGGGGTGGTCGAGCCGTTGCTGGGCGGGAGGCAGGCCGCAGCTCGCGGTGTAGTCGAAGACGCCGAAGTGCGCCGCCGCCAGCCGGCCGCCCAGCCAGGGGACCAGGTCGGAGTCGAGGAAGCGCACGGTCTGCGGGGCCTCGACCTGCATCTCGAACCGGAGCGTGCCCTCGTCGAGGCCCAGCCCCTCCTCCAGGGCCTTCAGGCAGTCGGCGAACTGCCCGAGATAGGCGCGCATCAGCACCTTCGGGAAGGTGACCACGAACCCCGGGGGCAGGTGCCCGGCCCGCTCGATCACCCCGGTCAGGAAGACGTCCAGCGTCCTGACGCTCCGCGCCGGGTCGCCGTCCGCGAAGGACTTCACCCGCGGTCCCCACCGGCGGGGGAGGGTCCCCTCGGCGCGCATCGTCGCGACCGTCTCGGCGGCCCGTACGGCGTGCCCGTCCTCTTCATCGTCCGGGCGGAGGCCGTAGCCGTCCTCGAAGTCGATCCGCAGGTCCTCGACGGGCTCGACGCGGAGCTTCGCGGTGAGCCTGCCGTGCATCTCCTCGGAGATCGGCGAGAAGCCGTCGGAGGAGTGGTTCACCTCCTTGACCCGCACGTACCGCTCGACCATGTCCAGCGCCGTCCGGCCCCAGGCCGTCACCGTCGCCGCGTCGAAGCGGTCGGCGGGCACGTAGACGGTGTGCACCGGCTGCCACTCCGGCTCCGCCTGCGGGTATCTCGCCGTCTGCTCCCGGTGCGCCTGCTCGAAGCCGGGGATCAGGGCCGACGGATCGGCGAGCGTGACGCGCATGGTGGTGCTCTCCTCGTGGACGTGCCGGAGCGCGGCACGGCTCCCGCGGACCCGCCGGGAGGCGCCGGCACGGCCGCACGTGGAACGTGCCCGCAGCACCGCACCCTAGCGTCCGGTCGCGGGCGGCCCGGGGAGGGATCACCCCCGCCGGGGCGCGGCCGGATCACCGTCGCGGGCCTCCCGGCTCCCCGGCCCCGCTCACCCGCTCACCGGTCTACCGGCCGCAGGCGTCGAGCATCGCCTTGAGGCCGAGAAGCTTTACCCGCTCGCCCCGGCCCAGCGTCCTGGCCAGGGCCGTCTCGGCCGCCTCGATGGACAGCCAGTGGTCGTAGGTGACGGGGGAGACGCCCCGCGAGGCGAGGAGGGCGTCCAGGCCGGCGTGCCGTACGGGGTCGCGGCCCGCGAGGTCGGACAGGAGGGTGCGGACCGTCTCCGCGGCGTCGGACTTGTTGGTGCCGATCACGCCGGTCGGGCCGCGCTTGAGCCAGCCCGCCACATACTCCCGGTCGCGGATCCGGCCCGCCTCGTTCGGCACGGTCATCGTCGACTCGGAGAAGGGGACGCCGGGCAGCGGGACGCTCCGGTAGCCGACCGAGCGCAGCACCATGCCGACCGGGAGGATCTCGAACTCGCCGGTGCCCACGACCCGGCCCTCCTCCAGCCGGGTCCGTTCGAGCTTGAGCGCCTCGACCCGGTCCTCGCCGAGGATCTCCACCGGCCGCATCCAGAACCGGATGTCCAGCCGCCGGGGCCGGCCGGCCGGGGGACGGGCGGCCCAGCCCCGCAGCACCTCGACGTTCCCCCGCACCTGCCGCGAGGCGTCCGTCAGGTCCGCCACGGCCTCGTCGGGCCGCACGCACACGTCGGCGTTGGCCAGCTCGCCCAGCTCCCGCAGCTCCTTCAGGGTGAACTTGGCGTGCTCGGGACCCCTGCGGCCGATCATGTGAATGGCCTTCACCTGGCTGTCCGCCAGCCGGGCCAGCACCTCCTCGGGCACGTCCGTGGCACGCAGCTCCTCGGCGCTCTTGGCCAGGACGCGCACCACGTCGACCGCCACGTTGCCCACGCCGACGACCGCGACCTCGGAGCTGTCCAGGACGAAGCGGTCGGCGGGCACGTCGGGGTGGCCGCAGTACCAGTTCACGAAGTCGGTGGCGGCCACGCTGCCCGGCAGGTCCTCGCCGGGGACGCCCATCCGCCGGTCCACCATCGCGCCGGTGCAGTAGACCACCGCGTCGTAGCAGTCGAGCAGGTCGGCGACCCCGACGTCCCTGCCCAGCTCGACGCCGCCGAGGAAGCGGACCCCCGGCAGTTCGAGCACCCGGCGCAGGTAGCCGGCGATGGACTTGATCGACGTGTGGTCGGGGGCCACGCCGTACCGGACGAGGCCGTAGGGCGTGGGCAGCCGTTCCAGCACGTCCACCTCGACGGTGCCGGGGGCCTGTTTCATCAGGGCCTCGGTCGTGTAGATGCCGGCGGGACCCGACCCGACGACCGCGACTCTCAGTGACACGTCTCTTGGTGACAACGTCGCCTCCTCGGCGCTGACTGCCCTGAACGTGATTCTGTATCACCGGGCACCGACTCGCCAGGGTGGCGCGGTAGATGTGATCGGGGTGATGCGGGAGTGGCGGGGGAGACGGGCGGTGCCGGGCTCACGCGCCGGGCTCACGCGCCGGGCATGACGCCCTGCGCGCGCAGCCGTTCGAAGAACCCGCGCAGGCCGGGGTTGACGGCCAGGGCCGCCGCGACCGCCTCGCGGGACCGGGAGGGCCTGCCCGCGCGGGCCAGCACGATGGCCGACCACATGAGGGGCTCGGCGTTGCCCGGCAGGAGCCCCGAGGCCCGCTCAAGGGCGGCCAGGGCCCTTTCCGCCTCGTCGTCCGCCGGTGCCCGGTCGCCGCTGACCGTGCCCGGGGTGAAGATGACGCCGATGTCGGCGTAGGCGCGGTGCAGGCCGGTGAGCCGGTGCAGCTCGCCCACCGGGTCGGGGTGGTCGTCGACGCGAAGGTCCACGATCACCCCGTCGACGGGCAGTTCGCCCCGCTCCGCGCCGACGACGTGCAGACTGGCCGACTGCCGTCCTCTGGCGTCCCCGCCGTGCCGTTCACCGGCCCGCAGGGCGGCGAGCAGGCGGGCGGCCAGGTCTCCCTCCGCGCCGAGGAACGCCTCGGCCATGACGTGCGGGACTCCGGGGGCGGCCAGCATGTTGCCCTGCGCCGACAGGCCGGGACAGGCCACCTGCTCGGCCTCGGCGTAGCAGTGCCGTCCGGTGTGCGCGGCGACCGCGCCGGTGGCGTCCACCAGCGCCACCTGACGCTGGTGGTGGTCGCGATCGGCCGCGAGCAGCCGGTCGAGGGCCTCCCCCGGGGAGTACCCCTCGGCGAGCAGGCTCAGCCCGCGCGGGCCGTAGCCGGGTTCGACGAAGGCCTGGGTGGCGACCGCCCCGACACCCGCCAGGGCCCACGGCGCCAGCCGTCCGACGCCGAGGAAATGGGAGGCGACGGCGACGCCGAGCTGTCCGGTGCGCTCGTCGCGGGCGACGATGGAGTAGGTCATCGTGTCTCCCGGGCCGGTCCGAGCATCGGGATGACGTCTTTGGCCAGGCGCTCGGCCATCAGTCCGATCGGCAGGCCGGGGGGAAAGGCCAGCGCGACCGTGTCGGCTCCCGCCTCGGCCAGCTCGGCGATCCCGCGCGCGCAGTCGTCCGGCGTGCCCACGACGGCCAGCCGGTCGATCCACTCGTCGGGGATCTCGGGGATCGCCGCCTCGAAGCCGAGGGCGGCGAGCTCCTCCGCCCGGTCGGCGACGCCCTGCACCTCGGTCATCGGGTTACGGGGGCCGCTGAGCAGGTAGAGCCCGAACAGCTCGCGCAGCGCGTCCCTGGCGGCGTCGCGGTCGTCGTCGATCGCGCACAGGGCGTAGACGACCACGCGGTGCCCGGCGGGCGCCCCCGCCTCGGTCAGCCGCTCACGGGCCCAGCGCACGTACCGCGGGCCCGCCAGCACCGACAGCACGGTGCCGTCGGCCTCGGCCGCGGCCAGCCGCAACGCCTTGGGGCCGCCGACTCCCGCGTACAGCGGCGGCGGGACGGCCGGGGGGTGTTCGAGCGTGATCGCGTGTGCGGCGAACGAGGAGAACCCGCCGTCGAGCGGGTCGCCCCGCAGCAGGGTGCGCAGCCCGCGCAGGGTGTCGCGGATCGCGCCGAGGGGGGAGCGGGGACGCAGCTCCATCGCGTCCAGCCACTCGGGCACGCCCAGGCCCACGCCCGCGCGCAGCCGTCCCGGATGGAGCCCGGCCAGGGTGGCGATCTCCATCGCCGTCACGCCCGGGTGCCTGGTGGTGGCGGGGACGATGCCGATGCCGACCGGCAGCCGGGTGACGGCCAGCAGGGTGGCGGCGGTGGCGAAGGCGCCGGTGAAGAAGTAGTCCTCGCCGAGCCAGAGCTCGTCGAGCCCGGCGAGCTCGGCGGCGGTGGCCGCGGTGAGGATGTCCTGCGGCGACTGCGAGCTGCCCAGCACGAGGCCGAGGGCGGGGCGTGCGGGGGTCATTCACGCCTCCCGCTCGGGCAGCGGCTGCCACGGCACCCAGCCGAGCCCGCGTTCCTCGGTGGTGTCGGTGAAGCCGGGGCGGGGCTCGTCCGCGGGGGGCAGGGGGCTGATGTGGGTGTGCCACATCCGCCACCGCGGCAGCCCCTCGCCGTTGTCGCGGTGGTAGATCTCGGTGGCGCGGATCAGCAGCGTGTTCTGCGTGCCGGGGTCGTGCTCGCCGTCGGCCAGCGCGATCTCGTCGATCCTGGCCTCGCAGGCCAGCCACGCGGTGTCGCCGCGCACCTCGAGACGCATGATGTGCACCTCGGGCTTGCCGACGAAGTCCTCGGTGGCGCGGTAGTGCTCCCAGAGGGCGACCTTCTCCCGCATGTTGAAGTACGGATGACCGTTGAAGTTGAACATCAGGTACTCCTCGCCGGGCGAGGGGAAAACCTGCGTCATACGGGGGATGACGTAGCCGATGTTGGACTCCCACCACTCCCGGTTCAGGCGCAGGATCTCGTCGATGTCCTCGCCGGACGCGGTGCGCCTGCGGTACTCGATGTCTGTCATTTCGTGTTCTCGTTTCCGTTGTCGTTTCCACGGTTGAATCGGTTGAATTCGGTGCCGCCGACCAGGACGCCGTCCTGGTGGACCGCCTCGACGCGGCCGGCCAGGGTGGCGAAGTCGAGCGGGTCTCCGCGCACGATGGAGAAGTCGGCCCGCATGCCGGGCCGCAGCGTGCCGATCTCGTGGCCGGCGCCGAGCAGTTCGGCGGCGGCCGAGGTCGCGCTGCGCAGTACCTGGGCCCGGTCGAGGCCCGCCTGGGCGAGCGCCTCCAGTTCGTCGAGGTTGCGGCCGTGCGGGGAGAAGCCGGAGTCGGAGCCCATCGCGATCCGCACCCCCGCCTCCATCGCGCGGCGCAGGTTGCTCTCGTGCACCGAGACCGCCTCCCGCGCCTGGAGCAGGAGATCGGGCTCGGCCTCCGCCCCCGCCTCCGCGACGGTCAGGAACGCGCGTGCCGCGGTGAGCGTGGGCACCAGGAAGGTGCCGTGCTCGACCATCAGCGCGATGCCCTCCTCGTCGATGAACACGCCGTGCTCGATCGAGGCGACCCCGGCCCGCACGGCGGCGGTTATCGCGGCGGGGCCGTGCGCGTGCGCCATCACCCGCAGGCCCGCCGCGCCCGCCTCCTCGACCAGGGCGGTGAGTTCGTCCTGGCGGAGCTGGCAGTGCCTGGGGTCGTCGCGGGGGGAGCTGATGCCGCCGGAGACCGCGACCTTGATGACGTCGGCGCCCGCTCTGACCAGTTCGCGCACCACCCGGCGCAGTCCGGTCGGCCCGTCGGCCACCGGGTCCGGCATGCCCGGGTAGAGCGGGAACAGCCAGCGGCCCTCGGTTCCCGACAGGCGCCAGGGGTCGGCGTGGCCGCCGGTCGGGGAGATCATCGCGATCGCCGTGCGCACCCGGGGGCCGCGGACCAGGCCGTCGGCGACCGCCATCGCGATCCCGGCGTCGGCTCCGCCCGCGTCGCGCACGGTGGTGACGCCGAGGTCCAGGGTCCTGGCGAGCGTACGGCCGGTCGCCAGGAAACGGTGCGACAGCGGGGTGTTCACCAGCCGCAGCGTGTCCAGGTGCGGCAGCGTCACGTGGGTGTGGCAGTCGATCAGGCCGGGGATGACGTCGCGTCCCGACACGTCCACGACACGCGCGGCCGGGTCGGTGTGCCCGGCGGGCGCGATCCGCCCGCCGACGACCACCAGGTCGCGGTGCGCCGGGGGCGCGCCGGTGCCGTCGTGGACGGCCGCGCCGCGGTAGATCGTCGTCATTCGCTCCTCCGCAGGTGCTCGGTCAGCAGTGCCGCCAGCGCGGCGGGGGCCTCGTACATCGGCAGGTGGCCGATTCCCGGCATGATCTCCAGCCGCGCGCCGACGACCTGGGCGAACCAGGCGGACTCCGGCGGCGGGCAGGTGCCGTCGAGCTCGCCCACGACGACCAGCACGGGACAGCGCACCCCGCCCGCGGCCGGCTCGGTGTCGGTGGCCGACGCCGCCCGCCAGATCGCGACGGTCGTGGCGGCGTCGTTGTGGCTGAGGTCGGCGGTCACCGCCGCGGCGTGCCCGGGGGCGGCGACCGCCGTGGTGGTGTGGCGGCGCAGGGCGGCTTCGGGGCCGAGGGCGGCGATGTCCTCGATCAGGCCGCCCTCGTCGGGGTCGGCGGGGCGGAAGGCGCCGCCGACGGTGACGACCGAGGCCACCAGGTCCGGCCGCCGCGCCGCCAGTTCGACGGCGACGGCCGCCCCCGCAGAGGCGCCGACCAGGTGCGCCCTCGGCACACCCAGCGAGGCCAGGACGTGCGCGCAGTCCTCGGCCCAGGTCGCGACGTCGTACCGGTCCGACCTGGCCGACTCGCCATGGCCGCGCAGGTCGAGGGCGATCCAGCCGCGGCCGGCGGGCAGCCGTTCCGCCAGGCCCTGCCAGCAGCCGGCGGACAGGTTGGCGGGGTGCAGGAACAGGATCGGCGCGGTGTCCGGTGCTCCGCGGTGGAACAGGACGGACAGCGGGCCCGTGCCGGTCTCGACGGTCCGCCGCTCGGCGTCGCCGAGGAGGAACCGGTCGGCCAGGACGGCATCCCGCTCGGCGGCGGGGTTGTGGCCGCGGCAGGCCACCAGGTAGGCGGCGCCGGAGACGAGCAGTCCCACGGCGAAGGCGATGTCGGTGCCGCCCAGGGCCTCGACCGCCGGCCCGGTGAACAGGCCGGTGGACATGAAGGGGATCATCGCGGCGAAGCCGAGCCCGTAGGCGATCAGCCCGGCGGCGCTCCACCGGCCGTAGACGCCGTCCAGGTCGAACAGCGCCGATATCGCGTAGTGGCCGCGCCGTACCCAGTAGTAGTCGATGAGGTTCACGGCCGACCAGGGCACCAGCAGATACAGCACGATGGTGACGAAGTCATTGAAGGTGCCGAGGTAGGCCGCCGGCATCGCCAGCGCGACCAGGTAGGCGCACACGCCGCCGGCCACGATGCCGATCACCCGGGCCCGCACCGACAGGTGGAAGCGGCGGAAGCCCGCCGCGATGCTCACCCCGGACAGCATCGCCCCGTACAGGTTGACGCCCATTAGGGCGATGGCGCTGGGCACCAGGGTGACCGCCAGCGCGAGCGTCCCGAAGCCGGGGAACAGCCCGTCGCCGATGTCCCGCAGGTTCGGCAGCGCGTCGGCGACCGGCACGGACGAGGCGATGAACGAGCCGAGCGCCATCAGCCAGATCGCCGAGGCGGCGGCGCCCAGGTAGGTCCAGCCGATGACGGACCTGGCGGGGGTCGAGGCGGGCAGGTAGCGCGAGTAGTCGGAGACGAAGACCGCGTATCCCAGCTGGTATCCGGCGGCGGCGGCGAACTGGACCAGGAACGCGGCCGGTGTGTCGGTGTGCGCGGCGGGCCGCGGGTCGAGGTTGACGAGCGCGAGCACGGTGAGCACCGCGAACACCGGGACCACCAGGTAGGACAGCCGGCGCAGCACCACGTGCAGCAGGTCGTGGCCGACGATGGCCAGCAGGGCGGCCACCACGACGATGAGCGCCCCCCACAGCAGGGGCGGTCCCGGCAGCACCAGTGAGACGGCCTGGCCGCCCAGCACCACGCCGAACACGCTGAGCCCGATGTAGAGGAAGATCGCGGCGAACATCGGCAGGGCGGCGCCCCTGACGCCGAACTGCGCCCTGGACTGGACCATCTGCGGCAGGCCCATGGTGGGGCCCTGGTTGGCGTGGAAGGCCATGAGGAACGCTCCGGCCAGCGCCCCCAGCGTGCCGGCCGCGATCGACCAGCCCAGGGACAGACCCTGGGCCGGGCCGACGAACCCGACGATGACCGTCGAGATGACGAGCTGGCCGGTGAACCAGAACGGTGCCTGGTGCCAGGCCCGGCCCCGGCGTTCCGAGGGCGGGACGTAGTCGATTGAGCGGACCTCGATCACCCCGAGGAGCCGTGAGGGTGAGACATCGCTGGTCAAAGATGGCCTCCGCTGAAGAGAGCCGAAGAACGGTGATGGAAAACTACAAAAAGAATGTAGGTTTGTCGAGGGTTCTTCCCGGCTTTCGGTCGGCAGGATCGGTCGGTTTCGGACGCGACGATATGTCGGTCCCCTGGAGGGGGAAGCGGAAGGGACGCGGAGCGCCGGACGGGACGGACGAGCTTCGGCCGTCACTCCGCCGCGGGGCCTGCCGCCGTGCGGCCTTCCGGGCGGATCTCCCCGTGACCGGGTCCCGCCGGCGCGGCGGTCACCCGCCTTTGCCGTGTTCGTGACCGCCCGGGCACCGGCACGGCGGGCGGCGGAACGGGCGGATCGGCGCCGATGAGCGGTGTCCGGCCCGGTGAACGTCTCCGGATCGCGGCACTAGACTCACGAGGCATGATGTACCGCACGATCGGCGAGGTCGCTGCGGCGGTGGGCGTGAGCCCGCAGACGCTGCGGGTCTGGGAATCCCAGGGACTCCTGGTTCCCGATCGCAGCAGTGGCGGGCAGCGGCGCTACACCGACGATCACCTGGCGCGGGCGATGCGCATCGCCGACCTGCGCCGCCGGCACGGCTGGAACCCCGCGGCCATCCGCACGTCGCTGGCCGGCGAACCCGCCGCCGAGGGCGGCAGGCGCCAATGGGACAACGGCTCGATCCGCAACGCCAGGCGGGCCAGCGGGCTCACCCTCAAGGAGCTCGCCGGGATGATCGGGGTGTCGTCCGCCTATCTCGGGGCGCTGGAGCGGGGCGACAGCGGGGTCTCGACCCGGCTCATCATGCGCATCGCCGACGCCCTGCTGGTGCCGCCGAGCGCGCTGGCCACCTTCCGCGCCCGCGACACGATGGTCGTGCGCCAGGACGAGCGGGCGCGCGGCCTGTTCGAGGGCGGCGTGGTCTGGGAGGAGCTCACGCTGCCCGGTTCCGGGATGGAGTGCTCCCTGCTCACCGTGCCGCCCGGTGAGGCCAGCGGCGGCGCGTACGCCCGGCCCGGCGAGTCGTTCGCGTTCGTCATGTCCGGGCGGCTGCGCTTCGTTCTGCCCGGAGACGAGGAGGTCATCGTGGCCGAGGGCGACTCGATCACCCTGCCCTCGCACACGTCGTTCGCCTGGGACAATCCGGGGAGTGAGCCCGCCCGCGCGCTGTGGGTCGAGCAGCTGGGGGTCGGCGCGTGGGAACAGGCCAGGGCCGCCAACATCGTCCGCTCCCCCGACGGCGCCGGATCGTAGGACCGGACGCCCGTGGCCGTCGCGGGCGGGAGCCCGGTGGTGTCGCCGAGCTCGGCGGCGAGGCGGCGCCAAGGAGCGCCGGGGCGTTCGGAGAGGAAGTGACGGGCGGCGTCGCGGAGATCTGGCCGATCGTCGGCAAGGCCCATACGCGCAGCATAACCAAGCGCTCGTTTGTTGGTTAAAGCTTGGGGTATTTTGGGTATTTCCGCAGGTCAGATATGATTTGCAAAGTCACGGGAAAGTTGGGTCGGGGGGATCATTGGCTTTGGCGAAACCGGACTACACGCTCGAGTACGACTATCTCGCCGGAGATCGGCAGGAGCGGGCCATCCTGCTGCACATGGTGCTCTCGCTCCTCGTGGGGATGGTGCTCGGCGCGCTCGGCGCGCTGCTCTCCTCCGGGCCGCACCTGATCTACTCGATCTACCAGCCGTACGCCTACATCCTGCTCGTCGTCCTCGTGGGACGCACCGCGACCAATCTCGGCTGGGCGGCGCTGACCAGCGCGCTGGCGACCTTCGGCCCCCTCATCTCGCTGCTGGCCGCCAGCATCTTCGAGTCCAGCACCCTGTATCTGAACCTCGGTACCAACGGCGCCGTGATGAACGTCACGGTCGCGATGCTGGCGACGTTCGGCGTGCTGGCCTACTTCACCAGGCGCCAGGACCTGTGGGGCGACGTCTCCGGCGGCGTGCTGGCCGGCGTCGTCGCCGTCGACGGCCTCGACAAGACCATGAAGGGCGGCTTCGAGCACGTTCCCGGGTTCTGGCCCTGGAACACGCTGCTCGTGGCCGCGTTCGTGGCGGCGCTGCTGTTCACGCTGCGCAAGGGAGAGGGGCGGGCCCGCGCCGCGTTCGTGGCGTTGATCGTGGCCTGCGCCGGGTTCGTCTTCGCCGTCGCCGCCTGACCCCGCCACGGGTGTTCCCGGTGGTGGTCCCGTGCCGGATGTCGCGGGTGTTTCCCCGCCGCGGACGTTCTCGCCGCCGGACGTCTTATTGACAAGCGATGCGCTTGCGCGAGTCGATAGCCTGTAGGGCATCGATCCCTGCTAGCTAGGAGTAGCCGTGCTGCTGCGCATGTCGTCGTTGTTTCTTCGAACGCTGAGGGACGACCCGGCAGACGCGGAAGTCCCGAGCCACAAGCTGCTCGTCCGCGCCGGTTATGTTCGTCGCGTCGCACCCGGCGTCTACTCCTGGCTGCCGCTCGGCAAGAGGGTCCTGGAGAACGTCACGCGCGTCGTGCGCGAGGAGATGGACCGCATGGGCGGTCAGGAGGTGCTCTTCCCCGCCCTGCTGCCCCGCGAATACTACGAGTCCACGGGCCGCTGGACGGAGTACGGCGACACGCTCTTCCGCCTCAAGGACCGCAAGGGCGCCGACTACCTCCTCGGTCCCACCCACGAGGAGATGTTCACCGACATGGTCAAGGGGGAGTACTCCTCCTACAAGGACTATCCGGTGACGCTGTACCAGATCCAGACGAAGTACCGCGACGAGGCCCGGCCCCGGGCCGGCATCCTGCGCGGACGGGAGTTCATCATGAAGGACTCCTACTCCTTCGACCTGGACGACGACGGTCTCAAGCGCTCCTATGAGCAGCACCGTGAGACCTACATCAGGACCTTCGACCGGCTCGGCATCACCTACAAGATCTGCTTCGCCACGTCGGGCGCGATGGGCGGCTCGGCCTCGGAGGAGTTCCTCGCCCCCGCGGAGACCGGCGAGGACACCTTCGTCGCCTGTCACCACTGCGGTTACGCGGCCAACGCCGAGGCGGTCACCACCCCCGCGCCCGCCGCGATCACCGGCGAACGGCCCGCCCTGCGGGTGCTCGACACCCCCGGCACGCCGACCATCGAGTCGCTGGTCGCCCACGTCAACGAGCACCACGGCCTGGGCGTCACCGCGGCCGAGACCCTCAAGAACATCGTGGTCAAGGTCGTCACCCCCGGTTCGGACAAGGCCGAGACGCTGGTCGTCGGCGTTCCCGGCGACCGCGAGGTCGACTTCAAGCGCCTTGAGGCGTCCCTGGCCCCCGGCGAGCCCGCCATCTTCGAGGCCGAGGACTTCGCCAGGCACCCCGGCCTGGTCCGCGGCTACATCGGCCCGCAGGTGCTCAAGGACCTCGGCATCCGCTACCTCGTCGACCCCCGCGTGGTCGACGGCACCGCCTGGGTGACCGGCGCGAACGAGCCCGGCAAGCACGCCGCGAACGTGGTCGCCGGCCGTGACTTCGTCGCCGACGGCACGATCGAGGCGGCCGAGGTGCGCGCGGGCGACGGCTGTCCCGTCTGCGGCTCCGGGCTGTCCATCGACCGGGGCATCGAGATCGGCCACATCTTCCAGCTCGGCCGCAAGTACGCCGACGCCGCCAAGCTCGACGCCCTCGGCCCCGACGGCAAGCCGATCCGCGTCACCATGGGGTCGTACGGCATCGGCGTCTCCAGGGCCGTGGCCGTGCTGGTCGAGCAGAGGCACGACGAGCTGGGCCTGCTCTGGCCCCGCGAGGTCGCCCCGGCGGACGTCCACATCGTGGGCACCGGCAAGGAGGACCAGATCGAGGTGGCCACCCGGATCGCCGAGGAGCTCGAGGCCCGGGGCCTGCGCGTGCTGGTCGACGACCGCGCGGGGGTCTCCCCCGGCGTGAAGTTCAAGGACGCCGAGCTGCTCGGCATGCCGACGATCCTGATCATCGGCCGGGGTCTCTCCCAGGGACTCGCCGAGCTGCGCGACCGCGCCACCGGCGTCAAGGAGGAGATCCCCATCGCCGAGGCCGTGGACCGCGTCGTGGCCGCCTGCGGCGCCTGACCTTCCCGGTCCTTCCCGCGGCCTTCCGCCCGCGCGACGAGGCGGCCCACGACGGTGGGCCGCCTCTTCGGCGTGCGCGGCCGTACCCGTGGTGCGCGGGGCCGTACCCTGTGCGGCTCCCTAACGGCCGTTCAGGGTCTTGCGCCAGTGGAAGCCCCCCGGCAGGTTCACGGTGAGCGTGCGGCGGCCGTCGGCCGTCCTGGTGACCCGGAAGGCGCGGTTGCCCCAGCTGTGGCCGACTCCGGTGCGTGACAGGTTGAGACGGAACGGACCGAACTTCATCGACTTGCGGTATCCCCAGCCCATCGCTTCCTCCCTGTGAGTGTCAGCGGGGAGTCGGCTACCCGGGTGTGCCGCGGCAAACATCGGCGGCAGGGGAGGGGCGGGAACCGCCGGTCACGACGGCGAGGTCGGCGAGGCCGGCGGTGACGTCGAGGATGACACCGAGGACGACACCGAGGATGACACGGAGGGGGAGGCCGAGGGGGACGCCGGGGAGGCCGCGGCGGACATCCCGGGGAAGGCCTCGATCTCCGGGCGCAGGCCGTAGGAGCGGGTGACGCACTCCTGCATGGCCAGCGCGGCCATCCGCCTGAGCGAGGCGTCGGGGGAGGCGGCCAGCTCCAGGTAGGCGGCCGTCACGCCCCGCTCGACCAGCGTGGCCAGCTCCACGGCCTGGGCGGGCGTCGAGGGGGTGACCGGGAGGCGGTAGGCCGGGCCCGGCTCCGACGGGGTGCCGCCACGGGAGGTGATCAGGGCGCGGAGCTGGTCGCGGCGGGCGCGGTGCGCGTTGAAGGCCGCCGTCGCGGTGACGCGCATGGTGCCGGTCGTCCGGGCGCCGATGACCCCGTAGGCGTAGACGGCCGCGTGCTCGGCCGCCAGGGCCGTGCCGAGTCCCTGGTCGGCCGTCACAGCGGCCTCGACAGGGCCAGGGCGTGCGCGGCCTCACAGGCGCCGATGGACGCGATCAGCTGGGCCAGGGCGGGAGAGGCCCCGTCGAGCTGGCGCGGGCGCCACGCCGCCGACCTGCGCTCCAGGTCGCGCAGGCTCCGCACGGAGACGTCCGGGGACGAGTCCGACGGAGAGGGCGAGGCCGGCGGAGACGCCGGGGAGGACGCCGTCGCCGTTGGACCGCTCCCGCGGGGCAGCCTGCGGCGGAGCTCGGCGAGGTGGGCCTCGTGCCGCTGCCTGAAGGGGGCGAGCTTCGCCGAGGTGCCGGAGGGCGCGGCGGAGGCGGCGGAGGCGTAGAGCGCGATGGTCCGCTCCTTGCCCGCGATCAGCTGCCTGATCAGCACGGTCTCCGGGTCGGGCGGCTCGGCGGCGAGATGTCCGGCCTGCCGGGGCCGCTCGGTGGCGCATCCCGCGACGGTCGCGGCGGCCACCCCGAGAGCGCCGCCCCGCAACAGGGAACGCCGGGAGACGGAACGCACGGACGACCTCCGGTTATGGGTGTGGCTGCTGACGCATCTAGCATCGTACGGGCTTGGGATGGCAATCACCTCGCTTCTCGGACGGCCCCGCCACACCGAGTGGCGCCCTTTCCGCGCCCCGGTGTGGATAGGCTGGTGAACCGCAAGGGCGAGGTCCGCCCGGATTAGATCGTGGCAATGGGAGGTCGGCATGGGCAGCGCCATATCCCGCGACCGCCTGATGAAGCTTCTTGAACCCGTCGTCGGAGCCGAAGGACTCGACCTGGAGGACGTCACGGTCACCCCGGCGGGCAAGCGGCGGTTGCTGCGCGTCGTCGTCGACCGTGACGGCGGCGTGAGCCTGGACGACGTCGCCGAGGTCAGCCTCGCCGTCTCCGCGGCGCTGGACGCCGGTGACGCGATGGGTGCCGCGCCGTACGTGCTGGAGGTCTCCTCTCCCGGGGTCGACCGGCCGCTCACCGAGCCGCGCCACTGGCGCCGCGCGGTGAAACGGCTGGTCAAGGCCGACCTGCGGGACGGCACACAGGTCGAGGGCCGGATCGTCGCGACCGACGAGACCGGCGTGGAGCTGGACGTCGCGGGCGCACCGCGCCGCATTGAGTACGAAGACCTGACCCGAGGGCGGGTACAGGTGGAATTCCGCCGGTTGGACGACGCCGAAGACGACGGCGAAGACGGCGACGAAGGCTAAGGGGGAGCCTCGTGGACATCGACATGAGCGTCCTGCGCAGCCTGGAGCGGGAGAAGGACATCTCCTTCGACCTGGTCGTCAAGGCGATCGAGGACGCGCTGCTGATCGCATACTTCCGGAGTGAGGGAGCGGCCGCCAAGGCGCGCGCCGAGCTCGACAGGCAGTCCGGACATGTGACGATCTTCGCCGCGGAGTTGGACGACGAGAGCGGGGAGGTGCTCAGGGAGTTCGACGACACCCCGGGCAACTTCAGCCGCATCGCCGCGACCACCGCCAAGCAGGTCATCCTGCAGCAGCTGAGGGACGCCGAGGACGAGATCAACTTCGGCGAGTTCGCCAGCCGTGAGGGCGAGCTCGTCGCGGGGGTCATCCAGCAGGGCAAGGACCCGAGGGTCGTCCTGGTCGACCTCGGCAAGATCGAGGCGGTGCTGCCGCACAACGAGCAGGTGCCCGGCGAGGAGTACGTCCACGGTGAGCGCATCCGCTGCTACGTGGTCCAGGTCAAGAAGGGACACAAGGGCCCGTCGGTGACGCTGTCGCGGACCCACCCGGGCCTGGTGAAGAAGCTCTTCGCCCTGGAGGTCCCGGAGATCGCCGACGGCACGGTCGAGATCGCGGCGATCGCCCGCGAGGCGGGTCACCGGACCAAGATCGCGGTGCGTTCGCGGCGTCCCGGCGTCAACGCCAAGGGCGCCTGCATCGGCCCGATGGGCTCGCGGGTGCGCAACGTCATGGCCGAGCTGCACGGTGAGAAGATCGACATCATCGACTGGTCGGAGGACCCGGCGGAGTTCGTGGGGAATGCCCTCTCGCCCGCCCGTGTTTCCCATGTCGAGGTGATCGACGCCGAGGGGCGTGCCGCCCGTGTGATCGTGCCGGACTACCAGCTCTCCCTCGCCATCGGCAAGGAGGGGCAGAACGCCCGGCTGGCCAATCGCCTCACCGGTTGGCGCATCGACATCCGTCCCGACACACAAGCGGGGGACGCGGCCGGTTCCGCAGATGCGTCCACACGGTAAGCTGGAATATGGTGGCCAGGCCGCCCCACTGAGAACCTGTGTGGGCTGCCGGGTTCGCACGGTTTCCTCCGAGCTGCTCCGCCTGGTGGTGGTCGAGGACGTCATCGTCCCTGACCTGCGACGACGGCTCCAGGGGCGTGGTGCTTCACTGCATCCCTCCCTGAGCTGTCTCGAACTCGCCGAGCGTCGCCGAGCGTTTCCGCGCGCCTTTCGCGTCGCGGGACCGCTCGATATGTCGCAGGTGCGAGAACACCTGGAAGGGCTTCACGCTGAAAGGATCGGGTGACATGGTTGCCAACTGTCATGTAGGACGCCGAGTTGATGGGCTGGTCAGATAGCTATGAGCGCCTGATGAGCATGCGGCGATGAGTACGTCTACGTAACGACGGTCCGGCGGCACAGCCTCCCGGGCCGAGTAAGGGAGTGCAGTGGCGAAGGTCCGGGTATACGAGCTCGCCAAGGAGTTCGGTGTGGAGAGCAAGGTCGTCATGGCCAAGCTCCAGGAGATGGGCGAGTTCGTGCGTTCGGCGTCCTCGACTATCGAAGCACCGGTAGTCCGCAGGCTCACGGAAGCTTTGGGCGGTCCCTCCAGGGGATCGTCCGACAGGGGCGGAAACAGGACGCCCAGGCCGCCGCAGGCGGCACCTCGGCCGGCAGGTGGCCAGGCCGGAAGCGGCGCCTCCGCGCCGACCTCGATCCCCAAGCCGGGACCGATTCCCAAGCCGGGTCCCAGGCCCGGCCCCATCGCGGCACGTCCCGCGGCCCCCGCGCCGCAGGCCCCGCCGCCGGTTCCCCAGCCCCCGCAGCCTCAGCAGCAGGCGCAGCCCCAGCCGCAGCAGCAGCCCTCGCCGGTGCAGCCGCCGCGGTTCGAGGCACCGCGTCCCGCCGCCCCGGCTCCCGGCCCCAGGCCGGGTCCGCGTCCGGGGCCGCGTCCCGGTCCGGCGTCCCGGTCCGACGGAGCGCGTCAGGAAGGCCGTCCCTCGGGCGGTCCCGGCGCGCCCCAGGGGCCCAGGCACGGTGCGGGTGCTCCCGGCGCGGGTGGGCCCAAGCCCGGTCCGCGTCCGGGTCCGCGTGGCCCGCGTCCGGGTAACAACCCGTTCTCCTCGAACGCCACCGGCATGGGCCAGGCCCGTCCGCCGCGTCCGGGCCGTGACGGCGCCCCCGGTGACAGGGGTCCGCGTCCCGGTGGTCCTCGCGAGGACCGCGGTCCCCGCGAGCAGGGGCAGCGCGACGGCGCCGGTCCCCGTCCGCCCTCGGCCCGTTCGGGTCAGCCGGGTGCGGCCGGTCCGCGTCCGGGTCCCGGCGCGGGTGGCCCGCGTCCCGGCGGCGGCGCCGGTGCCGGTGGTCCGCGTCCCGGTGGTCCCCGTCCCAGCCCGATGATGATGCCCCAGGGCCGTCCCGCCGGTCCCGGCGGTGGCGGTGCAGGCCGTCCCGGCGGTCCCGGTGGCGGCGGTGGCCGCCCCGGTGGCGGCGGTGGCCGTCCCGGTGGCGGCGGTGGCCGTCCCGGTGGCGGCGGCTTCGCCGGTCGTCCCGGTGGTGGCGGCGGCGCGGGCCGTCCCGGCACCGGAACCGGCGGTCCCGGTGGCGGTGGCGGTGGCGGCGGCTTCGCCGGTCGTCCCGGTGGCGGCGGTGGCCGTGGCCGCGGCGGCGGTACGGCGGGCGCGTTCGGCCGTCCCGGCGGACGCCCGACCCGTGGCCGCAAGTCCAAGCGCCAGAGGCGTCAAGAGTTCGACAACATGCAGGCCCCGGCGATCGGCGGCGTGCAGGCTCCCCGCGGCGGTGGTCAGACGATCCGCCTGTCGCGCGGTGCCTCCCTGGCGGACTTCGCCGACAAGATCGGCGCGAACCCCGCGTCCCTGGTGCAGATCATGCTGCACCTCGGCGAGATGGTGACCGCCACGCAGTCGGTCAACGAGGAGACGCTGCAGCTGCTGGCGGCCGAGCTGGACTACAACCTGCTCGTGGTCAGCCCGGAGGAGGAGGACCGCGAGCTTCTCGAGTCCTTCGACATCGAGTTCGGCGAGGACGAGGGCGACGAGGGCGACCTGGTCGCGCGTCCGCCGGTGGTGACCGTCATGGGTCACGTCGACCACGGTAAGACCAAGCTGCTCGACGCCATCCGGCACACCAACGAGGTGGCGCGCGAGGCGGGTGGCATCACCCAGCACATCGGTGCCTACCAGGTCTCGGCCGAGCACGAGGGCGAGGAGCGGAGGATCACCTTCATCGACACCCCGGGTCACGAGGCGTTCACCGCCATGCGTGCCCGCGGTGCCAAGGTGACCGACATCGCCGTCCTGGTGGTCGCGGCCGACGACGGTGTGAAGCCGCAGACCATCGAGGCGCTCAACCACGCCCAGGCGGCCGACGTGCCGATCGTGGTCGCGGTCAACAAGGTCGACAAGGAGGGCGCCGACCCCAACAAGGTCCGGGCCCAGCTCACCGAGTACGGCCTGGTCGCCGAGGAGTACGGCGGCACCACGATGTTCGTTGACATCTCCGCCAAGAACGGGACCGGCATCGACACGCTGCTCGAGGCCATCCTGCTCACCGCGGACGCCGAGCTCGACCTGCGGGCCAACCCGACGATGGACGCCCAGGGCGTCGCCATCGAGGCGCACCTCGACAAGGGCCGCGGCCCGGTCGCGACCGTGCTGGTCCAGCGCGGCACGCTCCGCGTCGGCGACTCGATCGTCTGTGGCGAGGCCTTCGGCCGCGTCCGGGCGATGCTGGACGACAACGGCAAGCTGATCGACGAGGCCGACCCGTCGCGTCCGGTCCTGGTGCTCGGTCTGACCGCGGTGCCGGGAGCCGGTGACAACTTCATCGTCGTCACCGACGACCGGATGGCGCGCCAGATCGCCCAGCAGCGGGCGGCGCGCAAGCGCATCGCCGACATGGCCCGCTCCGGCCGCCGCCGCACCCTCGAAGAGCTCTTCAGCGAGATGGAGAAGGGCCAGGTCGACGAGCTCAAGCTCATCATCAAGGGTGACGTCTCCGGTTCGGTGGAAGCCCTCGAGGACGCGCTGCTCAAGATCGATGTCGGCGAGGAGGTGCGCCTGCGGGTGCTCCACCGCGCCGTCGGTGCGATCACCGAGTACGACGTCAACCTCGCGGTGGCGGACGACAACGCCGTCATCATCGGCTTCAACGTGCGTCCGGAGGTCCGGGCGCGCGACCTGGCCGAGCGCGAGGGCGTGGACATCCGCTACTACTCGGTCATCTACCAGGCGATCGAGGAGATCGAGGCGGCCCTCAAGGGCATGCTCAAGCCCGAGTTCGAAGAGGTCCAGATGGGCACCGCCGAAGTCCGCGAGGTCTTCAAGGTGCCGAAGATCGGCAACATCGCCGGTGCGCTGGTCCGTTCGGGCACGATCGTCCGCAACAGCAAGGCGCGGATCATCCGCGGCGGTGTCGTCATCTCCGACAACCTCTCCGTCTCGTCGCTGCGCCGCTTCAAGGACGACGCGACCGAGGTCCGCGAGGGCTACGAGTGCGGTATCGGTGTCGGCTACAACGACATCAAGATCGACGACGTCATCGAGACGTTCGAGATGCGGGAGAAGCCGCGCGTCTGATGCTCCGACCGGCAGAGGACCGTCCGCCGGCCGCCGGAACCGCCCACGTCGTGGGCGGTTCCCCGGCAGGTGGGCGGCCCTCGCGCCGTCGGCGCACGGTGACGTCCGTGGCGAGTGACTCAACATGTATGTAGGTGCCCTGACACTGGACATCCTGCTCGGCGACGTTCATTCGCTGAAGCAGAAGCGCTCCGTGGTGCGCCCCATCGTCGCCGAGGTGCAGCGACGTTTTCCGGCCGTGGCCGTCGCCGAGACCGGCCATCTGGATCTGCACCGCCGTACCGAGATCGGGATCGCCGTCGTCTCCGCGACCGCCGCCAACTGTGACGCGGTGCTGAACGACTGCGAGCGCCTGGTGGCCTTCCACCCGGAGATCGAGCTGCTGTCGGCCAGACGGCGGCTCTACAACGAGGACGAGGACTAGCCACAGGGACGACCGGTCGCGGAGCGGGCCTTCGTGTCCGGTCGTTACTGTGAGAAGGGGGGAGTGAATATGGACGCCGCACGCGCACGTAAGATCGCCGATCGCATCCAGCAGGTCGTGGCGGAGATGCTGGAGCGCCGGATCAAGGACCCGAGGCTGGGCTTCGTGACCGTCACCGACGCGCGGATCACCAACGACCTGAGCGAGGCCACGGTGTTCTACACCGTGTTCGGCTCCGAGGCGGAGCGGGCCGACTCCGCGGCGGCACTGGAGAGCGCCAAGGGGCTCATCCGTTCCGAGGTGGGCCGTCAGACGGGACTGCGCCACACGCCGACGCTGACGTTCACCCATGACCCGCTCCCCGACAGCGCCCGCCACCTCGATGGCCTGTTCGCCGAGGCCAAGGTCAGGGACGCCGAGATCGCCAGGCAGGCCGAGGGTGCGAAGCACGCCGGGGAAGCCGACCCGTACCGCAGGCCGGACGAGTCCGAGGACGACTTCGAGGACGGCGATGAGGAACCCTCGGAGCGGGCGGGACGCTCCGCGACGTGACGACCGACCCGCGTGGCGGCGGTCCGGTGCCAGATCGTGACTGGGACCGGGCCGTCGGCCTGGTCTCCTCCGCCGACGAGGTCGCGCTGGCCTGTCACATCTCGCCGGACGCGGACGCGCTCGGCTCGATGCTCGCCGTCGGGATGGCGTTGCGCGCGGGAGGCAAGCGGGTCACCGCCTCCTTCGGGGAGCGCAGGTTCCGGGTGCCCCGGCTGCTGTGTTTCCTGCCCGGGCAGGACCTGCTGGTCGAGCCCGGCGCCTACCCCGCCTCGCCCGAGCTGATGATGACGTTCGACGTTCCCATCGCCGACCGGCTCGGTGTCCTGTCCGGCAACGCCGACAAGGCCCGCGAGCTGATCGTGGTGGACCACCACGCCTCCAACACCGGGTTCGGCACGCTCAACCTCGTCGATCCCGGTGCCGCCGCCACCGCCGTGCTCGCCGAGGACCTGCTCGACCGGCTAGGCCTGCCGATCGACAGGGAGATCGCGACCTGCCTGTACGCCGGACTGGTCACCGACACCGGTTCGTTCAAGCACTCCTCGACCACCCCGGAGGCGCATGCGATGGCCGCCCGGCTGCTGGCCACCGGGCTGAATCCCGAGGAGATCGCCAGGGAGCTGTGGGATCGCTCTCCGTTCGCCTACCTCAAGGTGCTCGGTGCCGTCCTGGACCGGGTGGTGCTGGAGCCCGCGGCGGGACGGGGCCTGGTCTGGACGTTCGTCACCCGGGCCGACCGGGCGTCGTACGGCCTGCCGTACGACGAGGTCGAGGGCATCATCGACGTGGTGCGGCGTACCGACGAGGCGGACGTCGCCGTGGTCCTCAAGGAGGACGACGACGGGGCCTGGCAGGTCTCGACCCGGTCCAAGGGCGAGGTCGACGTCGCGAGGGTGTGCGCCGCGCTGGGCGGCGGCGGACACGCCAAGGCGGCGGGCTTCACCTCCCACCTGCCCGTCGAGCAGACCATGGCACGCTTCCGCGCTCTCCTGTAGCGTCCGGTCAGTCTGGTCGCAGCCCGCGCGCCACGGGGCGCGCATCCGTAGATCTGTACCCTTTGACAGCCTGTGATGAGGACCTCCCATGAGTACGGCTCGCGTCAAGCGCACCCCGCCGCCGAGCGGACTGATCATCGTGGACAAGCCCGCCGAGTGGACCTCGCACGACGTCGTCGGCAAGATGCGGGGCATCGCGGGCACCCGGAAGGTCGGCCACGCGGGCACCCTCGATCCGATGGCCACCGGTGTGCTGGTGGTCGGCGTGGAGAAGGCGACCAGGCTGCTGGGGCACCTCGCGCTCACCGAGAAGGGCTACGACGGCACGATCCGGCTGGGCCAGTCGACCAACACCGACGACGCCGAGGGGGAGATCATCGGGTCGGCCTCGGCGGCCGGGGTCGCCGAGGAGGACGTCAGGAAGGGCGTCGCCGCGCTGACCGGCCGGATCATGCAGATTCCGCCGCAGGTCAGCGCCATCAAGGTGAACGGCGAGCGGGCCTACAAGCGGGCGCGGGCGGGGGAGGAGGTCGAGCTCCAGGCGCGTCCGGTGACGGTGTCGGCCTTCGAGATCACCGGCATCCGCCGCGACGGCGACCTGGTCGACGTCGACGTCTCGGTGACCTGCTCCAGCGGCACCTACATCCGGGCGCTGGCCCGTGACCTGGGGGCGGCTCTGGGCGTCGGAGGTCACCTGACCTTCCTGCGGCGCACCCGGGTGGGGCCCTACGACCTGTCGATGGCCCGCACCATCGAGGAGCTCTCCGCCGACTGCGTCATCCTGCCGATGGCGGAGGCGGTCGCGGCGGCCTTCCCGCGCCGCGACGTGACCGCCGAGGAGGCGGCCCTGGTGTCGCACGGCGGGCGGCTGCCGTCCCTGCGGCTGGGCAAGGGACCGATCGGGGTGTTCGGCCCCGACGGCACGTTGCTCGCCCTGGTCGAGGAGCACGGAAAGATCACCAAGTCCCTGGCGGTCTTCGTGCCCTGACCCGGTGTCCCGCGTGGCGGAGCGGTGCTTTATGGTTCGTAGACCAAACCATTTACTCTGCTCACTCTGCTAGGAGTCCGCCCATGGAGGTGTCCCTCTCACCCCTGTCCGCCGCCGAGATCGCCGCCGATCTGCTCGTCGTGCCGGTGCGCGAGGGACACGACCCCGGGCTCGGCCTCGGCGGAGTCCTCGGCCAGGTCAGGTTCACCGGCCAGACCGGTGAGGAACTGCTGCTGCCGCGCCGGGACGGCGACGCCTTCCGCGCCGGGGCCGTCCTGCTGGTCGGCGTCGGCGCGGGCGGGGACGAGCACGCGGTACGGCGGGCGGTCGGCCGGATCGCGCCCCGGCTGGCCGACTACCCCACGGTCGCCATCGACTTCCCCCACCCCCGGGCGGTCGTCGAGGGCGTGCGGCTGGGCGGTTACCGGTTCGACGGCTACAAGAGCGCGCCGCGGCGGGGGACCGTACGGGAGGTGATCGTCCTGACCGGTGAGGACGCCGGTGCGGACGGGCGGCGGGAGGAGGTCGAGCGGGCGCGGATCGTCGCCGACGCGGTGACCTTCGCCAGGGACCTGGTCAACACCCCGGCCGCCGACCTGGTCCCGATGGACCTGGCCGACCGGGCGCGGACGATGGCCGGGACCTACGGGCTGGACGTGCGGGTGCTGGACGCCGGCGCGCTCCGCGAGGGCGGCTTCGGCGGCATCCTAGGGGTCGGCGCGGCCAGTGCGAACCCGCCGTGCCTGATCGAGGTGAGCCACCCCGGCGACGGCGTCAGCGGCCGGGTCGGTCTCGCGGGCAAGGGCATCACCTTCGACTCCGGAGGCCTGGCCATCAAGAGCCTCGCGGCGATGTCCACCATGAAGTGCGACATGGCGGGAGGCGCGACCATGCTGGCGGTAGTCCAGGCCGCGGCCAGGCTGGGGCTGCCGATCGGGGTCACCGCCGTGGTCCCCGCCGCGGAGAACATGGTCGGCGGCGCCGCGACCCGGCCCGGCGACGTGCTGACGCACCGCAACGGCCGGACCACCGAGGTGACCGACACCGACAGCGAGGGCCGGCTGGTGCTGGCCGACGCGCTCGCCTACCTGGCGGAGAGCTCCCCGGACGTGCTGATCGACGCGGCCACGCTGACCTACTCGGTGATGCACGCGCTCGGCGAGGACATCACCGGGGTGATCGGCGGGGACCGGGGGCTGGTCGGCGAGCTGATCGCGGCCGGTACTCGGGCGGGGGAGCCGATGTGGGAGCTGCCGCTGTGGGAGCCGTACGCCGAGCGGCTCAGGTCCGAGGTGGCCGACGCGAAGAACGAGGGCGGCAACCTGGCCGACGCGACGATCGCCGCGCTGTTCCTGCGGCCGTTCACCGCAGGCCTGCCCTGGGCGCACCTGGACTTCGCCACGACGGCCTACCTGGACAAGGCCACCGACCTGGGGCCGGCCGGGGCGACCGGCGTGATGGTCCGCACCCTGGTCGAGTACCTGGAATCCCGCTCCCGGGCCGGAGCATAGGCCGCATCCCGCACCGGGAGCTCGGCCAGGGCGGGGCCGTGCACGGAGAAGGCCCCCGCACACGCGGGGGCCTTCGGGGGCGGGCTCAGACACCGAGGCAGTTGCGGACCACGGAGAGGTCCAGCTCGGTGATGGCGGCGATCGCGTTGAGGGCCGTGTCGAGGCTGATCACGTGGGCGTCGACGAGGGCCAGGAACGGTGCGGCCACCGCCCTGACGGTCGAGCACACGTCCTGCCGGACGACGGAGGGCGTGGTGTTCACCGGAGCCGCGTTGGCCGCGGCGGGAACGCCGAACATGGCGAGACCGAGGGCGGCGACGGTGACGGTGCGGAGGGCGACGGTACGGAGGTGAATCATGGCTGGCTCCTTTCTTTGGGCCTTTGGCGTTTTTCTCGCCGCATTTATGTTGCTCCTCGAATTCCAAGGAAAACAAGCGTTCATCGGTGAATTAAAAAATCCATCTTGGGGCGTCGTGATATTTAGAGATAAATACTTAAATGGCGATCCGCGTCTCCGGAGGTCCGTGGAGGCGGGCTTCCCTCGGGTGTTTCGCGCGTGGGGGAACCCGGTGTGCGGCCGTGTCCGTGGGGCGGAGAAAGGGGTGAAGCCGGGGAATCGTGTTTTTCTCCGGATGCTTTACGGCGTCTTGCGCGCTTTTATGGGGCGCGTGCCCCCGTTTGGCGTGACGTGATCCGGCCGACCGGTCCGGAGAAATTCCCGGCTCCGGCGAGAAAGGAGGGAAAAAGAAATTCCACTGCCCCGGGAGGGGGTGGCGGGATTATTGGGGTGGGCGTTCCTGGGCGCGTTCGAGCATGGCGCGCATCATGTCCGAGGTGAGGGTGAAGTGCTCCTCGGCGAGAGAGCCCGCCTGCTCGGCGTCGCCGGCCACGATGGCCTCGTAGATCTTCCGGTGCTCGATCAGCGCCCGCTGGTAATCCTCCGGGTCGTCCTCGCCGTACGGTTCGACGGGGAACCCCAGGCTCACGCGCGTCAGCATGTCCCGGCTGAGCGCGACGATCTTCGGATTGCCGGTCGCGGTCAGCACGGCGCCGTGGAAGGCGGCGTCGGCGGCCTGCTCCTCGCCCAGCGTGCGGGCCCGCGCGTAGTCCTCCAGCGCCGCGCGCATCGCCGCCAGATCCCTGTCGGTACGGCGCAGCGCCGCCGTCCGCGCGACCAGCCCCTCGACCAGGCAGCGCAGGTCGAACAGCTGCTCCAGCTCGGGCCAGCGGGGCAGGAGTGTGCGGCGCACCGCCGAGGCCGTGGCCTCGGTCCAGCTGGTCCGCACATAGGCGCCGCCGGTCCGGCCGCGTTTGATCTCCACGATGCCGACCGCCTGGAGCCTGCCGATGGCCTCGCGGACCGTCGCGCGGCTCACGTCCAGGATCGAGGCGAGCTCGCGCTCCCCGGGGAGCCGTTCGCCGGGCAGGTAGTCGCCTATCGCGACGGCGGTCATCAGCCGGTCGGCCACCTCGGTGGCCACCGAGTGCACCCTGACGGGGCCGAGCGCCGAGGACCGCGGGGTGCCGTCCAGCACCTGGTTCAGCATGCGGGACAGATCGTCGGTGGTCGGCGGGGGAGTGTCGGGGTGCACACCCGGCACGTTACACAACCTGATGATCCTAAAAAAGGTCTTGTGTTCAGGCCATTAATCCATAAGATGTCTGCAAACGGACATTCGCCGCATCTAGCGGCATGTCTCCCCTTTGTTATATGGAGGACTGGCGGTGGCGATCCCCGAAGCGACCACCCAGGGTCTGGCCCCCTTTCGAGACTGGCGGACCTGGTACCGCGTCACAGGTGATCTGAAGGCGGACAAGGCCCCGCTCGTCGTACTGCACGGTGGCCCCGGCGCGGCCCACGACTACACGCTGCGCATGGCGCGGCTGGCCGAACAGGACAGGGCGGTCGTCCACTACGACCAGCTCGGCGTCGGCCTGTCCACCCACCTGCCGGAGCGCGGGGCCGACTTCTGGACCGTCGAGCTCTTCCTCGCCGAGCTCGACAACCTGCTCGACCACCTGGGCATCGCGGGCCGCTACCACCTGCTCGGCCAGTCGTGGGGCGGCATGCTCGCCGCCGAGCACGCCGTACTGCGGCCGACGGGCCTCAAGGGCCTGGTCATCGCCGACTCGCCCGCCTCGATGGGGCTCTGGCGCGAGGAGTGCGACCGGCTGCGCGCCGAGCTGCCCCCCGAGGTCGAGCGGACGCTCCGCGAGCACGAGGCGGCCGGGACGACCGGCAGCGCCGAGTACCGCGCGGCGGAGAAGGTGTTCAACGCCCGCCACGTCTGCATGATCGTGCCCAACCCGCCGGAGGTCCTGGCCAGCGACGCCAAGACCAACGAGGACCCGACCGTCTACCACACGATGAACGGGCCGACCGAGTTCCACGTCGTGGGAACCCTGCGCGACTGGTCGGTCGTCGACCGGCTGCACCGGGTGACCGCGCCCACCCTGCTCGTCTCAGGCCGCCACGACGAGGCCACCCCTCGAACCGTGCAGCCCTTCGCGGACCACATCCCCGACGTCCGGTGGCAGATCTTCGAGCACTCCAGCCACATGCCGCACATTGAGGAAGAGGAACTCTTCCTGAAGGTGGTCGGCTCCTTCCTCGACTCCACGGACTAGGACTCCCATGAAGCGCAACATCCCGATCGTGGCGGGCGCGGCCCTGCTCGCCCTGTCCGTCGCCGCCTGCTCCGGCGGTTCCGGCGGCTCCGCCGAGCCCGGCGCCCCCGCCGCGCAGGACGGCGGCTCCTCCCAGGCGGCCTCCGCCGGTTTCCAGGAGCAGCACAAGGGTGGAACGCTCCACCTGCAGGCCAAGGCGGGCGACGGCACCCTCGACCCGCACATCAACTACAGCAACGGCAACTGGCAGGTCTTTCAGGCCATGTACGACGGCCTGCTGGCCTTCAAGAAGGTCGGCGGCGAGGCCTCCTACGACGTGGTGCCCGACCTGGCCCAGAGCATGCCGCAGGTGAGCAAGGACGGGAAGTCCTACACCTTCACCCTCCGCAAGGGCGTGAAGTTCGCCGGCGGCGGCGAGGTCACCGTCGACGACGTGGTCGCCTCCTTCCAGCGGATCTACAAGGTCTCCGGGCCGACCTCCGGCACCTTCTACGCCGGGATCGTCGGCGCCGACGCCTGCCTCAAGAAGCCCAAGGAGTGCACGCTCGACGGGGGCGTGGTCGCCGACAAGGCCAAGAACACCGTCACGATCAACCTGGTCGAGCCCGACTCGGAGTTCCCGCTCAAGCTGGCGCTGCCGCACGCGGCGGTGCTGCCCAAGGACACCCCGGCCAAGGACCAGGGCACCACGCCGATCGGCGGCACCGGGCCCTACATGGCGGCCTCCTACGACCCCAACAAGGAGCTCAAGCTCGTCCGCAACCCCAACTTCACCGAGTGGTCGCGTGACGCGCAGCCGCAGGGGTACCCGGACGAGATCCTCTACTCCTACGGCCTCACCGCCGAGGCCGCGGTCACCGCGATCCAGAACGGCCAGGCGGACTGGGTCTTCGACCCGCTGCCCGCCGACCGGCTCAGCGAGATCGGCGCCAAGTACGCCTCCCAGGCGCACGTGAACCAGCTGTCGGCCTTCTGGTACATGCCGCTCAACGTCAACCTCCCGCCGTTCGACAAGCCCGAGGCCCGCCAGGCGCTCAACTGGGCGATCGACCGCGACGCCGTGGTGAAGATGTACGGCGGCGCCAACGTCGCCCAGCCCGCCTGCACGCTCCTGCCGCCCGGCATCCCCGGCCACGCCGACTTCTGCGACTTCCCCAAGCCCGACCTGGACAAGGCCAGGCAGCTCGTCCAGCAGTCGGGCACCGCCGGCCAGGAGGTGTCGGTGGTCGTCTCCGACGACGACGTCAGCAAGCAGATCGGCGAGTACGTCCGCAGCACCCTGGAGCAGATCGGCTACCAGGCCAAGCTCAAGGTCATCTCGACGAACATCCACTTCACCTACATCCAGAACAGCAAGAACAAGGTCCAGGTCAGCGTCTCCCAGTGGTACGCCGACTACCCCGCCGCCTCGGACTTCCTGCACGTGCTGCTGTCGTGCGCGTCCTTCCGGCCGGGCAGCGACTCCAGCATCAACATCTCCGGCTACTGCGACAAGGACGTCGACGCCCGGATGGCCGAGGCCATGACGCTGGACCGGACCGACAAGAACGCCGCGAACGTCAAGTGGGGCGAGATCGACCGCGACCTGACCAAGGCGAGCCCGATCATCCCGCTGTTCACCCCCAAGCAGATCGACTTCGTCTCCTCCCGGGTCGGCAACTACCAGTTCCACAAGCAGTTCTTCATGCTCATCTCGCAGCTCTGGGTCAAGTAGATGAGTGCCACGGTGAACGGGACGGTGAAGGAGACGGGACCCATCCCTGCCGTCGCCGCCCCGGTCCGGCCGAGCGCCGGGCCGTGGCGGCAGGCCGCGACCCGGATCCTGCGTAACCGCTCCGCGCTGGCCGCGGGGGCCGGGCTGCTCCTCATCGCGCTCGTCTGCCTGCTGGCGCCGGTCTACGCCGGCTCGATCGCGCACACCGACCCGTTCGTCTCCAACATCTCCGGCACCACGATCGTGAACGGCCGCGAGGTCCAGGTCCTCCAGCAGAGCACGGAGGGCCTCGGCCTCGGCGTCACCCCGATCGGCCCGACCGGCGACCCCGGTCACTACCTGCTCGGCGCCGACAACCAGGGCCGCGACGTCATGGCCAGACTCCTGTACGGCGGCCGCAACAGCCTGCTGATCGGCCTCTCCTCGGCACTGCTGTGCTGCGCGCTGGCCACCGTGTTCGGCGTGCTCGCCGGATACTTCGGCGGCTGGATCGACGCCGTGCTCTCGCGGTTCTTCGACGTGATCTGGGCCTTCCCGGTCTACCTGCTGGCCATCTGCCTGTCGGTCGTGCTGCTCACCAGCGGCCTGCACCTGGGCCCCGTCCACATCGACGCGGGCAGCCTGGCGCTGCCGATCGTCATCATCGCGCTCATCTACGTCCCCTACGTGGCCAGGCCGCTGCGCGGCCAGGTGATGGCGCTGCGCGGCAAGGAGTTCCTGCACGCCGCCGTCGGCCTGGGCGCGAGCGACCTGCGGATCATGCGCCGCGAGGTGCTGCCGAACGTCCTGCCGACCGTGGTGGTCTTCCTGCCGCTGATGACCGCGCTGAACATGCTCACCGAGTCGGCGCTGTCGTTCCTGTCCGTCGGCGTCCAGTCACCGGACGCCAGCTGGGGAACGATCATCAACGACGGCCTGGCCCTGCTCTACACCCGGCCGGCGATCACGGTCGCGGCCGGTCTGTTCGTCGCGCTGACCGCGGTGGCGCTCAATGTGTTCGGCGACGGCGTGCGCGACGCGCTCGACCCGAACGCCCGGCTGCGGGGAGGCGCCTGATGGCCGGCTACATCCTGCGGCGCTTCGGCGCCGCGGTGCTCGTCCTCTTCGCGATCAGCGTGCTGGTCTTCCTGATCTTCTTCGCCACCCCCGGCGTCGACCCGGCGGCCCGCATCGCGGGCAAGAACGCCGACCCGGCCACGCTGGAGCAGGTGCGCGCGTCGTTCGGCTTTGACCGGCCGCTGCCCGTGCAGTACCTGATGATGATGAAGCACCTGTTCATCAGCCACGACCTGACCTCGTTCGTGAACCGGGGCACGCTGGTGATCCCGCAGATCATGCAGGCGGTGCCGGTCACGCTCTCGCTCGTCGTGGGCGCCGCGGTGATCTGGATGGTGCTGGGCGTGGCGATGGGCACCCTCGCCGGGGCCATGCGCGGCACGCTGGTCGACCCGCTGGTCATGCTGCTGGGCGTCTTCGGCGTCTCGCTGCCGGTCTACTGGCTGGGCGAGGTCGTCAACCTGATCACCCAGAAGGAACTGCACGACTCGGTCTTCTCGTGGGTGCCGCCGCTCGGCTACGTCCCGTTCTCGCAGAGCCCGGGACAGTGGGCGCTGCACCTGCTGCTGCCCTGGCTGACCCTGGCCCTGCTGTACGCCGGGATCTACGCCAGGCTGCTGCGCGGGGAGCTGATCCAGGCGCTGAGCGAGGACTACGTGCGCACCGCCCGCGCCAAGGGCCTGTCCGAACGGCGCATCCTGGTCAGGCACGCCCTGCGCTGCTCGCTGATCCCGATCGTCTCGCTGTTCGGCCTGGACTTCGGCGCCCTCGTCGGCGGCGCGGCGCTGCTCACCGAGGTGGTCTTCGGCCTGCCGGGCGTCGGCAAGCTCACCTACCAGGCGCTGCAGAACCTGGACCTGCCCGTGATCATGGGCACGGTCCTGTACGCCGCCTTCTTCGTCGTGCTGGCCAACGCCGTGGTGGACGTCCTGTACGCCCGGCTCGACCCGAGGGTGCGCCGTGCCTGACCGATCCCCGCTCCAGTCATCCTCCGAACCGCTTCTCGAGGTCACCGACCTGCGGGTGCGCTTTCGCACCGGCACGGGTCACTTCACCGCCGTCGACGGGCTGTCGTTCTCGGTACGGCCCGGCGAGGTGCTGGGCGTGGTGGGGGAGTCGGGCTCGGGCAAGAGCGTGTCGATGCTCGGCGTGCTCCGCCTCATCCGCACCCCCAACGCCGAGATCTCCGGGAAGGTCGTCTTCCGGGGCCGGGACCTGCTGGCCCTGAAGGACCGGGAGATGCGGGCCGTACGGGGCCGGGAGATCGCGATGATCTTCCAGGACCCGATGACCGCGCTCACCCCCGTCTACACGGTCGGCTGGCAGATCGCCGAGCAGATCCGCGCCCACGAGAAGATCTCCAAGAGGGCCGCCCGCGACCGCGCGGTCACGCTGCTCGACGAGGTCGGCATCCCGTCCCCCGGCAAGCGGGTCGACTCCTACCCGCACGAGTTCTCCGGCGGCATGCGCCAGCGCGTGGTCATCGCCATGGCGCTGTCGTGCAACCCCGGCCTGCTGATCGCCGACGAGCCCACCACCGCGCTCGACGTCACCACGCAGGCGCAGATCCTCGATCTCATGCGCCGCCTGCGCGCCGACCACGGCTCGGCCATCGTCATGATCACCCACGACATGGGCGTGGTCTCCGAGATCGCGGACGAGGTCCTGGTCATGTACGGCGGGCGCGCCGTCGAACGCGGCCCCCGCACGGACGTCTTCCACGCCCCCCGCCACCCCTACACCTGGGGCCTGCTCGACTCGGTGCCCCGGGTCGGCGGCCCGCGCGTCCGGCGGCTGCCCACGATCCCCGGCACCCCCGGGGCCTCGAGCGCCGGCTGCCCGTTCGCCGACCGCTGCGCCCACCGCCACGCGGCCTGCGCCGAGGTCCCGCCGCTGACCGGCGCCTCCGGCCACCTCGACGCCTGCTGGCTGCCGGAGGAGGACAGGGAGCGGATCCGGCTGGGCGACCGGCACGACGGCGCACCGGACGACCGGGACGCCACCACGGAACGACGGACCGCCCCCGCGGCGGATGAGGAGCGGTGAGCGCCCCGTGAACACAGCGAACACGCCGAACACACCGAGCGCGGCGAGCACACCGGGCGTGGCGGCCACGGGGGTCACGGGAGTCATGGGAGTCCCGGGAGTCACAGGAGTCACAGCGGCCGGCGCGACGGCGAGCACCCTGCTCAGGGCCACCGACGTGGTCAAGCACTTCGGGGCACGCGGTGGCCGGCGCGGCGGGGGCGTGCGGGCCGTCAACGGGGTCTCGCTGGAGGTCCGCACCGGGGAGACCCTCGGCGTGGTCGGCGAGTCCGGGTGCGGCAAGTCCACGCTCGGCCGCTGCCTGGTCCGGCTGACCGACCTCACCGAGGGCAGGGTCGAGTTCGACGGGCGGGACATCACCTCCCTGTCCCGGCGCGGCCTGCGGCCGGTCCGCAGGAGCATGCAGCTCGTCTTCCAGGACCCCTACGCCTCGCTCAACCCGCGCCGCACCGCGGGCGACGCGGTCGCCGAGCCGCTCAGGATCCACGGCCACGGCGACGCCGCGGCGATCAGGACCCGGGTCGGTGAGCTGTTCGACCTGGTCGGCCTCTCCAGGAGCCACCTCGACCGCTACCCGCACGAGTTCTCCGGCGGCCAGCGCCAGCGCATCGGCATCGCCAGGGCCATCGCCCTGTCGCCCAAGCTCGTGGTGGCCGACGAGCCGGTCTCCGCGCTCGACGTCTCGGTGCAGGCGCAGGTGCTCAACCTCTTCGCCGACCTGCAGGAGGAGCTGGGGCTCACCTACGTCTTCATCGCCCACGACCTGGGCGTGGTGCGGCACGTGTCGGACCGGATCGCGGTGATGTATCTCGGGGAGGTCGTCGAGGTGGCCGAGGCCGAGGCGCTGTACGCCGCCCCCGCCCACCCCTACACCCACGCGCTGCTGTCGGCGGTCCCGGAGATCGACGACGGCTCGGGGGCGCCGCGGCGTGAGCGCGTCGTGCTGACCGGCGACGTGCCCAGCCCGATCGACCGGCCGACCGGCTGCTCCTTCCATCCACGCTGCCCGATCGCCCGGGAGCGGTGCCGTACCGAACGGCCGCCGCTGAGCCTCGTCGGAGGCCGTCAGGTCGCCTGTCATTTTCCATTGGGCTCCCCGATTGGAGCCTGAGCCGAGGAGCATGGCAGGCTTTAGGGGTCGATCCGCTACAACGGGAAGAGGCTACGGTGCGAGGCTGGCACGGATTGGACGACGTGCCCGAAGACTGGGGCAGGTCCGTCGTCACGATCGGCGTCTTCGACGGGGTTCACCGGGGCCATCAGCAGATGGTGGCCCGTGCCGTGAGGATGGCCGGTGAACTCGGGCTTCCCTCGGTGGTCGTGACCTTCGACCCCCATCCCGAGGAGGTCGTGCGGCCCGGCACGCACCCCCCGCGGCTGACGACGGCCAGGCACCGCACCGAGTTGCTCGCCGCGCTCGGCGTCGACGCGGTCTGCGTGCTGCCGTTCACGCTGGATTTCTCCCAGATGACCCCGGACGAGTTCGTGCAGACCGTGCTGGTCGACCGGCTGCACGCGGCGGGCGTCGTGGTGGGGGAGAACTTCCGGTTCGGCCACAAGGCCGCCGGTGACGTCGAGACACTGCAGACGCTCGGCGAGAAGTACGACTTCGTGGCGGAGGCGGTCCCCCTGGTGAGCAACGGCGACACCATCTCCTCGACGCTCATCCGTGAGCGGCTCGCCGCCGGGGACATGGAGGCCGTGGCCGTGGCGCTCGGCCGGCCGCACCGGGTCGAGGGCGTCGTCGTCCGCGGCTACCAGCGCGGCAGGCAGCTCGGTTTCCCGACGGCCAACGTGGAGTCGCCCGAGTTCACCGCGATCCCCGCGGACGGCGTCTACGCCGGCTGGCTGCAGGGCGTCTCCAACAACAACCTGCCGGCCGTCTACGGCGGCGAGCGCTGGCCCGCGGCCATCTCCGTGGGCACCAACCCCACCTTCGAGGGCGTGCCCCGCACCGTCGAGGCCTACGCGCTCGACCGCGACGATCTCGATCTCTACGGCGCCCACGTGGCCGTGGACTTCGGGCGGCGGCTGCGCGCCAACCTCAAGTTCGACTCGATCGAGGCGCTCATCGCGCAGATGCACGCCGACGTCGACGAGGCCCGCCGCCTCACCTCGGGGGATGTCTCCTCCTCCTGAGGTCGTCTCCTCCTGAGGTCTCCCTCTGGAGGTCTTCCGAGCCCCTCCTCCGAGGTCTTTCCTCCGGCCGTCACGGCTCGCCCGTCCGCGGATGTGCGAGACTCCGAGACCCGGTGGTAATCTGGCGTGTCAGCTCTGTAACCGGTGGTGTCGAAGCCCCGGCGCTGATCCGCCACGGCGACTGTAGGCACGCGCGGTCGTTCGGGCATCTGTAGATCCGCGTGCCCGTAGAAGTCCAAGGAGAAAAGTGTCGCTCGACACCGCCGCCAAGAAGCAGATCATCGGCGAGTACGCCAAGGGTGAAACCGACACCGGTTCGCCCGAGGTGCAGATCGCGCTGCTGAGCAAGCGCATCAGCGAGCTCACCGAGCACCTGAAGCTGCACAAGCACGACCACCACAGCCGTCGTGGCCTGCTGCTGCTCGTCGGTCGCCGCCGTCGCCTGCTCAAGTACCTGCAGAGCAAGGACATCGAGCGCTACCGCTCGCTCATCGAGCGGCTTGGTCTGCGCCGATAAAATAGTGAGGGAGCGGCGTCCGCGCCGCTCCCTCATCTCATAGAGGAGGCGTCGGCGCGTCGCGCGGTGAACACGCCGTCCCTATGAGCAAACTGAATAGCCGAGACAGTGCCCCGCGTCCGCACAGCAAGCGCGCCCCACGGCGTCGGAGGGCCGGTCCTCGGTAGTGGCCCCCGGTCATCTTGGCATCAGCCATACGGAACCGGGCGCTTCGATCGAAGACCGGCGCTGCACCTACGGGGAGCCGGCAGAAAGACGACTCAGGCGTGAGATGTGCGCCTGAGCGGACGCGGGCGACCGACCCACAAGGAGGTCCCCCGTGGAGGGTGTCCACAGCAGTGAAGCCGTAATCGACAACGGCTCGTTCGGTACGCGTACCATCCGCTTCGAGACCGGGCGTCTCGCGCGCCAGGCGGCGGGTTCGGCCGTCGTCCACCTCGACGACGAGACGATGGTCCTGTCCGCGACCACGGCGTCCAAGAGCCCCAAGGAGAACTTCGACTTCTTCCCGCTCACGGTCGACGTCGAGGAGCGCATGTACGCCGCGGGCCGCATCCCCGGCTCGTTCTTCCGGCGTGAGGGCCGTCCCTCCGAGGACGCCATCCTCACCTGCCGCCTGATCGACCGGCCGCTGCGCCCGTCGTTCGTCAAGGGGCTGCGCAACGAGGTCCAGGTGGTCGCCACCGTCATGGCGCTCAACCCCGACCACCTCTACGACGTGGTCGCGATCAACGCCGCGTCCCTGTCCACCCAGCTCGCCGGGCTGCCCTTCTCCGGGCCGATCGGCGGCGTGCGCGTCGCCCTGATCGAGGGCCAGTGGGTCGCCTTCCCGACCCACTCCGAGCTGGAGAACGCCACCTTCGACATGGTGGTCGCCGGCCGCGTCCTGGAGGACGGTGACGTCGCGATCATGATGGTCGAGGCCGAGTCCACCCGTGACACGCTCAAGCTCATCGCCGAGGGCGCCGTCGCGCCGAACGAGGAGACCGTGGCGCAGGGCCTGGACGCCTCCAAGCCGTTCATCAAGGTGCTCTGCGAGGCTCAGGCCAGGATCGCCGAGGTGGCCGCCAAGGAGACCCGCGAGTACCCCGTCTTCCTCGACTACCAGGACGACGTCCTGGAGGCCGTGGCCAACGCGGTCAAGAGCGAGCTCGCCGCCGCGCTGACCATCGCCGCCAAGCAGGAGCGCGAGACCGAGCTCGAGCGGATCAAGGCGCTGGCCGCCGAGAAGGTCGCCCCCGAGTTCGAGGGCCGGGAGAAGGAGATCGGCCCCGCGTTCCGGTCGCTGACCAAGAAGCTCATGCGCGAGCGGGTCATCGCCGAGGGCGTCCGCATCGACGGCCGGGGCGTCAAGGACATCCGCCAGCTCAACGCCGAGGTCCACGTCGTGCCCCGCGTGCACGGCTCGGCCCTGTTCGAGCGCGGCGAGACCCAGATCCTGGGCATCACCACGCTCAACATGCTCCGCATGGAGCAGATGATCGACACGCTCAACCCCGAGCGCACCAAGCGCTACATGCACAACTACAACTTCCCGCCCTACTCCACCGGTGAGACCGGCCGGGTCGGTTCGCCCAAGCGCCGCGAGATCGGCCACGGCGCGCTCGCCGAGCGGGCGCTCCTGCCGGTCCTGCCGACCCGCGAGGAGTTCCCCTACGCGATCCGTCAGGTGTCCGAGGCGCTCGGCTCCAACGGCTCGACCTCCATGGGCTCGGTCTGCGCCTCGACCATGTCGCTGCTCGACGCGGGCGTCCCGCTCAAGGGCATCGTCGCGGGCATCGCGATGGGCCTCATCAACGAGGGCGACCAGTACGTCACGCTGACCGACATCCTCGGCGCCGAGGACGCCATGGGCGACATGGACTTCAAGGTCGCCGGCACCAAGGACGTCATCACCGCCCTCCAGCTCGACACCAAGCTCGACGGCATCCCCGCCTCGGTCCTGGCCGCCGCGCTGAAGCAGGCCAAGGGCGCCCGCCTGGCCATCATCGACGTGATGCAGGAGGCCATCGACTCCCCGGCGGAGATGAACGCGACGGCTCCGCGCATCATCACGATCAAGGTCCCGGTCGACAAGATCGGCGAGGTCATCGGCCCGAAGGGCAAGATGATCAACCAGATCCAGGACGACACCGGCGCCGAGATCACGATCGAGGACGACGGAACCATCTACATCGGCGCCACCGACGGCCCGTCCGCCGAGGCGGCCAGGTCGGCGATCAACGCCATCGCCAACCCGCACATGCCGGAGGTCGGCGAGCGCTACCTGGGCACGGTCGTCAAGATCGCCGCCTTCGGCGCCTTCATCTCCCTCATGCCGGGCAAGGACGGCCTCCTGCACGTCTCCCAGATCCGCAAGCTGCACGGCGGCAAGCGCATCGAGAACGTCGAGGACGTCATGAACGTCGGGGAGAAGATCCAGGTGGAGATCGCCGAGATCGACTCGCGCGGCAAGCTCTCCCTGGTTCCCGTCGAGGTCATCGAGAAGGAGGCCGCGGCGGCGGACGAGAACGGCGCCCCCGCGGAGGAGTCCTCGGCGCCCGCCGAGGAGAAGCCCCGCGAGGAGTCGTCGCGGCCGCGCCGTACCCGCACCCGGAGCAGCGGCGGCGGCGCGAGCCGCGGAGGAGAAGACCGCAACTCGTGATCACCACCACTCTGCACCCCGGCAAAGAGGGCGCCGGGGTGGTGCGGCGCACCGTCCTCCCCGGTGGCCTCCGGGTGGTGACCGAGTCCATGCCGACCGTGCGTTCCGTCGCGGTCGGCATGTGGGTCGGCATCGGATCGAGGGACGAGGCCCCCGAGCACACGGGGGCCTCCCACTTCCTTGAGCACCTGCTGTTCAAGGGCACCCCGACGCGGGACGCACTGGAGATCTCCGCGGCGATCGAGGGCATCGGCGGTGAGATCAACGCCTTCACCGCCAAGGAGTACACCTGCTACTACGCGCGGGTCCTCGACGAGGACCTGAAGCTCGCGGTCGACGTCATGGCCGATGTGATCACCTCCTCGCTCATCACCCCGGAGGACGTCGAGGCCGAGCGCGGCGTGATCCTCGAAGAGATCGCCATGCACGACGACGACCCCTCGGACGTCGTGCACGAGCAGTTCTCCTCGGCCCTGTACGGCGACACGCCGATCGGCCGCCCGATCCTCGGCACGGTCGAATCGATCAAGGCCCTGTCCCGGGACCGGATCGTGGAGTACTACCGCCGCTACTACCTGCCCTCGCACACGGTCGTGGCCGTCGCGGGCAACGTCAGCCACGAGCGGGTGGTCGAGCTGGTGGCGGCCGCCTACGAGCGGGCGGGCGCGCTGGGCGGCGACGACCAGCCCGTCGCGCCCCGGATCGGCGGCCCGGAGGTCGCCTGCCTGTCCGGCGTCACGGTGCTCGACCGGCCCACGGAGCAGGCGAACCTGGTGCTGGGCACCGCCGCCCTCTCACGTAACGACGACCGCCGGTTCGCGCTGGGCGTGCTCAACGCGGTGTTCGGCGGCGGCATGTCGTCCCGGCTGTTCCAGGAGATCCGGGAGAAGCGCGGGCTGGCCTACTCCGCCTACAGCTACACCTCCGCCTACTCCGACACCGGCCAGTTCGGGATCTACGTCGGCTGCCTGCCGCCGAAGATCGACGAGGTCCTCAAGGTGACGCGGGCCGAGATGGCGCAGCTGATCGCGCACGGCATCACCGAGGAGGAACTCGTCCTCGGCAAGGGACAGATGCGAGGCGGTCTCGTGCTCGGCCTCGAGGACACCGGCTCGCGGATGTCCAGGCTCGGCAAGAGCGAGCTGGTGCACGAGCAGCTGATGTCGGTCGACGAGGTGCTCGGCCGCATCGAGGCCGTCACCCTCGACGAGACCCGGGAACTGGCCCGGGAGATCCTGCAGCGGCCCATGACCCTGGCGGTCGTCGGCCCCTACGCCGACCGGGACTTCTCCTCGGTCCTGGCCTGAGACGGCTCCCGGGAACACCGCGAGAGGGCCGGTGCCGTGCGGAACCCCCGCACGGCACCGGCCCTTCCACGTTCCCGCCCGCCGCCCGCGCCCACTCCTCCGGGAACGTCCGGCTTCCCTCCGGGATCCCGTCGCATCCGGGGAACCTCGGGGCACCGGTACGGCGAGGGGCGGAGTGTGCCCGGCCGGCGCCGATGAGCGGTGCGCGGCGCGGTGAACGGCCTCCGCCGGGCGGGGTTTCCGGTGGGGCGCGGCAGGGGGTTGCGTCGGGTCCGGGGGTGTGGATGGGGATAGGCTGGCCGGGTGATCAGGGTTGGAGTTCTCGGCGCCCGCGGGCGCGTGGGCATCGAAGTGTGCAAGGCCGTCGAGGCGGCCGACGATCTGGAGCTCGTGGCGGCCGTCGACAAGGACGACCCCATCGAGGACCTTGAGGGCTCCGAGGTGGTGGTCGACTTCACCCACCCCGGCGTCGTCATGAACAACCTCGAATGGTGCGTCTCCCACGGCATCCACGCGGTGGTCGGGACCACCGGCTTCGACGCCGAGCGCCTGGCCGCCGTGCGCGGCATGCTCGACGCCAACCCCGGCGTCAACGTGCTCATCGCGCCCAACTTCGGCATCGCGGCCGTGCTGATGATGCACTTCGCCCAGCAGGCCGCCCGCTACTTCGACTCCGCCGAGATCGTCGAGCTGCACCACCCGAACAAGGCCGACGCGCCCTCGGGAACCGCGCGCCGTACGGCCGAGCTGATCGCCGAGGCGCGGCGCAAGGCCGGGGCCGCTCCCATGCCCGACGCGACCAGCGCGGAGCTGGAGGGAGCTCGGGGAGCCGACGTGGACGGCGTCCACGTGCACTCGGTACGGCTGGCCGGGCTGATCGCCCACCAGGAGGTGCTCCTGGGCGGTGACGGGGAGATCCTCACCATCCGTCACGACACCATGAACCGCGCCTCGTTCACCCCGGGCGTGCTGCTGGGCGTGCGCCGGATCGGCGAGACCCCCGGCCTGACCGTCGGCCTGGAGCACCTGCTGGACCTGTAGGCCGGGAACCCCCGCCTGACCCGTCGCCGGCTCGGGAGCCCCCTGGGTCCGGGAGTCCCCCTGGCCCGGGAGCCCCCAGGCCCGGGATTCCACCGGGCTCGGGGTCCCACCGGGCCCGGCAACGGCCGGTCCGCGGGCCGGGCTTTCGCGCTCCGCCCCCGAACCACCCCCGTACCGCTCCTGAGCGGCCACGATGCCGATAGCATCGCTGGCGTGAGCCGGTTCCGTGATGAGTTGTGGCAGGTGGTCGATGGTGTGTACGGCGAGATCCTGGCTCATCCGTTTCTCACCGGGCTGACCGACGGCACGCTCCCGCGCGAGGTCTTCCGGCACTTCGTGGTGCAGGAGACGCACTTCCTGCCGGACTACGCGCGTGCGCTGGCGGCGTGCGGTGTGAAGGCCGCCGACCCGGCCGCGGTGCAGCGGTTCGCCGGGGACGCCGCGCGCACCGTCGAGGTCGAGCACAGCCTCCACGTCGAGTTGCTGGCCGCCTTCGGCATGGGCGAGGACGACGCGCGCCGCGAGGGCGCGACCCCCACCACCGTCGGCTACGGTTCCTACCTGCTGCGCGCCTGCCACCTGGGCACCTTCCCCGAGGCGCTGGGCGCGATCGTGCCCTGTTACTGGATCTACGCCAGGGTGGGCGAGGCGCTGCTGAAGCAGTCGTCGCCCGACCCGCTCTACGCCTGGTGGATCGAGACCTACGGCAGCGAGCACTACCAGGAGACCGTCGCCGGGGTGCTCGACCTGCTCGACGAGGTGGCCGCCACGCTGCCCGAGACCGAGAGGGAGAGGCTGTGCGCGCACGCGCTGACCACCGCCCGCTACGAGTGGCTGTTCTGGGACGCCGCCTGGCGGCGGGAGTCATGGCCGATCTGAGCTGCGGCTAACCTTACGAGTATGCGCCTGCGGGACCTGTGCCAGGTCGATCACCTGGGCTTGAAGGTCCTCACCGGTCACGATCTGCTCGATCGCCGGGTCCGTGGCATCTCGACCACCGACCTCATCGAGCCGGGCCGCTTCCTCAAGCCCGCCGAGCTCGTCCTCACCGAGCTGACCTGGCATGACGGTCCGGAGTCCGCCAGGCGTTTCGTGGCCGCGCTGGTCGAGGCCAGGGTCGCCGCGCTCTGCTCCGGCACCGCGCTCAAGGTCCCGCCCGCCGACCTCATCGACGCCTGCGCCGACGCCGGGCTGCCGATGCTCGCCCTCGGCGTGGAGGTCTCCTTCGGCACGCTCACCGAACACGTGCTGCGCGCCCTGATCGAGGAGTTCGGCTCCGCGCCGAGCCGGCCGTACGGCTCCCGCAGAAGGCTGGCCAGCACGCTCGTGGACGGCGGCAGCCTGAGCAAGGTCGTCACCACGGTGGCGGGGGAGCTGGACGTGCCCTGCTGGGTGATGTCGGCGACGGGCCGGGTGGTCGTTGGCTCCCAGCCGCTGCCCGAGGGGGCCGGTGAGCGGCTGGCGCACGCGTTCCTGTCGGCCCGGTTCCTCCCCGGTACGGCCCCGCAGCCCGACGGCAGCGTGCTGTCGGTGTTCCCGGTCAGCAGGGGAGTGCCCCACCGGATCGCCAACTGGTTCCTGGCCTACGCCGGAGAGCAGGTCAGGGCGGGCGGTGAACACGAGGACCTGATCGTGGAGCTGGCCGCGCTGGTGGCACTCGAACGCTCCCGCCTGGAGGCGGCGCACCGCATCGAGCGCCGGGTGCTGGACCAGCTTCTCGCCCTGCTGGCCTCGGGCGACGCGGACCTTCCGGGCGTGGTCTCCCGGCTGCACACCCTGCACATCGAGACCGAGGACGGCCTGCTGGCCGTGGCGCTCGCGGTCGAGGGGGTCGAACGGGCCGACGAGGTGGGCGTCGCGGTGCTCGACGAGCTGCTGCGGCCGCTGGCCCCCGGGGTGGCGACCGCGGTGGGCGGCCAGGCCGTCGCGCTGGTCCCGCTGGCGGGCAACACCGCCGCCGAGCTGACCTCCCACCTGCTGGCCGGGGCGGCCACCCTGGAGGCCGGTCTGGGCGAGGCCCGCATCACGATCGGCATCAGCAGCGTGACCAGCGGCCCGGCCGCGCTGAGCAGCCTGATCGAGGAGGCCAGACACGCCCGCACCCTGGCCGAGCTGGGCGAGGGCCGGGTTTCGGCGATCACCGGCGCCGACGTCAGCTCCCACCGCTCACTGATCGCCGCCATCCCGGGGGAGCTGCGGCGTTCGTTCCGGACCCGGCTGCTCGGCGCGCTGGAGGAGTACGACGCGGCCCACCAGACGGACCTCGTGGAGACGCTGGAGACGTTCCTGGGAGAGTCGGGCTCGTGGGCCTCGACCGCCGACCGGCTCCACGTCCACGTCAACACGTTGCGCTACCGGTTGAAGCGGATCGAGGAGCTGACCGGCAGGTCGCTCACCTCCCTGGACGAACGCGTCGACTTCCTGCTGGCCCTCAGGATGCGTTAGCCCCGTCTTCCGGGGTTCTCCGGGACGTGCCGGTGACGGGGGCGCCGGGTCTCCGGAGAGGCGCGCCGGTTTCCCGGCCGCAGGAGAGGATCATTTACCGTTCTTGTCGGAGTCGGCGGACAGGACGATGGCTCCGGTGTGGCCGTCGCCGTCCTCGGTGACCTTCATGAGCATGGCGGGCCGGTAGATGGAGTCGTTGTCGTTGAGGGTGTCGCGGCCGGTGTGCTCGCTGTACGGCGCGGCCGCGAAGACCTTCGTGTTGAGGCTCTCGTCGAACATCAGCTGGGTGGTCAGCACCCGGGCGTCGCCGACGTGCACCATCACGTGGATGTGGACGGTCCGGCCCCGGTACCAGCCCGGCCAGATGGTGGTGAACTGTACGGTTCCCCGGGAATCGGTGACCTGTGCGCCGCGCAGGTAGCGTTTGTCGTCGGCCGGGGTGAGATCGCCCATCCCGTCGTTCGCGCCGCCCCCACCCGGGCCTCCACCCGGGCCTCCGGACGGGCCGCCCTGGCCGGGAGCACCCGTGGGCCGCGCGCCGGGCGTCGGGCCGCCGGGTCCTCCGGGGCCACCGGAAGGGGGCGTGCCGCCTCCCGGGCCGCCTCCGGGGCCGCCCTGCCCGGACGACAGCGCCTCGGCGCCGGAGTAGATGCCTCCGGCGTCGCAGTGCCAGATCTCGACCACCGCGTCGGGCAGCGGCTTGCACGTCTCGCTGTCCTGCACCTTGATGGCGACCTTCAGCCGGGTGCCCTGCCGGTCCTCGCGGATGTCGCTGCGGATCTTGTCCGCGTCGAAGTAGTACGGCCCCTGGGTCGTCGACTCCGTCAGCACGCACGTGTTGGCGTCCGCGAACAGGTCCGCCGTACTCGCGCTCGTCGCCGTCCGCGGCGTGATCGACGCGGTCGCCCCGGTGGAGGTGGTCACCGTGGAGGTGCCGCCCGCCTCGTTGCCACAGGCGGCGAGGAGCGCGCCCAGGCCGACCGCGCCGATTCCGGCCAGCGCCGTCCTGCGGCTGACCCGCTGCCCCTCGTGGTCGTGTCCCATCGTCCGTTCCTCCCAGGTTCTCGGTCTGGCCGACAACCTAGGAGGGGAGTATGAGGATCGGGTGAGAGCCGGCCAAGAGTCGGCTTACGACCCGTTCCACGACACCGGCCAAGAGCCGGCTTACGGCGCCTTCCGCGGTATGTGCCCTGTTGGGCGGCCCGCCACCGGCGTGGCCGGCGGCGGGTTCTCCACGGCGCGGAGCGGCCGGGACCGGCTCGGCGACCGGCTCAGCGGGCGGCGTAGGCGTCCAGCTCGGCGAGGTAGGCGTCCTTCACGTGGCGGGGCAGCCAGGTGATCTCGAAGGCGTTGCGCTCCAGCTGGACGAGGTCCTCCTTGGAGAGCGAGAGCGCCTCGGCGAGGGCGACCAGGTTCTCCTGGACGTAGCCCGTGAAGTAGGCCGGGTCGTCGGAGTTGACGGTCACGCGCAGGCCGAGGTCGAGCATCCGGCGGATGGCGTCGGCCTTCATCGAGTCGGTCACGTAACCGTTGGAGATCGGGCACACGGTCAGCCCCAGCCCCTTGACGCGGATCGCCTCGACGAGCGCCGGGTCCTCCAGGGAGTTGACGCCGTGGTCGATGCGGTTGACGCCGATCTCCTCGATGGCCTGGCGGATGTGCTCGGTCGAGTTCTCCTGGTCGACGTCGCAGTGCATCGTCAGCAGGTAGCCCTCCTGCCTGGCCCGCTCGTAGACGGCCTTGAACTTGACCGGCGGGTTGCCCTTCTCGTCGGAGTCGAGGCCGACGCCCACGATCCACTCGCGGTACGGCAGGGACTCCAGCAGCGTCGCCATGGCGTACTCCGCCTGGAAGTCGCGCAGGAAGCACATGATGAGCTGCGCCTTGATCCCGAGCTGGTTCTCGGCGTCGATGAGCGCGCGGCGCAGGCCGCGGATCACGATGTCGAACGGCACGCCGCGCGAGGTGTGGGCCTGCGGGTCGAAGAAGATCTCCGCGTAGCGGACGTTCTGCGAGGCGGCCTTGCGCAGGTAGGCCATGGCCAGGTCGTAGAAGTCGGGCTCGGTGCGCAGCACCTCCATGCCCTCGTAGTAGATCTTCAGGAACGAGGGCAGGTCGTTGAAGGAGTAGGCCGCCTTGATCTCCTCGACGGAGGCGTAGGGCAGCTCGATGCGGTTGCGCTCGGCGAGCTCGAACTTGAGCTCCGGTTCGAGGGTGCCCTCGATGTGCAGGTGGAGCTCACACTTGGGCAGCCCCGCGATGAAGTCCGTCATGCCTGGCTCCAGGAGAGAATCGGGTCGACGACCTCAAGTTTGACGCAGTCGACGAGGCCGAGGTCGGTGATGGCGTAGTCGGGGATCGCGGTGATCGACAGGAAGAAGAGATACATCAGCGGCGCGGGCAGCGCGCAGCCCAGCTCGCGGGCCAGGTCGTCCAGGGCGCTCTCGGCCTCGGCCATCTCCCGCGCGGGCAGGTCGGAGACGATGCCGCCGACCGGCAGCGGCAGCAGCCGCAGGACCTCGCCGTCCACGACGACGACCTGACCGCCACCGGCCCTGGCGACCTCGTTGACGGCGATGGCCATGTCGGAGCGGGAGGCGCCGACGCAGATGATGTTGTTGTCGTCGGGGGCGGCGCTGGTCGCGATCGCGCCCCTGGTGATGCCGAAGCCGTTGACCAGGGCGACCGGCCGGTTGGCGGTCTTGCCGTACCGCTCGACGACCGTGATGTAGAGCGCGTCCTGCTCGACGGACGGCTCCACGATCCCGCCGGTGACGGGGAGCGTGACGTCGTGCCGCTTGCGGACGAAGACCTGCTCGGGGCTCATCCGCATGGCCAGCGCGGTGACCGTGGCGGCGCCGGTGGCCTCGTCGGGGACGCGGAGCACGATGTCGTCGGCGGTCAGCTCGGGGACCGGGAAGGGGCGCACCGTTCCGCGGGAGGGCGGCACGGTGGGGGTGATCATCGAGCTGTCCCTGGCGACCAGCGAGCCTCCGGCCACGACCTCGCGCACCCGGAAGTCCGCCAGGTCGTCCACGATCAGCACGTCGGCGAACCGGCCCGGGGCGATGCTGCCGACCAGGTGGTCGATCCGGTACATCTCCGCGCAGTTGACCGTGGCCATCTGGATCGCGGTCACCGGGTCGACGCCCGCCTTGACCGCCATCCGGACCAGCTTGTCCATGTGGCCGCCGGCGAGCACGTCCGCGGCGTGCACGTCGTCGGTGCAGAAGGCCACCCGGCGCGCGCCGACCTGGGAGACCACCTTGATGTTCTCCTCCAGGAAGTGGGCGACGCTGGACTCGCGCACGATGGCGTAGATGCCCCGGCGGAGCTTCTCCAGTGTCTCCTCCGCGGAGTACGACTCGTGGTCCAGCCGGATCCCGGCCGCGGCCAGGCCGCTGATGCGGCGCGGGTCCGACAGCGGGGCGCAGCCGAAGACGGGCAGCCGGTGCCGTTCGGCCAGGTCGAGCGCCTCCAGGACGGCCTCGTCGCCGTGTTCGACGAACTCCTGCACGGTCTCCCAGATGCCGACGCACTCGGGCCACTCGTGGGCCTGGCGGTGCTCGTCGGGGCCGAAGGTGTGCCCGACGGTCGACTCGGGGACGGTGTAGGGGGCCTTGGCGGGGGCGCCCCACCAGACGCGCATGCCGGTCGCCGCGGCCTCGTCCAGGAAGCCCCGCACGCCGGGCAGGCCGTCGACCACGAGGATCTGGTCCAGGCCGGAGACGACGCTGGTGGTGCCGTACGGGACGACCAGGTCGGCGAAGCTGGTCACGGAGAGCTTGCTGCACTCGATGTGCAGGTGGCCGTCGATCAGACCGGGGACGAGGTAGCCGCCCCCGGCATCGATGATCTTCGTCTCGGAGCCGCGGGGGAGGTCGGGGCCGACGACGGCGATCCGGGTGCCGCTGATGCCGATCTCGGCGGGGTAGGTCTCACCGGTCAGCACGTTGACCAGGGTTCCGTTGGTGATGATCGTGTCGGCGGGACGTCGTCCGTACGCGACGTCGAGCAGGGCGCGGTCGGCCATTTTCGCTGCGGGCCTTTCCAGTCGGGTCGGGTCCAGGTGGGCGGGGTCCGGCCGGGGCGGGGTCCGGCCGGAGAGGGTCAGGCGGCGACGGGGACGGGGACGGGACGGCGGTCGAGGGCGGCGTACACCAGGCCGGCCACGGCGAACCCGGCGAAGATGCTGAAGTCGGAACCGCCGGTCGCCTGGGAGAGCGGTCCGGTGAAGGCCGTCGAGTTGATCCAGAGCGCTGCCGCGATCATGCCCGCGACCTGCGCGACGATGCCGTTCCAGCGGATGCCGCCGCTGCCGTGGTACGGCCCGCCCTCGGTGAACAGGCCCTGGGCGTCGTAGGACCCCCTGCGACGCAGCCAGTCGGTCAGGTAGATGCCCGCCCACGGGGCCAGCCAGAGGATCAGCAGGCCGAGGAAGGTGTTGAGCATCGTGTTGAAGGAGTCGGAGAACACCGCCACGCAGGTGATCGCCACGCAGATCACCAGGTCGAGCACGACCGCGGCGGAGCGGTTCAGCCTGATCCCGGACGCCTGGAGGTTCAGGCCGGAGGAGTAGAGGTCGGTGGTGTTCACCGCGAACAGCGTGACGATCGCCAGCAGCAGGTAGGGGACCACGAACCAGGAGGGCAGCGCGCCGGGCAGTCCCGAGATGGGGTCGCCCGCGTCCTTGACCACGGTGGCGACGGCCGCGCCGAGCGTCATCAGCAGGATGTACGGCACCAGCCCGCCCAGCGCCGCGTAGCCGAAGACGGCCTTCTTGCTGGAGGAGGCGGGCAGGTAACGCGAGTAGTCGCTGCCCAGCGGGGCCCACGACAGGCCGCCGCACGACATGACCAGCGCGACCGCGATGGTGAAGGTGGCGAAGTCTGCCCCGCCGGACGAGGCGACCTGCACCTTGGGCCCGATGAGCGCGGCCATGACGGCGAACATCGCGACGAACACCCAGGTGAAGTACTTCTGCGCCTTCATCACGGCGGCGTGCCCGATGAGAGGCAGCACGAGCTGGATGAGCGCCGCCACGACGATCACGCCGATCTTCAGGCCCGCGCTCTGGCCGGCGATCCCGGCCTGGTCGAGCAGGGCGAGGGAGGCGAAGGTGATCAGCACCATGCCGCCCGCCTCGAAACCGACCATGTTGATCCAGCCGAAGAAGCTGAGCACCCGGGCACCCTTCGGGCCGAACGCGGCGCGGGAGACCGCCATCGTCGAGGTGCCGACGGCCGGGCCCTGCAGGCTGGTCAGGCCGACCAGCGGGAAGGACAGCAGGTTGCCGATCACGATGGCCAGCACGGCCTGCGGGAAGCTCAGGCCGAGGGAGACGACGACCGTTCCGTAGACCAGGGTGAAGATGCCCAAGGTGGTGCCGGTCCAGAGGAACAGCAGATCACGCGGTCTGCCATACCTCTCCGACGGCGAGACCAGCTCGATCCCGCGTTGCTCGACGGCCACGACGCCTCCAACTCTGCCTTGGACATTCACGTTCAGTGAACCAAAGCGGAAGGCGTGCTCCCGTTGTCGGAGAACACGAGCCTGGACGTCCCGGCCTGTGACGGCCTCCAAAGTGATCGTTACCCGGGGCGGCTCCGCGCGCTTTCCCATCGTGAGCCTCTGACCTGCGGGAACATCCGCGAAGACGCCTCATGGGGGGGCGTCACGCAAGCCCTGTGAGGGCGATCCAGAAGGCGTGTCAGGCTCGCCCACGGGCCCAGGCTATGCGCCAGGAGACTCTGCCGCGCACGATGCCCGAAACCGGCTCCACCGAGCCGCCGGTTCACCGAGCCGCCGGTTCACCGGGCCGCGCGCCGCTCACCGGCACCGGCGAGGTTCGCGCCGGCGCCCGCCGTACCGGTGCCGTGGAGGATCCGGTGCCCGGGGCGATGCCGCCGGCGTTCAGGGTGAGGAGGACGTCGGCCAGAGCGGGCGAGGAGGATGTCAACGGGGGCGGGGAAACGGGAGGGCGGGGAAACGGGAAGGGGAGAAGTCAGCGAGGACGGAGGGAGAAGGTCAGAGGGCGTTCAGGGCGAGGCCGACGGTGAACAGCAGGCCGTAGACGAGCTGGAAACGGCCGGTCTGCTGGAGCGTCGCGATCAGCGCGGGGCCGGTGGCGCCCTCCCTGACGGCCTTGACCGGGGCGAGCGCGAGAGGGGCGGCGAGTACGGCCAGCGCGGTGAACGGCTGCCACGGCGCCATGGCCAGCGCGACGGCCAGCGGCAGCACCAGGCAGAGGGTGTAGAGGGTGCGGGTCCGGCTGTCGCCGAGCACCACGGCCATGGTGCGCTTGCCCGCCGGGCCGTCGGTCACGATGTCGCGCAGGTTGTTGACCACCAGCATCGCGCAGGCCAGCAGGCCCACCGGGACCGAGGCCACGAGCGCCGTCCACGGCAGCGATTCGAGCTGCACGAACGTGGTGCCCGCCACCGCGACCAGGCCGAAGAACACGAACACCGAGATCTCGCCGAGCGCGCGGTAGCCGTACGGCCGTGAGCCCCCGGTGTAGAACCAGGCCGCCGCGATCGAGGCCGCGCCGATCAGCAGCAACCACCATGCCCCGGTGGCCACGACCAGGACCAGCCCGGCCACGGCCGCGGCCAGGAAGCAGCCGAAGGCCGCGGCGAGCACCTCGTGGGGCGCCGCGGCCTTCGAGCCGACCAGGCGCATCGGGCCGACCCGCTCGTCGTCGGTGCCGCGCACGCCGTCGCTGTAGTCGTTGGCGTAGTTCACGCCCACCTGCAGTGCGAGCGCCACGAACAGGGCGAGCAGGGCCCGCCACCACACCGCGCCGCCGTGGCCGATCGCGGCGCCGGTGCCGACGGCGACCGGGACGACGGCGGCGGGGAGGGTGCGCGGACGAGCTCCGGCGATCCACTGGCTCGGGGTGGCCATGGCGTTGCGAGCTTCCTCTCCGGGTCTAGCTGATGTCGGTGGCCAGGCGGACCATCCGCACGGAGCGGCCGATGTGCAGCACCCGCTCGGCGCCGTCCTCGCCCCAGCCCGCTGACTCCAGGAACCCCAGCAGCGCGTAGTTGTCGGCGAAGGCCCAGGTCACGATGGTGTGGTAGCCGTCTTCTCTGAGGTGGTCGACCGTGGCGTTCAGCAGGCGGCTGCCGTGGCCGCGCCGGACGTGGTCGGGGTCCACGAGGAAGGTGAGCATCTCGCCGGTCGTGGTCGGGTCGAGGTCGGGGTCCTCGGTGGGGGCGTGCGAGGCCAGCCCGACGACCCGCTCCGAGCCCCGGGACGCCGCGGCGGCCTCGATGCCGCCGGGACCGAGGGCGGGGAAGGCGTCAGTGTCCAGGATGACCCGCTCGACCGCGACCAGCACCCGGTGACGGCGGCTGGGAGGGGAGACGATCGCCTCGTCCCACTGCCGCCGCCAGAGGTCCTCGGCCGCGGCGCCGGTCATCTGCTCCAGCGGCCCTTCGGGAAGGAAATCCCGGTATCCGTACTTCCAGGCGCGGATCTGGGTGCTCGCCACCGCGGCGACATCATCGTGCCGAGCCGCCCGCACGCCTACGTCTGCCATCTAGGCCCGCTCCTTCTCTGCCGTCTGCCGTCGCCTTGAACACGCCGCCTCGCGAGTCTCGTGCCACGCGAGCGGGCATCAGGCGGGTGGATCCGTGAGGCAGCCCCTACACCGTATCGGGGAATCCGACTCGGAGATGACGTGGCTATGTCTCGGTCTGACGGCGCGCCCGGTATGCCCTGGTCTTGGTGCGATTGCCGCACACTTTCATCGAGCACCAAGAGCGTGAGCGGTTCTTGGAGGAGTCGACGAAGGCCCACTGGCAGGTGCTCTCCGTGCAGACCTTGAGCCTCGGCCACATGCCGTCGGCGTGCGCGCTCATCACGGCGGCCGCGATTCTGGCCAGCCCGCCGGGCACCCCCGTCGAGACCGGTTCGAGGACCGGGCCGGCCGCCGTCAGGGTGACCCGCAACGGGAGTGTCGCGAACGATTGGGGCGATCCCGCCTCCTGGTCGCGGTCGTGGTTGTGGCGCAGCGCCGCGCGCAGCGACTCGCGAAGGTCGGCGGCCATGATCACGTCGGTGTCGCCCGCGGTGTCGCCCGGCCCGATGAGGTCGCGCCTGCCGAGCCAGGCGGTCAGCGCGGCGGGCGACGGGATCGAGTCGGTGCCGCTCTCCACGTCGTAGGTGTTCACGAAGTCGCACACCAGGTCGGAAGGGTTGCTCATGGGTCATTCACCTCTTCGAAACCACTGTACGGCTCCGAAACCACTGTACGGCAGTAGGAGGTTGTGTTTTTCCAGACACCTACACAGCCGTTTCGACGGTGTCGAACGGCGAATCCCCGCATGTCAGCGGGGTTCCCGCGCTCACGGAAGGCTCACGGAAGGCTCACGGAAGGCTCAGGGAAGGCTCACGGAAGGGTGCGTGAGCCGCCTCCCCCCGGAGACGTCTCCATCACCGTCTCCAGCGCCGTCGCCAGCCGCCGGACCCCCTCGCCCAGCTCCGCCAGGTGGACGGCCGCCGAGTGGGTCACCCGGATCCTGGGGCCCGGGGGTTCGGCCGGGTAGTAGATGCGTCCCTGGCTGACCAGGACGCCCGCCCGTCTCGCCGTCTCGACCACGGCGTCCTCGTCCAGGTCGGGCGGCAGCCGTACCCACAGGTGCAGGCCGCCCGCGGGAATGAGGTGGATCTCGGCGGCGGGCGCCAGGGAGGTCAGCGCGGCGGCGAGGGCGTCGCGGCGGGCCGTGAGCTCGGTGGTCAGCGTGCTCAGATGGCGCCCCCAGGCGGGCGAGCCGACGAACTCCAGCGCCGTCTCCTGCAGGGGCCTGGCGACGAAGAACGACTCCACGATCTGGCTCGCCCGCAGCCGTCGCGCGGCGGGGCCGCGGGCGACGACGCCCGCGACGCGCATGTTGGGCGACAGGACCTTGGTGAGCGAGTTGACGTGCACGACGGTGCCGTGGGTGTCCAGCGCGGCCAGCGGCGGCGGAACCGGGGCCGTCGTGAAGTATCTGGCGTAGTCGTCCTCGACGACGAACGCTCCCGCCGCCCGCGCGATCGCGAGCACCTGCCGCCGCCGTTCGAGGGGGAGCGTCGCGCCGGTGGGGTTGTGCAGGGTGGGCTGGCAGTAGAAGACCCGCGCGCCCGTGACGGCGAACGCCTCGGCGAGAAGCTCGGGCCGCACCCCGTCCCGGTCCATGGGTACGGCCGTCGCCCGCACCCCGGCGGTGCGGGCGGCGGCGAGCACACCCGGATAGGTCGGGGTCTCGACCAGCACGGGCGTGCCCGGCGCGGAGAGGGCGCGCAGGGTGTGGGTGAGGGCGGACTGGCCCCCGCTGACGACGAGGGCGTCCGAGGGGGTGACGTCGCCGCCGACCTCGTGCGCGAACCACCTGCGCAGCTCGGCGAGCCCGGTCAGGGGTGGCATCTCCCAGACGCCGGGACGCCGCAGCGCCCGGCAGGCCGCGCCGGACAGGGCCTTCGCGGGGCACAGGACCGGGTTGAGGTAGCCGCCGGTGAGCGGGATGACCCCCTCGGGCGGGGGAGTCAGCAGGACGCTCACCTCGGTGTCGTCGATCACCCGGTCGCCGAGTGCGACCGTCTGCCAGGACAGGTCCGCCGATGTGTCGGCCCGCGCGACGGCGGGGGCGACGTAGGTCCCGCTCCCCGGCCTGATGACCACCCGCCCCTCGGCGGCGAGCCTGCCCAGCGCCCGGGACACGGTCACCGGGCTCACGCCGTGGACCCGCATCAGCTCCCGGCTCGACGGCAGTCTGTCGCCCGGACGCAGCCGGTCCGCCTGGTCCCGGAGGATGGCCGCCAAACGGACGATACTGCTATCGTCATTCATGAAGAATGATGATAGCGCTATCCATTCGGGTCGAGTAGCGATCCTCTCCGCCCGCCCGGGGACCGTGATCTCAGGGACCGCCCCGCCCGGGAGCGCGTCACCGGGGAATACGTCATCGGGGAGTGCGGCACCGGGGAGTGCGGCGTGGCGCGGCACCCTCCTCGCCGGTCTCGGAGTGCTGTCGTTCTCCGGGTCCTTCCCGGCGACGGTCTTCGCGATGGAGGGGTTCGACCCCTATCTCGTGGCGGTGGGGCGCGCCGTGATCGCGGCCGCCGCGGCGCTGGTGTTCCTGCTGGTGGCGAGGGTGCCGCTGCTGCCGCCCCGGTCCCGGCTCCGGTCCTATCTCGTCATCGCGGCCGGGGTGGTGTTCGGATTCCCGATCTTCAGCGGGCTGGCGCTCGACGGCGGTGCCGACACCTCGCACGCCGCGGTCGTCGTCGGGCTGCTGCCCGCGGCCACCGCCGTCTGCGCCGTCGTGCGGGGCGGGGAGCGGCCCAGACCGCTGTTCTGGGCCGCCTGCGGCCTGGGCGCCCTGTCGATCACCGCCTTCACCGTCGGCCGGGGCGGCGGCCACGTCACCGGCGCCGACCTGCTGCTCGTCGCGGCGCTGCTGTCGGCCGCCGTCGGCTACACCGAGGGAGGGCGCCTGGCCCGCGAGACCCCCGGCTGGCGGGTGATCTCCTACGCCCTCGTCGTCGCCGCCCCGCTCACCGTTCCGGTGACGGTCGTGCTGGCACTGACCACGCAGGTACGGCCGGACGCGGCGTCACTGGCCGGGTTCGCCTACGTGGGCCTGATCTCGATGTTCCTCGGCTTCATTCCCTGGTACGCGGGGCTGGCCGCGGGCGGTATCGCCCGTGCCGGGCAGACCCAGCTCGCCCAGCCGCTGCTCACCCTGCTGTGGGCCTGGCTCCTGCTGGGCGAGCCGTTCGAGCCGGTGACGGTGGGCGCCGCGCTGGCCGTGGCCGCGTGCGTCGCCATGAGCCAGCGGGCACGTTCCTGAGGTCCTCCGCCGCGTCGCCGGCCCCCTCCCACGCCGCGCCGGTCCCGGTTCCGGTCCCGTGCCGCGCGGGGGCCTTTCCGCGCCGTCAGGTCTCTTCCGTGCCGTCGGGGGCCGGCACGTCACGTTCGTCACCTGTTGGGTGGCCGATTCCGGAGTCGTCGAGAGCCCCGGAGCGGTTGGGGGTCTCGGCGCCGGGGAATGGACGGTGATGTTCGCGTGCCCCCCTTCCCGGCGTCGGCTTCCCGGCGGACAATGCGGGGTGATGGCGCCCTGGGGCTGCTCCCCGCCGGACGGCGGGACCCACAATGGGATCGGTACCGGCCTTTCGTCTCCCGCCCCTCACAGGGACGGGCGGGCGAGAGCGGTGCGGGCCCTTTCGTCGACGCAGGGAGGACATGTCGTGGCTGGAGGCCTCGCGGTCGGAGACGTGGTCGAGGATTTCGAACTCCTCGACGAGACCGGTACGGCACGGCGGCTCAGCGACCTGCTCGCCAAGGGGCCGGTGGTGCTGTTCTTCTACCCGGCGGCGATGACCACGGGATGCACGGCGGAGAGCTGCCACTTCCGGGACCTGGCGGCGGAGTTCACCGAGGTCGGCGCGACCCCGGTGGGGATCAGCCGGGACGCCGTCGCCCGGCAGAGGCTGTTCTCCGAGACCTACGAGCTGGGCTTCCCGCTGCTCTCCGACCCGGACGGCACCGTGGCCCGCAAGCTCGGCGCCCGCCGCAGCTTCGCGGTCGGGCCGTTCCTCACCCGCCGGATGACCTTCGTCATCGACGTCGACCGCCGCCTTCTCGAGGTGGTCCACAGCGAGACCAGCATGCTCTCCCACGCCGACAGGGCCCTGGAGGTCCTGCGGGCGCGGGCGCGGGAGTGACGGGACACCGCGGGAGGGGACGGTCCCGGACGAACGGCGGAGGCCCGCAGAGGCCCGCAGAGGCCCACGGAGGCCCATGGGAGGCCTGCGGACGGGCGGGACGCGGGCGGGTCCGGAGACGGGCGGACTCGGGCGCGCGGGCGTGACCGGACAGATCTTTTAGAGGCTCCGGGCGAGCACGCGGTGTAGCCGTGGTCATGAGGTGGAGACGCTGGGGGAAGACGGCGAAACCTGCGCCGATCCGGCGGGAGGATACATGGTCACCTTGGGACTGTTCGTGCTGCTCGAAGCCAAGCCCGGCAAGGAGGAGGAGGTGGAGGGCTTCCTCAAAGACGGGCTCACGCTCGCCGAGGCGGAACCCGGCACGACGGCGTGGTTCGCGATTCGCCTGGGGACGACGACCTTCGCCGTTTTCGACGCCTTCCCCGACGAGGCGAGCCGCGAGGCCCACCTGACCGGCCGGATCGCCGAGGCGCTCACGGAACAGACCCCGAAGCTCTTCGCGAAGCCTCCGGCCGTCAACAAACTGAACATTCTGGCCGCGAAGCTGCCCGGATAGGGGCCGGACAGGGGACTGCTCCCCCCGCTCCGGTTCCGTCAGGTTCCCCCTGTCACCCCTGTCACCTCTGTCGCGTCCTGTGCCGCTCGCGCCGCGGCCCGCCTCCGGGGCGGGCCGCGCCGTACCCGCGCGAACGTCCCGGACGGCGTCCCGGAGGCGGGGCGGTGGCGGGAGAGCCGGGGCAGGGGACCGGTTTCCCGGTAAGGGGAACGGGGGCGGAACGCGGGCCGTGAGGTTTCTCGGAGGCGGCCGGTCGGTCGGCTGGGCCAGAATATAAGGCAAAGCCGATATGAGGAGACCGATCGTGATCGACCCGCACACCGCCGAACTGCTCGGCATCGATCCGGACGCCCCCGAGACGCGGCGTGAGCTCCGGGCGGTCGAGCGTGACGTGCGGCTCATCCGGAGCCTGGTCCGGTTGCGCCGGGCGCGCGGTCTCACTCAGGCGCAGGTCGCCGAGCGCATGAGCCGCAGCCAGCCGGCGATCTCGGATTTCGAACGTCTGGGCGGTGATCCCCACCTTTCCACGATCCGGCGCTACGCCCTCGCCATCGGTGCCGACGTGACGCACTTCGTGTGCGCGCCGGGCGACCCGGAGGGCGTCTCGCCGGTCGATCCGGGAGCCGCGACGCGGGCCTCCGCCGTGGCGTGCGTCCGTCTCGACGACGGAGGGCACCTCCGCGCGACCGGTGGCGGCGTGACGGGCGGGATCGTGAACGTGGATCTCGTGCGAACGGCCGGCTGATGCGGGGTTTCCTCGTGCTCTGCGACTCGGCCGGTGTCGACCGGGCGACCGGAAAGATCAACATGCTGGGCGCCGGATGGTCGCTGACCGGGCCGCAGGTCCCTCCCATGGCGGTCGCCGGATTCCTGCGCGTGCCCTGGGAGGAGGCGAAGGCGGAGCACGCCTTCACCCTCCGCCTGGTCGACGGCGACGGAGAACCCGTCAGGACGCCCTTCGCCGGGGAGGAGGGGGCGCTCAGGTTCGGCGGCACACTCGTCGTCGACCTGGGAGAGGGACGGGACCGCGAGCGCGCGGAGAACCCCGAGATCCACTCCGGCTTCGCCGTCAGCGTGCCCTCGCTTCCGCTCGGTCCGGGACGGTACACCTGGACGCTGGAGGTGGACGGTGACGATCTCGCCTCGGTGACCTTCGGAGTCCGGGCAGGTCTCGGCGACCGATGACCGCGCGGAGCGGGGATCGGTGGGTCGGTGGGTCGGTGGGGAGTCAGCGGGGGGCGTCGGGGGCACCGGGGGCCACCGCCCGCTCCAGGGTGTCGAAGGAGCGGATCAGCAGGGCGGTGTGGTCTCCGATGACGGCGTCGGCGGAGTCGCCCGCGAGGATCCTGCCGACGCCGATGGCGTAGCTCGTGCGGAAGGCCGAGACGATCAGGGCGGCGGTCACCCGGGACCACGGGTCGTCGGGGGCGGCGTCCGCCGCCTCGGCCAGTAGCGAGCCGAGCAGCTTCTCCAGTTCGTTCACCAGTTCCCTGGCCCGTGCCCGTAGCGCGGGGGAGTCCAGTACGACCTGCCAGAAGAGCCGGTAGCGCTCGTCGAGCCCGCAGAGGGGATGGCGCTGCCGTACGAGCTCCAGCAGCAGGCGGCGCAGCGCGGTGAGCGGCTCCTCGCCCGGAGGTCGTTCCCGGATCGCCCTGGTGATCAGCTCGGCGGCCTCGGGAAAACGGTCGAGGAAGAGATCTTCCTTGCGGGGGAAGTAGTTGAAGACCGTTTTCGTCGAGACGTTGGCCGCCTCGGCCACCTCGGCGACCGTGACGTTGTCGAAGCCGCGCTGGGCGAAGAGCACCGTGGCCATGTCGGAGATCGTCTTGCGCGTCTGCTGTTTCTTCCGCTCGCGGAGTCCCGGTTCGTTGCCCACGGGGGAACTATAGTTGATAAAAACTTATAGTCGAAGTAAGTTTTTATCGACGGTACTGAAACCTCCGAGGGGTGTGGCATGTCGTACGACGTCGACGTTGTGGTGGCCGGGGGCGGCCCGGTGGGGCTGATGCTGGCCTGCGAGCTGGCGATCGGCGGTGTCTCGGTCGTGGTGCTGGAGCGGCTGACCGAGATGGACCCGACCGTCAAGGCGGGGGCGCTCACCACCCCCAGCGTGGAGGCGCTCTACCGGCGCGGCCTGCTGCCCGCGTTGCGGAAGGCACAGGAGGAGAACATGGCGCGGGTCGCCGCCTTCGGGCGGCAGCGATCCTCGGCGGAGAACTCGGGAGAGAACTCAGCGGAGGGTTCCGGGGAGTCCGGGGGAAAGAGCCTCCGGACGCCGCCGAGGTTCGCGGGCCACTTCGCGGCGATCATGCTCGGCGCCGACCTGCTCGACCCGTCCGACCCCGACCTGACCGGGCACGGGCCCGCCGACGAGGTCGGCCTGGTCGCCCAGCAGCAGCTGGAGGCGATTCTCGGCCTGCGTGCCGCCGAGCTCGGGATCGAGGTGCGCCGGGGCGTCGAGCTGACCGGCTTCGAGACCGACGCGGACGGGGTGACGGTCGCGACGAGCGAGGGGCCGGTCCGGGGCCGCTGGCTGGTGGGCTGTGACGGAGGCAGGAGTACGGTGCGCAAACTCGCCGGGTTCGACTTCCCCGGCACCGACCCCGAGATCACCGCCTACCAGGCCATGGTGGAGATGGAGGGGGCGCAGGAGCTGGGGGCCGGCTGGCAGGTCACCCCCACCGGGATCTACGCGCACGGCCCGATGCCCGGCCGTATCCTCACCGCCGAGTTCGGCGGCGCCCCGGCCGACCGCACGGTCCCCGTCACCGCGGCCGAACTGCAGGCCGCGATCAGGAACGTCAGCGGGACGGAGGTCGTCGTGACCAAGGTCAGGACCGCGACCCGCTTCACCGACAACGCCCGCCAGGCGACCACCTACCGGATGGGGCGGGTGCTGCTGGCCGGTGACGCCGCCCACGTCCATTCGCCCTTCGGCGGCCAGGGGCTGAACCTCGGCATCGGAGACGCGGTCAACCTCGGCTGGAAGCTCGCCGCGACCGTGCGCGGCCGGGCCCCCGAGGGACTGCTGGACACCTACACCGCCGAACGCCACCCCATCGGGGCCTGGGTGCTCGACTGGACGCGCGCCCAGATCGCACTGATGCGTCCCGACCCCCACGCCAGGGCGCTGCGCGCGGTGGTGGCCGACCTGGCCGGGACCGTCACCGGCACCACCTACCTCGTCAAGAAGATCTCCGGGGTCTGGCACCGCTACGACCTCGCCGGAGACCACCCCCTGGTCGGCGCCAGTGCCCCCGACCTGGAACTGGCCGACGGGAGCAGGCTCGCCGACCACCTCCACGGGGGCGGCGGGCTGCTGCTGGACCCGTCCGGGGAACTGGGCGCCCTGGTCGGCGGTCACCGGGACAGGGTGAAGGTGGTCGCCGAGGCCCTGCCGGAACGCCCGGAGCTGGCCGGTGTGCTCCTGAGGCCCGACGGCTTCGTCGCCTGGGCCGCCGACGCGGGCCGGGTGGATCCGGCCGCGCTGGAGACGGCCCTGTCCACCTGGTTCGGCGCACCCGCCCCGGCCCACGCGGGAACGGCGCGGACGTCATCCTGACCGCCGCGGAGCCTCGGCCGCCCTGAGGGGCGCGAGGAGGCCGTACCCCGGCGCCTGGGCCCCGGCCCGCCCGGACACGGCGGGCCGGCGCGACCGCCGAGCTCAGGGCTGCGGGGAGTGGCTGTAGACCAGGCGGAAACGGTCGCCGGGGATGACGATGTCGCTGGTCTCGACCGGGCGGTCACCGGCCCAGTGGGTGCGCTCCACGTGCAGGACGTGCACGCCCGCGGGCAGGGCCAGGACGTCGCTCTCGGCGGGCTGGGGCACGCGGGTGTAGACCTGCTCCACGATCTCGGTGATCTTCACACCGAGGGCCGACAGGCGGGAGACCAGGCCGCGGGGGTTCTCCTCGAAGGCGGTCTCGCCGAACTCGGCGGGCTCGTACGAGGTGGCGAGCTGGACGGGCCTGCCGTCGCCGCGGAAGACGTAGTGGACGCGGATCACGGGCGCGGAGTCGTCCAGGCGCAGGCGCTGGGCGATGTCGGCGGGCGCCTCGGCGTGTTCGGCCCGCCGCTCCCAGGTGGCGCGGGTGCCCTGCGACTGGATGTCGGTGCCGAAGGGGGCGTGGTGGTCGTGATAGCGCCAGCGGTGCAGCGGCTGCAGCACGGGCCTGGCCCTGACGTAGTGGCCCGAGCCGACACGGCCGACGATCAGGCCTTCGGCGGCGAGCACCCGCAGCGCGTGGCGGGCGGCCGTCTCGCCGACGCCGTACTTGCGGGTCAGCTGGGCGCGGGAGGGGATCGGCGCGCCGGGGGGAAGGGAGCCGTCGACGATCTGGCGGCGGATATCGGCGACGACGCGCAGGTAGACCGGATCGGAGCTTGCCACGTGTCCATCCCTGAGTTCGACAGGCGTCGTCCCATCCTGACGTATTCGATGGACAACTCACGGTAATGGCGGCAATTTGGAGCTCCAACTTTGCGGGGCTCGGGAAGCGCCTGAAAATATCTCAGAGACCGTGTAACGCCCGCGTAAGAGTCCGCGATTCAACTACAGAGGTCGTCGATGTGTGTACCCCCGAGCACATATCGGCGGCCTCTTCATCGTTTTACCCTCGCGACATCCGGCGGCGCCACGGGCTCGCGCGGGCGGTGTGCGGAGGGCCGCGCGGGGGAGCGTTCGCCCCCGGGTCCGCCGGGGTACGGAGACCGGGCGGGGTGGCGAGGTCCACCGTTTCTGCGGATCCGGGTAGCGTTCGGTTTATGGCAGCGCCAACTGGAACCTCTGACGCCCCTTTCGGCCGCATGCTGACCGCCATGGTCACGCCCTTCACCGGCGACGGAGCGGTCGACTATGACGGAGCACGGCGTCTTGCCGCCTACCTCGTGGACGAGCAGCGCAACGACGGCCTCGTCGTGAGCGGCACCACGGGAGAGTCCCCGACCACCTCGGACGAGGAGAAGGAGCGCCTGCTGCGCGCCGTCGTCGAGGAGGTCGGCGACCGCGCCACCGTCGTCGCTGGGGCGGGCACGAACGACACCCGCCACAGCGTCGAGCTGGCCGAGGCCGCCGAGCGCGCCGGGGCCCACGGCCTCCTGGTGGTGACGCCCTACTACAGCAAGCCCCCGCAGGAGGGGCTTTACCGCCACTTCACCGCCGTGGCCGACGCCACGGGCCTGCCGGTCATGCTCTACGACATCCCGGGCCGCAGCGGCGTGCCGATCGAGACCGGTACTCTCGTGCGGCTGGCCCGGCACGAGCGGATCGTCGCGGTGAAGGACGCCAAGGCCGACCTGTTCGCCGGATCGCAGGTGATGGCGGCCACAGGGCTGGCCTTCTACTCGGGTGACGACACGCTCAACCTGCCGTGGGTCTCGGTCGGGGCCGCGGGGTGCGTCAGCGTCGTCGGGCACGTCGTGGGCGCGGAGATCGCCACGATGATGGAGCTGTACCGCTCGGGCGACGTCTCGGGCGCGCTCGCCGTCCACCGCAGGCTGCTGCCCGTGGTCTCGGGAATCATGATGCGAGCCGGTGGTGCGATCATGGCGAAGGCGGCGCTGACCCTGGTGGGACGGTCCGCGGGACCGGTGCGGGCGCCCCTGGCCGAGGCCACGGAGGAGCAGGTCGCGCTGCTGAGAGAAGACTTGGCCGCGGGCGGCGTGAAGCTGCCCGACGGAGTTGTGTCATGAGCGGAAACGTGGCGACCGTCGCCGGTCGCATTGGGGAGGAAGGAAAGTTTGAGCGACAGAGGACATAGCGGTGCGCCAACGGTCGGAGTGCTCGGCGAGGGAGCAGTCCAGACACTCCGGGGAAGCGCCGTCACCTACCAGAGAGGTGTGACCGGATGAGTCACCCCCATCCCGAACTCGGACCGCCGCCAGAGCTTCCCGAAGGCGCGCTGCGCATCGTCGCGCTCGGCGGCCTCGGCGAGATCGGCCGCAACATGGCGGTCTTCGAGTACGAAGGCCGCCTGCTGATCGTCGACTGCGGGGTGCTGTTCCCCGATCCCGAGCAGCCGGGCGTCGACCTGATCCTGCCCGACTTCGAGTACATCAGGGACCGCCTGGACGACATCGAGGCGGTCGTGCTGACGCACGCGCACGAGGACCACATCGGTGCCGTGCCGTACCTCCTCCGGGAGCGTCGTGACATCCCGATCGTGGGCTCGAGGCTGACGCTGGCACTGATCGAGGCGAAGCTCACCGAGCACCGCATCCAGCCGGTGAAGGTCGAGGTCGTCGAGGGAGAGCGGCGCCGCTTCGGGCCGTTCGAGACCGAGTTCCTGGCGGTCAACCACTCGATCCCGGACGCGCTGGCCGTGGCCGTCAGGACGCCGGCGGGCATCGTGCTGCACACCGGGGACTTCCGGATGGACCAGCTGCCCAGCGACGGCCGGCTGACGGACCTGGGAGGGTTCGCCAGGCTCGGCGCCGAGGGCGTCGACCTGCTGATGTCGGACTCGACCAACGCCGAGGTGCCGGGCTTCGTCACCAGCGAGCGGGAGATCGCCCCGGTCATCGACGAGGTGATCCGCACCGCGGAGAAGCGCATCATCGTGGCGAGCTTCGCCTCCCACATCCACCGAGTCCAGCAGGTCATCGACTCCGCGGAGAAGCACGGCCGCAAGGTCGCGCTGGTCGGCCGCTCCATGGTCCGCAACATGGGCGTCGCCAGGGACCTCGGCTACCTGAGGGTGTCGCCGGGCGTCATCGTCGACTCCAAGGAGATCGAGGGCTGGCCGCCGGAGGACGTGGTGCTGATCTGCACCGGGTCCCAGGGCGAGCCGATGGCGGCGCTGTCGCGCATGGCCAACCGCGACCACCCGATCCGGATCGCCGAGGGCGACACCGTGCTGCTGGCCTCCTCGCTGGTGCCCGGCAACGAGACGGCCGTCAACAAGGTGATCAACGGGCTGACCCGCTGGGGCGCCCGCGTGGTGCACAAGGGCAACGCGAAGGTGCACGTCTCCGGGCACGCCGCCGCGGGCGAGCTGCTCTACGTGCTCAACCTGACCCGGCCGTCCAACTTCATGCCGGTGCACGGCGAGTGGCGTCACCTGAGGGCTCACGCCAAGCTCGCCGCGCTGACCGGGGTGCCGGAGGACCACATCGTGATCGCCGAGGACGGCGTCGTGGTGGACCTGCTCGACGGCCGGGCGAGGATCGTGGGAGCGGTGCCCGCCGGGTACGTCTACGTGGACGGCACCTCGGTGGGCGACGTCACCGACTTCGCGCTGAAGGATCGGCGGATCCTGGGCGAGGAGGGCTTCATCTCCATCGTCGTGGTCGTCGACACCGGCACCGGCAAGCTGACCGGCGGCCCGGAGATCCACGCCCGCGGGTCGGGCATCGACCCCGACCGGCTCGTCGAGGTCCTCCCGCAGATCGAGAAGGCGCTGGAGGACAACGCGGCCGACGGCGTCGTGGACATCCAGCAGATCCGCCGGGTGGTCCGCAGGACCGTCGGGCGCTGGGTGAGCGACACCTACCGCCGCCGCCCGATGATCATTCCCGTGGTGATCGAGGTCTGATCAGCCCACCGTACGGCGGCTCCCCGGCCGCCGTACGGTCCGTCGCCTGTCCGGTTCGTCGCCGCCCGTCCGTTCGCCCGTCCGCCGTACGGTGCCGCGGAGCGCCCCGGACAAGGCCGTCCGGTTCCCGGCGAGCCTACGCGCCATCCGCCGTTCGCCTCGTTAGCCTCGCTAGCATGGCCACCCGTACGTCTAAAGGCGCTTCAGGCAAGCCCCCCGCCAAGGGGACACCGGGCCGGTCCGGGGCTTCCTCGTCCCGTACGGCCCCCGTGAAGCGGGTCACCACGGCACGGGCGAAGCCCGCGCCCCAGGCCCGCAGGCCCGCCCCCGCACAGCCCGACCCGATCGGCTGGGTCTTCACCATGATCGGCAAGCTGTTCATGGGCGTGTGGATGCTCCTGGCGGGCGGCGTCGGCAGCGCGGCACGGGCCCTCGGACAGAACGCCCGGGAGCTGGATCCGGTGCACCGCCGCGACGGGCTCGGGCTCGCGGTGTTCTCCGGGGCGATCGCGCTGGCGGCAATTCTCTGGCGGGAGACGACGGGCACGGTCTCCGAAGTGGTCAACGCGGCGATGCGCGGGGTGTTCGGGTCGCTGGCCTGGCTGGTCCCGGTTCTGCTGGCGCTGCTGGCCTGGCGTCTGCTGCGCCATCCCGACCAGAACGCCGACACCGGGCGGATGAGCATCGGGTGGTCCGCGCTCATGATCGGCCTGCTGGGTGTCGTGCACGTCGTGCACGACACGCCCTACCCGTCGGGAGGCCCCTCCGACGGCATGGACAAGGTCTCGGCCGCGGGCGGCATGGTCGGCTTCATCGTCTCCGCGCCCCCGGCGAGCATCCTGCCCGCGTTCATCACGATCCCGCTGCTGCTGATCCTGTCCGGCTTCGGCGTCCTGGTGATCACCGCGACGCCGGTCCACCGGATCCCGGAGCGGCTGACCGAGATCAGGCACATGCTCTTCGACCGCGACGCCCCGGCCAGGCCGAGCCGGTCGGCCAGGCGGCCCGCGCGGAAGAAGCCCGCCGAGGGGCCGGACGGCGGCGACACCGTCAAGCCGTACGACACGCCCCTCGTCACCGAGGGGAAGGACAAGCTCACCGACCACTCCCCGGAGATCGTTCCCGGGCTGGCCGAGACGGCCGCGGCGGCGGGAGACGCCGGGGAGGCGGGAGAGACGGGGGAGGGGACGACGGCGGTCCAGCCTCTCCCCGAGCCGCCCGCCCCGACGCCGGCGCCGCGCACGGTGGAGCAGCTCGTGCTGTCCCCGCAGGCCGGTTCCTACACCCTGCCGGACATCCAGTTCCTGCGTCAGGGCAGCGCGCCGAAGCCGCAGACCAAGGCCAACACCGTCGTGGTCAACGCGCTGACCAGCGTGATGGAGCAGTTCTCCATCGACGCCCAGGTGATCGGGTTCACCCGGGGCCCCACGGTGACGCGCTACGAGATCGAGCTGGGTCCCGCGGTCAAGGTGGAGAAGGTCACCGCGCTGACGAGGAACATCGCCTACGCCGTCAAGTCGGCGGACGTACGGATCCTCAGCCCCATCCCCGGCAAGTCCGCGATCGGCGTCGAGATCCCGAACACCGACAAGGACCTGGTGTCGCTGGGCGACATCCTGCGCTCGCAGGTGGCCCAGGCCGACCACCATCCGATGATCGTCGGCCTCGGCAAGGACGTCGAGGGCCGCACGATCGTGGCCAACCTGGCCAAGATGCCCCACCTGCTCATCGCGGGCGCCACCGGCGCCGGTAAGTCGGTCTGCGTCAACGGCCTGATCTCCTCGAT